>NZ_ASSC01000459.1 GCF_000520735.1 Paenibacillus forsythiae T98
CGACCAGCACGTATATAATTCTTTTGCGCAGCTCCGTAAGATGCTCGGCCACCGTCATGGCTCCGGATTGCAAAGGCATGCCCCTCCCCCTCCTGCCGTTTAGGCCGCCGTCCCCGCTCAGCGTCTTGTTCGGCAAAGCTTGCCAGATCGTCATACCCGGGGCGCCGGATTATCCGATTGACAACGCAAGAAGAACCGCCTGCGGCGTTCAATATTTCAAAAAAGAAGCGCCCCCGTGAAGTCCGGGGACTTAAGGGCGCCTCCGCGTGCAGTCTTGTCATTCAACCTCGCGGTGTTATTCCGGCAAACGCTTCTCCTGGGAAACGGAAGCATTCTGCGCCGCCGGCGCAGGCGCCTCGCTCTTGACCGCCGGCTCGGTCTCGGCAATGATATCGCGGGTCCCTTCCTTGAACTCGCGGAAGGTTCTGCCAACCGCACGGCCAAGTTCGGGCAGCTTGTTCGGACCAAAGAGCAGCAAAGCCAGAATGACGAGCAGTACGATTCCCGGCGCCCCGATCCCGTTTAACATGTTCATTCCTCCCTGTCCCGTGTTCCGTTCATGATACCGTTTTCGACATATCCATAATACCATAATTTATATCACACATGCATCTGTTATCTGTGTCGAAAGTCAAACGAAAGACAGTTGTTTAAGGAAGAACACCTGTTAAACGCCAGACGCCGCATGACGTTACTGCCGATATTGCCCGGTAACCATCAGCAGCGCCTCCGGCAGTTGGTCCATGATGGCGGCCAGATGCTCATGCACGCCCTTGGGCGTGCCCGGGAGATTAACGATCAGCGTCCGGCCGCGAATGCCGGAGATTCCGCGGAACAGCATGGCGGCGCGGTTCTTCTGCATCACCGTGCTGCGCATCGCCTCCGGCAGCCCCGGCACTTCCCGCTCAATCACCCGGCGCGTCGCTTCCGGCGTCACATCGCGGATCGCCAGTTCGGTTCCTCCCGTGGTCAGCACCAGGTCGGCTTGAAAATAATCGGTCAATTCGATAAGCGCGGCAATAATTTCGTCCAGTTCATCGGGTACAATCCGGTACTCTACGATTTCCCCTCCAAGTTCCTCCTCAACCAGTTCGCGGATGACCTGGGCGCTCGTATCCTCCCGCTCGCCCCGGGCCCCCTTGTCGCTGGCCGTCAGGATTGCTGTCTTCCACGCCATAGGTTCTCCTTCCTCTCTATCCTCGTTTATGTAATGATACGCTAACTTACGCTTCCTCGCGGGCATAATCGCCGTTCTTGCCGCCGGTCTTGGACGCAAGCAGCGTCGGGCCGATCACCATATCCTTTTGCAGGGCCTTGCACATATCGTATACCGTAAGCGCAGCGGCGGAAACGGCGGTCAGCGCCTCCATTTCTACCCCTGTCTTGCCGGTGGTCTTGACTGTCGCTTCTATATAAAGCTCATCTGAGTTGTTGTCCGAAAAGTGAATATCGACGCCCGTGAGCGGCAGCGGATGGCACATCGGTATCCAGTCGGCCGTCTTCTTCGCCGCCATGATGCCTGCGACCTGGGCCACAGCAAGCACATCGCCTTTGCCGATTGAGCCGGCCTTGATGGCGCTTAGCGTGTCCGGCGCCATCCGTACCATGCTCTGCGCGGTCGCCGCACGCTTGGTCACTTCCTTGTCGCTCACATCGACCATGCGGGCTCTTCCCTGTCCGTTGAAATGAGTCAGCTCCATCTTCGTTAGTCCCCTTTCGCTTGGCAATACAGCATGCCTTCCTCGGTAATCACCATGTCCATATAAGCGTCATGGACATCCATCGGCACTTCGGGCAGCATCTGCGCGCCGTATGCGGTGCCGACCCAAACTGTGTTCGCTCGCGCCCCGGAAGCGGAACCCCTGAAGAAATTGGCCCACAGCCGGTCATAATACCCCCGGCCGTAACCGAGCCTTCCTCCCCTGTCATCAAAGGCGAGGCCCGGGACAAAGACAACCGACGGCCCGTCCTCCTCCCTTATCGCCGGAGAAGTCTCTGCGGGCTCGGGAATGCCGTATGCACCCTGGACAAGCTCGTTCCACGACTTCACCTTATGGAGCGACAGCTCCCCGGAACCCGCATGGACCCGGGGAAGAATAATCTCACGTTTTTCCTTCCAGCACCACTCGATCAAAGGACTCGTATCCAGCTCGGAGCGGAACGGAACGTAGAACATCAGCGATTTCGCACCGGTCTCCTCCAGCCACTTCCATGCATGTCGGCACGCGAGTGAGGACCACTCCGCCCGCCGCGCCGGATCTATTCCGTCACGGACAGCGGCGGCGCGGCGGCGCAGCTCGCGCTTGGAGGCGGCAAGCTGCAAATTCCCGTCTGTCACCCTTCTGCCTCCTTTATCATGCTTGCTCTTATCCCCGGCTAACCGGGATCTATGAATTTCCGCTGAAAGCCCGCATCCTTACGCAGCGGGCAGCGGCATTAATGTCTGACATTGCAAGGCAATTCACTACCTTCAGTTTACCACTCTTGCTTTAATTTCGCCAAGATAGCCCCGGAACCCTTCGACCTCGCGCAAAAAAGTCTTTTCATGTACACTATATTCAGGAATAAAAGTCCGTAAGCGGCGCTGAACGGAGCTGCAAGCGGCTTAAGGGTGGAGGATTCATCAATATGCTTCTTCAAGCGACAGGTATCACGAAATTATACGGCATCCAGCCCGTGCTGGAAGGCATCAACCTGCAAGTAAACGAGCGGGAACGGGTGGGACTAGTCGGGGTCAACGGAGCCGGCAAGTCAACCCTGCTGAAAATACTGGCCGGGGAGCTATCCTTTGACGGCGGCCATATTCATAAATCGAAGGAAACGACGGTAGGTTATCTGGCCCAAAATAGCGGCTTGCAATCGGAACGGACCATTCACGAGGAAATGCTGTCTGTCTTCGCTCCGCTTATCGAAGCCGAGGCGGAGCTTCGGCAACTGGAGCAGCAGATCGCCGATCCGGACGCTGCGGAGGACGAGAAACGTTACGCAGAGCTGCTGGAGCGCTACTCCCAGCGTTCGGACTGGTTCAAGGACCGGGGCGGATACGAAATGAACACGCGAATACGCAGCGTCCTGCACGGCATGGGCTTCGGGGATTTCCCTCCGGATACACCGATCGCGACCTTGAGCGGCGGACAGAAGACCCGCCTTGCGCTCGCCCGCATTCTGCTTCAAGCCCCGGATCTTCTGATGCTGGACGAACCGACCAACCATCTGGACATTGAGACGCTAACCTGGCTGGAGGATTATTTGCGGGGATATTCCGGAGGCATTCTGGTCGTATCCCATGACCGCTACTTCCTTGACAGGCTCGTCACGACCATTGTGGAAATCGAGCGGCATCAATCGCACCGGTACACGGGGAATTACAGCCGCTATGTGGATCTTAAGGAAGCCGAGTACGAGAGCAGACTCAAGCAGTACGAGAAGCAGCAGGGCGAAATTGCCAAAATGGAGGAGTTCGTGCAGCGCAATATCGTACGGGCCTCGACAACCAAGCGGGCGCAGAGTCGGCGCAAGGCGCTGGAAAAGATGGACCGGATCGAACGTCCGCTCGGCGAGCTGAAGAAAGCGAACTTTTCCTTTGAACCGGATTTTCAATCCGGCAGGGAGGTGCTCCAGGTCAGGGAAGCCGCCGTGGCCTTCGGCGAGGGAGCGCCCTTGTTCAAAAATGCGTCCTTCGAGCTTCGCCGGGGAGATACGGCCGCCCTGATCGGCCCCAACGGTATCGGCAAATCAACGCTGCTACAGTGTCTCACTGGAACCCGGGAGCCTTCCGCGGGAAGCGTGAGCTGGGGAGCCAAGGTCAAGATCGGCTACTATGACCAGGAGCAGACCCGGCTGAATCCGCAGAACACTGTACTTGAGGAGCTGTGGAGCGAATACCCGATGCTGGAGGAAGCGCGAATCCGGACGATTCTCGGCAACTTCCTGTTCAGCGGCGAGGACGTACAGAAGAAAATTTCCGCGCTCAGCGGCGGCGAAAAGGCGCGTGTCGCGCTCTCCAAGCTGATGCTGCGTGGAGCGAATATGCTGATCCTCGACGAACCGACCAACCATCTCGATCTGGTCAGCCGCGAGGTGCTCGAGTCGGCGCTGATTGATTTTGAAGGCACGCTGCTCTTCATCTCCCATGACCGCTATTTCCTGAACAAGATGGCGGAGCGCGTGCTGGAGCTTCATCCGGGCGGGATCGACCAGTACCTTGGAAATTACGACGACTATATCGCCAAAAAGGGAGAACTGGAGGATCTGGCAAGCGAAGCGGCTGACAGCCCTCCCTCCTCTTCTGCGGCCGGCTCCGAAAGGTACGTATCCCCCTCTCCCGAAAAAGGGGGCGTCTCTTCGTATGAGGCCGACAAACAGGCCAAGCGCGAGGAACGCAGCCGCCAGCGGAAGCTGGCCGAACTGGAAGACGCCATTTCCGGACTGGAGGAGGAGATCGCGGCCATCGAAACGGAGATGACGAAGCCGGAGGTCTATCAGGACTATACGGTGCTCCAGGAGCATGAGCGGAATCTGAACGAAAAGAAACAGCGCCTTTCCGGATTTTTTAGCGAATGGGAAGTGCTGGCTGACGAATAATGAGAGAAAGAAGCCTTACATTTTCCGAACAATTTCGAATTTGGCCACACTCCATTATCCACAGAGTTGTCCCCAGATTTCGTGCATAACTGTTGCCAAAAAAAGGCCCGCCGGGCCTTTTTTTATGCGTCAGACCGCCGTTTATTGTGTCAAGTCTTTTTTATCCACCGGATTATCCACATTATCCACATTTTGCGCACCTGCCTGTGAAAAACTTACACCCTGTTCCGGTCATTAAACAAACAGCCTTGAGTGCTGCTTTTACACGATTTTTACACAGATTGAGCGGAATATGTGGATAACCTTATCCACAGCTTGACAAAAAACGTCTCTCTATGCCTGTCCTGCAAAAAACGCATCTCTCCCGCACGCTTTAAACAGCGGAAAAGATGCGCTTAGGGGCGGCGTCCTTCAAAGCCCGTAAGTGGACGGCTCGATGTACAGGCGGCGCGGAAATCCCTCCCGGCTTATAAGCTTATGCCTGGCTGCCGGCCGATTGCCTGATTAGCTGCAGCAGCTCATCGTCGCTGACGGTTTTTTGGCGGTCCGCCAGCAGCTTGAAGGATTCGTACAATTCCTCCAGCTCGGCAGGCTCCAGGGTGATGCCGTATTGGGCGGCCCGGTCCTTCAGCGCGTGACGGCCGGAATGCTTGCCCAGGATAATCATGCTGCGCGGGATGCCAAGGCGCTCCGGGTCCATAATTTCATAGGTGCTGCGGTCTTTGAGCAGCCCGTCCTGATGAATGCCCGATTCGTGCTGGAACGCGTTCCGGCCCACGACCGGCTTGTTGTAGGCGAGCGGAAAATGCATCATCTCGCTGACCAGGCGCGAAGTCTCGTACAGCTTGTTCAGGGTCAGGCCGGTTCTGGCGTTCAGCGCCTCCCCCCGGGTTTCGAGCGCCATTGCCAGTTCCTCGAGTGCGCAGTTCCCCGTACGCTCTCCGACCCCGTTGACGGTCACTTCAATCTGTGTCGCGCCGCCGGCGATCGCGGCAAGGCTGTTGGCGACGGCAAGGCCGAGATCGTTATGGCAGTGGGCGCTGTAGATAACCTTGTCGCCGCCCCGGGCGCCCTGCCGCACCCGCCGGAACATCTCGCCGTATTCCTGGGGCAGCGCGTAGCCGACCGTATCGGGCAGATTGATGATCGTCGCGCCTTCCTCGATGACCGCTTCGACCATTTCAATCAGGTCGTCGATGCCCGTGCGCGCGGCATCCATGGCCGTAAACTCCACCGTATCGCAGAACTGGCGGGCATAAGCCGTCATCTCCCGGGCAGTCGCCACGACCTCGGCCCGGCTCTTGCGCAGCTGATGGCGCAGATGGATGTCGGAGGAGGAAATAAACAGATGGATGCGCCGGCGCTCGGCATCCCGGGTCGCCTCGGCCGCCGCATCAATATCGCCCCTGACGGCTCTGGCGAAGCCGCAGATTTCCACGTTCCGGATCTGGCGGGAAATCGTCTGGACCGCCGCAAAATCTCCGGGGCTGGAGACCGGGAATCCCGGCTCCAGCACATCCACCCCAAGCTCGGCCAGCTTGCCCGCGAGCACGATTTTCTGCTCCGGCGTCAGGCTCGCTCCAGGCGCCTGTTCCCCGTCTCTGAGCGTCGTATCGAAAATGTGTATCTTCCTGTTTGGCTGCATGGTCATAATCAATTCCTCCCGATTTGTCAAAGTTTGTGTAGTGGCCTCCGTCCGCCGGAAAACATAAAAACCCGCCGTCTCCTCCAAAGAGACGGCGGGTTTCCCCTCCGCGGTACCACTCTTCTTGACGCGCCCTTAGCGGGGTCTTCCCCTTGGCAGCGTCCAGCTTATCTTCCCAGGCGGCGCACGCCGCTGCGGCAGTGCCCTGCCTGGGAATGTCCGGTAACGGGGACGATCCGTAAGCCGCGTACCTCGCCGCTTGAGCGCGCTGCCCGGATACCGGTTCGGCCGTCCCGGATTCCATAGTCAGCGCGGCGCCAAGCCGCAGTTTCCGCCGCTCACGCTCCCGGGCGAGATTCAAAGGGGGATGACCGCTGCGTCGCACCAACCCGCAGCTCTCTGCCTTGCCATCCTTCCTTCTACTGCTCCCGTTCATCGCGTTATATTGTCTTCAATATCAATAAAAAAAGCCCGTCGTCTCATCAAGAGACGACAGGCTGTGCCTTCGCGGTACCACTCTTGTTGATCTATCATTCAAGCGCGCCCTAAGGCGGCTCTCCGATACATCCACTTTGCAATCATACGGTCCGGTAGAGAATAACGGCTTCTTTCCTTTCCGAATGACCGTCCTTTCACGGGGACGACCCGTAACGGCGTACTCTTCTCCGGCCGTGCACTGCCGGTTGACGCATGTCTCCCGGTACTTTCCAGTAACCGGACATGCATCTCTTCCGCCGCTCCGCTCCCGGACGAGTTCAGGCTTCCTTCGGCTGCGTCGCACCGCCCCGCAGCTCTCTTCATCCCGGAATAACCTTACTGCTTCCGCTCATCGCGTTTATCATTATGATTGCCATGATTATACGCTCGGACCTTCCTAGCTGTCAATAGCCTTGACCGACCACTCTTCCAGGGAGAACCCGGGATCGGCCACCATATCCAGCGGCGTTCCGCCGTCACGGGTCCATTTCACGTAAGCGGCCGCGCCGATCATCGCGGCGTTGTCCGTGCAGTACACGGGCGGAGGAATGATCAGCTCAATGCCTTCCTTGTCGCAACGGTCCGCCAGCGCTTCGCGTAGCCCCCGGTTCGCGGCCACGCCGCCGCACAGCAGAAGCTGCCGCGCATCCGTGGCGCGGACGGCGCGGACGGCCTTTTCCACCAGCACCTCGACGACCGACTCCTGAAAGCCCCGGGCAATAGCCGCCACATCAGGTTCCAGCCCCTTCATCCGGCTCTGATTCACCAGATTCAGCACCGCCGACTTCAGGCCGCTGAGGCTGAAATCGTACGAATCCGGCTCCAGCCATACCCGGGGAAGCGCCGCCGCTTCCGCTGCTTCATGCGCCAGCTTGTCCACATGCGGACCACCGGGATACGGGAATCCGAGCGCCCGGGCCACCTTGTCGTAGGCTTCGCCGACCGCGTCGTCCCGCGTGCGCCCGATGATCCGGAAGCGCCCTGCCGACTCCAGACTGACCAGCTCCGTATGTCCCCCGGAAGCGACCAGCGCCAGGCAAGGGTACTTCAGCTCCTTCACCAGCCGGCCCGCGTAGATATGTCCGGCGATATGATGCGTCCCGATCAGCGGCTTGTTCCAGGCCAGCGCGAGCGCTTTGGCTGCCACAACGCCGACCAGCAGCGCGCCGACCAGCCCCGGTCCCTGCGTTACCGCCACCGCGTCCAGCCTATCCGGAGTGATCCCGGCCCGCGCAAGCGCCTCTTCAACAATAAGCGTAATGACCTCTACATGCTTGCGGGAGGCCACTTCAGGCACCACACCACCGAAAGCGCGGTGAGTTTCGATCTGGCTGGAGATGATGTTCGACAATACCTCCCAGCCGTCTCTTACGACAGCCGCCGACGTCTCGTCGCAGCTAGTCTCGATCGCCAATATATAGACAGGCTTAGCAGCGCCCGTTGTTTCGTTCATTCCAGTCCCACTCTTCCTTCCATAACCCCATAATCCAGATAAGACGGCAGGTCCGCCCACATAATCAGCGCATCCTCACGGTTATCGGAATAATATCCCTTGCGCAGTCCTGCGGGCCGGAAGCCTTTTTTGCGGTACAGGTTCTGGGCGACCTCGTTCGATACCCGCACCTCCAGCGTGATCGATTTCATCCCGAGATAGGCGGCGGTCTTCATCAGCTCATCCAGCAGTCTTTCGCCCCATTTGCGCCCCCGGTACGCCTCCAGCAGCGCAATATTCGTCACATGCGCCTCGTCCACAATCGCCCACATTCCCGCATAACCGATAATGCGGCCATCAAACTCCATAACCATATATCTGGCAAAATGATTATGCGTAAGCTCATTGCGGAAAGCCTCTCCTGTCCAGGGCATCGTAAAGGCTTCATGCTCGATTACGAGAATATCGGGGATATCTTCCACCTTCATCTGCCGAAAACCAAGACCTTCCTCCCGCTCTCTAGCCGGTTCCGATTCCGTCATCTCGAATTCAGGCCTCCTTTGCCGGCTTTGAGCAGATTCGCTTCCGCCTCCGCAAGCTGCGTATAATTGGGAATCAGGCTGTGCGCCTCGTCGATATCTCCGGACGCATGCCGCGCCTCCCCGAGAAACCCGATCCAGCGCCCTTCCAGCTCGTAAGGCAGAGCGCGCAGCTCGGATAAGCCCTCCAGCGGCTTAAGGGGTTCCACGCTGCCGTGCGCGGCCGTCTCGCCGACGAACCAGATCCGGCGGGGACATTCCCCCGCCGCCTTCGCCTGCTCCAGGCGCTCCGTCAAGGACTTCACCCAATCCGCCATCAGGCGAATCCGGTCCGGCGCCAGACGCAGCGGCGCGTTG
>NZ_ASSC01000460.1 GCF_000520735.1 Paenibacillus forsythiae T98
TCACTCGTTGTTCAGTTTTCAAAGATCAATGTCTCTCTCAGTTCACCACTGTGTTTCATGCGGCGACCTTTATAATATATCACGTCAGCCTCAGATTAGTCAACCCTTTTTAAAAATTAATTTTATTTTGGTTGTCTTTATGAACGTTTGAGCACTGTTCACTCCCGAGGGACGAGTTATAATGTATCACATGAACGACCCAAGAGTCAACTACAATATTATCGTTCATCTCTCTCCTTTTCCGTAATACAATAAAAAAAAGAGAGCGCTACGCCTCTCCAGTTCATAAACAAGCTCGATATTTTAAAATTGGGATTGCACTAAAAGGTATATCGTATCCGATACCCGCCGCCAGCGTCGCTCCAAGACGCAATTTCCCGAATCAGCGATCGGGATGCCAGCTTGCGAAGGACAAACGGCAGTTCGGGCTCCACATTTTTAAGTTCGGAATGCATGAGAAGCTCTTCAATGCTCCACGGTTCCTTACGCTCCTTCAGAAGGTCAAGAAACCACTTGCAGCAGTCGCTCATTTTGGACACAAGGGAGAACTCGCAAGCAAGCTGAACAAGCTGAATTCGCTGCTCCATCGTTTCGCCGCTGACCGTCAGCTCCTCGTACAGCTTATAAACCGAGTTATTCAGACTCTTCACCTGCTCCCATACCGCCGGCGTCGGATAATGACCCGCTTCGCTGACCTCCATCCGCGCCCAATGATACAGAGCCATTAGAATGCAATTGTAAGAATCCATGGAACAGCCGGCCTGCAAGTAACGCTTAGACTTCACATACATATGCAGAAACCGGGCAAACTCCATAAACATCATCCGTTCCCTTAGCGGCTGATCAAAGGCATTCACTTCAGTCCGGAGCCGCTCCAGAATCTCCTGAGGGTCCCAAATAATCTCGCCTTCCAGCAGACAGGTAATTAGCTCGTTATTGTCTCCTGTTATGATGGAGCGCTTCAGCATCGAAAGCCCGACTCTAAGCGTCTGGGTTCGTAATTCGCCTGAGATCATGTTGCCGACAAGCCGATTCTCTCCCCCATTCTCGTGCAGAAGCATGACAACCCTATCGAATTCATGAAGAAGGGCGCTTTGAAAAAGAGCCTTGCCTTGGGAATTCAAAGCAATCGCTCCAATAGCGTTCGCGTCAAAAATATCTCCATTCAATAATGTCAGATTGGATAATTCCATATCGTCCTCCATCAAATTTGGCGATTTTGCGTCAATTCAGTTATAATTCTCTTATCTTAATAATCTAATTATTCTACATTTTCATGTTAGTTCCTTCCGGACGACCGAACTATATTTTTGCTGGGAGAAATGACTCATGACCTTTAAATCCGCCAAGATTAACGCTTTTCGCACATGGGGTCTGGCGCTGACCATGTTAGGCATGGGGCTCATGATCCTGGGAACGGCCGGCATTGTGTTCTGGGGGCAGACAGGCAAAATATTTGCGGCATTCGGGCTTGTTATCGGCCTGGTATCCATGATGGCCAGTCTGGCGATTTACTTCTGGGCCGGCATGCTTTCTACAAGCGCTGTTCAGCTGGAGTGCCCGGAGTGCGGCAAACTGACCAAAATGCTCGGCAAAACAGATCGCTGTATGTTCTGCCATACCATGCTTACCCTGGACCCTCAGCAGGCGACCATAACCTCAAAGCAGCTAAAAAACGGACAGATTAAGCAATAGCCAACCGCAATCCGAGCGCATGGAAGCATCCACAGCGGAGTCAAACCGGCAGTCAAAAGGAAAAGAGGCCTCCATCTCCGGAAGCCTCTTTGTTTATATCTCGCCTATTGATGAATTCCGTTCAGCGCTTCCCATGCCTCATCTCCGGCAAAGCTGCGGTTCCAGGAAGCAACCCCGCCCAGCCCCAGAGATTGGGCCAGCTTCACTCTCGACTGCAGCGACACCTTGTCCTCAATCCAGATTTTGCGGAGAACTCCGTCCTCCTTGTATTCCACATAGTTTTGTCCGGCATTTTCGGAAAATACGGGGGTCAGCTGCCTGGAACGGATAATATCGGCAACCGTATCCATGCCAGCCGCCTTGGAGCTTACCTTCGTCTTCCCGCCAGCCTTCTTCTCCGTCCAAATTCGGGTATACAGCGGGACGCCCAGCACAAGCTTCTTCGCCGGAACCGCATCTTCCCCGAGAATGCGCTCTGCCGAGGCCCGCGCCCAAGGAAGCGATGCTACCGAACCCGCCTCGGGGCTGGAAGCCCAGTGCTCATCATATGCCATAACAATCATAAAATCGACTAACGCGCCGAGCGAACGCCGGTCGAGGAATAGCGACCACATTTCACTGCTTGATTTGGGAGTGACGTCGATGGAAAGAATGAGATTTTTCGCCTGGGCCATCGGCTTCAGCTCGCGCATAAACTGGGTTACGTTGCCGCCATCCTTGGTATATACATTTTCAAAATCGATATTAATGCCGTCCAGATTGTAAAGATCGCAGTATTCCAGCATTTGTACGATCGTTCGCATTCGCTTCTCATAGGTGGATAGCGCTCGCGCGGTCAAATCGGGATCGAAGCCGTTGCTTAGCAATCCCCACACTTCCATTCCCTGACCGTGCGCCCATTTTACATAGGCCTGATCCGCCTGGCTGCGCACGTTTCCTTCGCCATCCACAATCTTAAACCATGTGGGACTCACGACATTAACACCGCTTAGCTTGCCGATAGACGCAGGATTCGGATTTCGGTCGTACACGGCTTCCCAGGTCAGATTCACGGCTTTGCCGTCCCAGCTTCGCTCCGCGCGGGTTGGCGCTGGCGTCTTCTTCTCCACCGTCTTGACCCCGGTCTCCGCAATATCCGCCGCCTTTACATAACCGGCATAACCGTTATCCATTTGGGCATACAGCCACTCTCCCTGCCGACTCCAGATCCTCACTCTCGTCCCTGGCACCATATCGGCCAAGGCCGGCGCGTGAATCGTCGCCTCCGTACGCAGCGCGGCCTTCTCTTTCTGCACCTCTCCCATCGGCACCGTGTCACCGGCAGCCATCAACAGAACCGCTCCCGTATCCCCATTCTCCTGCACGTCCAGGCCATACAGGCTCTTAAGCGGCTCGGCCGGCAAATAGGTGACTCCGCCGCGTTCTTCGGGAGCCAGCCGAAGCTGAATCGGTTTATTATTAAGACTGGCGGCTGTCTTATCCGCCTGCATATATAAAAGCTTGCTGTCCGTCGTAAGAATGACCGACTTCGTGCCGGATTCGTACCGGATGGAGGAATCCACTTCTTTTTTCAAAAGCGGAAGGGGCAGCAGCAGGCTCTCCCCGGTTCCGGATGCAGAATATCCGGTATATTGCCCTTTGACGAAAATAGGCTTGTCCGCCCCCTTCCACTCCGGGTCGACATGAAACGGATTAGGCAGCACATAAAAGATTAACGCGCAGGCAGCCGCCGCAATGATTAACAATCCCGCCAACCTGCGAAGAACTCGGCTTCGCCTAACGGCGCCTCCGTGTCCATACTTCTGTCTTCTGTTCAAGATATGTCCTCCATACTCTGCTAAATTTAAAGTAGGGAAAATGCAGATATTTTAAAAAAAGAAAACGTGAGTGATCCGCGGTTCATCGGACTCTGCACGTTCCCGTTGCTTTCTGGCCAAAGCGCCCGCCGCCTTTCAGGACTGCGGAGTCTTACGCCATGCATTATGAAGTTATACTTCCTATTTAATGCCGCTTGCCCGCACAGCAGCTGCAAATGCCGTAAAGTTCCATACGCAAACCATTTACAATGAAGCCGGTAGTTAACTCGGCCTGGCGTTCCACCTCATGCAGCGGCGGGTAGCTAAAATCCTCGATTTTGCCGCATTCCTGACAAATGATATGGTAATGATCGGTTACATTCGCATCAAAGCGGCTGGAATTGTCGCCGTAGGTCAGCTCGCGAACCATTCCGGCTTCCATGAACATTTTTAAGTTATTGTACACGGTCGCCACGCTCATGCTTGGAAATTTCGGCTCCAGCGCGCGGTAAATCTCGTCCGCGGTAGGATGATTCATCGATTCCATTAAATAGGTTAAAATCGCATGACGCTGAGGCGTAATACGGACACCGGTCGTCTTCAATTGTTCCAATGCGTGCTGTACGCCGCTTCCCATCCCTGTCACCGCCTTTACATGTCGGTCATGTAGTAAGTAAACGTTCTTGTATTTATTGTAAGACCGACCTTTCAAAGTTGTCAACGCAGTCAGTTAATTATATTGATTATTATTTAATAAAAATTAGTTTGTTCAATTTTTTATCACATTTAAGTTGCTGTTCCCTTCAACCTCCACCTTGAACTCGCCCGTACCTATTTTGCCGGAGATCGTCTTTTTGTCGATAACGAGTCCAGGAATACCGGAAACGATGTCGCCATAGCTGCTGGAGCCCTTCAAGGAATAGCTGCCTTCCACTGGCAGGCGCAGATCGATGTCGCCAACCGCGCTGTAAATATTCCAGTCGCCCTGTACATACGGAGAACGGATGTCAATGATTCCATTTAGAGACTGGGCATTCAACGACGATCTGACCTCGTTAATTGCCACATTTCCGTTCCTGGTGGAGACATCGAGCTCGTTGCCGCTGCGTTCGGCACTGATATTGCCGACTGCCGTGGACAGCTTCAGCGCTCCCGCAACGTCCCAGGCCCGCATATCTCCTCCGTTCGTTGCCAGATCCACATCGCCCTCGACTTCCCTGACTCTTACTTCTCCATTGTGGGTCTTCCCTTTGACGCTGCCAAATACTTTATACAAAATAATCGGCCCGTTGCCGGTTTCAAGGGAAATGTCCTGGATCGCCTCTGTGTTTTGCAGCTTGATCCCGCCGTTCATTGTTGTGATTTGTAGATTGAAACGGCGGTTGTCCGGGATGGCTATATCCAAATCGATGCGCGGCTGGCGCTTGCCCGATTCGCCATAGGCTTTCCCCTTGGTCGTCAACTTAATGGTGGCGCCTTCGGCAACTTCAATGAACGATTGATCCGAGACGGCTTCCGCCCTTGCTCCTTCCAACTGGTCAATCCACACGGTAGGTGTGATTTCTATATGGTCAATCGGGCTGCGGTGTACGAATATATCCCCGTTGATCGCGTCAACGTCAAGCTTGGCGGTGTTCAGTTCCACCGGAACCGTCAGCGCCGGCTTCTGAAATTTGCTGCCTTTCGCTTCCCCGTAGTCGACCGCAGCAGCCGTCAAATTGAGGCTGACCTTATTCCACAGATGCAGATAATGCTCCTGCTCCGAGACGATAAACACGCTTGCGCCAAGCAGGATTGCTGGCAGAAGCCCCCGAAAATCCGGGCGGAATCCTGAGCCGATTACGGCTTTGCGGGGCCGCCGGGCAATCAAGTAAGCGAACAGGTATTCCAGACCCCACATTACGGGTACGGTCGGCCACCATTTCAGCAGCAGCAGCATATTGTCGGTTCCCAGCTGCCAGTCCCGGAACAGCAAAATGCCGACTCCAACCAGCAGAAAGGAAGCGGTAAAGCGTCCGATCCGGTCGCCATGCCGCCTGCGAAGCATTTTCAAAAGGGTCTCCCTCGCCGCAAGGATGACTCCGAAGGTAATCAGGAGAATTCCCGCGGCAGCGCCTGCCTGATGCTCAATAAAATGCCGCAGCCAGACCGGTCTTTGCCGGAACAAGAACAGCATTGCGCCTCCGAGCAGCAGAAGCAGTCCGAATGAAATTCCCGGTTCGCTGATGAAACGCCGGCGCGGCGCTTGGACGGGATCGGCGGCACCGGGTATTTTACCGAAATGAATCATCCGGTCCGCCGATTGCAGAGCGTCATATACATTGAAGAAATAGACAGCCGGAATACACAGGGCAAGCAAAATAAGAAGAGGCACATTGATCTGCATCCCGATGGAGGAAAAGTACAGCAGCGCCGCTATATCCAGCACAATCAGAAACGGAAAGGAGATCCCTTTACGGAGAAGGCCCAAATACAAATGACCGGCCCCGGGGACCATCGCTGCCAGCAGACCGGCTATGAATTTGCGCTTGACGGGACGTTGCTTCTGGCGGGGAGGAATGACTTCCGGGCTGCCGCTCTCTTCAACAACAGTCAGCTGCACGTCACCGCGATCCATCGTGGAAAAAAATTTCTGGTTCTCCGAAGGCGATGTCACGCGGGGTTCATGTTTCATTCGGGCCTTCTCCTTTCGCATGTAATTTCGCCGAATCAACGTTTGCCGCTCCTTCTAAATTCGATCAGTTCGATACCTGGAGCCACTTCCGAGGAAGAGATGGGGATAAAGCCGTGCTTGCGGTATAAGGATACGGCCGGCGCGTTCTTTTTGCCCGTGGATACAAGAAAGCGCTCCTTATCCGGGTGAATTGCGAATACATGCTCCAGCAGCCTGCCGGCAATGCCTTGGCGAAAATGATCCGGGCTGACCATCATCCGCGTAATCGTCAAGCTCCCCGGACGCTCTTCTTCCGTGGCTACGGCACCCGACAGCTCCCCGTCTTCGCTGAAGCAGCCGTAAAAATCCTCGCCGCACTGTCTTAATGTATCCCGTGTCTCGATCAGCGGTGGGATGGAATTAAACCCGATCAGCTCCGCTTCCAGGCGATAGGCTTTATGCTGAAGGCTCCACAAGTCGCCGAGCGTCCCCTCGTCCTGCAGATCTAGCTTGATTATTCTGCTCATACCGGGCAGCTCCTTTTATTGCCGAAGGCCTGCCGCTGCCGACAAGCCTTCAGTATTAATTACCCAATTATTGTATTCCTATGTTAACTGTTCAACACTTCTGTCAAGAGCTTGTTGACAAGCCCCGGATTCGCCTTGCCTTTGCTTTCCTTCATTACTTGTCCGACCAGGAAGCCGATCGCCTTCTGCTTGCCGGCCTTGTAATCCTCTACCGATTGCGGGTTGGCCCCCACGACAGCTTCCACGATCCCCTTGATCGCGCCTTCGTCGCTGATCTGCACAAGCCCCTTCTCTTCCACAATTTGCGCGGGAAGCTTGCCGGTCTCAAGCATTTCCTTGAACACCGTCTTGGCAATCTTGCTGCTGATAGTTCCCTTCGCGATAAGCCCGATCATTTCACCGAGTCCCTGCGGCGTAATCTTGACCTGGGACAGCTCCAGATTATTGCTATTCAGATAGGCGAGGAGATCGCCCATAATCCAGTTGGCGACAGCCTTGGCATCGCCGGTAAAATTCAGGGCTCCTTCAAAGAAGTCAGCCAGCGGCTTGGATGCGGTAATGACCCCGGCATCGTAAGCGGGCAAGCCAAATTCCTCGCTGTAGCGGACCCGCCGCGCATCCGGAAGCTCGGGAATGGAAGAGCGGATAGCTTCTCTCCACGCGTCGTCAATATGCAGCACAACCAGATCCGGATCAGGAAAATATCGGTAGTCATGCGCCTCTTCCTTGCCCCGCATGGCGAAGGTCTTGCCCTGGGCGTCATCCCAGCGGCGGGTTTCCTGTACGACTTCGCCGCCTCCATCGAGAATATCCGCCTGGCGGAACTCCTCATACTCCAGACCGCGCTGCACGCCGCGGAAGGAGTTCATGTTCTTCAGCTCGGCGCGGATGCCGAATTCCTCCTGGCCGATGGGCCGCAGGCTGATGTTCGCATCGCAGCGCATGGAGCCTTCTTCCATCTTGACGTCGGAGACGTCGCAGTACTGCATAATTGCCCGCATCTTCTCCAGATAAGCTCGGGCTTCTTCAGGGGAGCGCAGGTCCGGCTCGGAGACGATTTCAATCAGCGGAGTTCCTCCCCGGTTAAAGTCAACGAGCGTGCCGAATCCGCCGTCCACATGCGTAAGCTTGCTGGCATCCTCCTCCAGATGAAGCCGGGTAATACCGATTCGCTTTGTTTCGCCGTTCACTTCGATATCGATCCATCCGTTCAGGCCGATCGGCTGGTCAAACTGCGAAATCTGGTATGCCTTCGGCAAGTCGGGATAAAAGTAGTTCTTGCGGTCAAACTTGCTGACATCGCCGATCGTGCAGTTCAGCGCCATGGCGGCTTTCATCGCATATTCCACCGCCTGGCGGTTTAATACAGGCAGGACGCCGGGATGTCCCAGACAGACGGGACAGGTATGTGTATTGGGCGGCGCGCCGAATTCCGTGGAGCAGCCGCAGAAAATTTTGGACTTCGTGTGAAGCTCGACGTGAACCTCCAGTCCAATGACTGTTTCATACTTGGATGATGGCATGATATTCTTGTTCCCTCCTTATGGACCGGTTACAGCTGCGGACGCTGCTTGTGGTAATCGGTATGCTGTTCATAGGCGTGCGCGACGCGCAGCACCGTGCTCTCATCGAATTCCTTGCCGATAATCTGCAGCCCGACAGGCAGCCCTTCGGCGAATCCGCAAGGAATGCTGACGGCCGGGATGCCGGCCAGATTGACCGGAATGGTCAAAATATCGTTCAAATACATCGTAAGCGGGTCCTCGGTCTGCGATCCAAGCTTGAACGCCGTCGTCGGAGCGGTAGGTCCAATCACCACGTCGTATTTCTTAAACACTTCGTCGAAATCCCGCTTGATCAGCGTGCGCACCTTCTGCGCCTTCAAATAGTAGGCATCGTAATAGCCAGAGCTGAGGGCATAGGTTCCAAGCATAATCCGGCGCTTGACTTCCGGTCCGAAGCCGCGACTCCGTGAATTATGGTACAAATCCGCCAAGCCTCCGCCCTCGTCAACACGAACACCGTAGCGCACCCCGTCGAAGCGGGCCAGATTGGAGGAAGCCTCCGAGGAAGCCAGCAGATAATAAGTCGCGACCGCATATTCGGTATGCGGCAGGGAAACCTCTTCCCAGACCGCGCCGAGCTCTTCCAGCACTTTAAGCGCAGACAGCACGGTCTCGCGGACGGAAGCGTCCACGCCTTCGCCCACATATTCCTTCGGTACGGCAATGCGCAGCCCTTTGATATCGCCGGTAAGGGCGCTTAAATAGTCCGGAATGTCAACCTTGGCGGACGTGGAGTCCAGGGCGTCATAGCCGGCAATCGCCTGCAGCACATAGGCGGAATCCTCAACGGTCCGCGTCAGCGGCCCGATCTGGTCAAGCGACGAGGCAAACGCCACGAGGCCATAGCGGGAGACAAGACCGTAGGTCGGCTTCAGGCCGACAACGCCGCAGTATGAAGCCGGTTGGCGGATCGAGCCTCCGGTATCGGAGCCAAGGGCAAAGAACACCTCGCCCGCAGCCACCGCCGCGGCGGAGCCGCCGCTGGAGCCGCCCGGCACACGTTCCAGGTCCCAGGGATTGCGGACCGCGCCGTATGCGGAGTTCTCGTTCGATCCGCCCATGGCGAACTCGTCCATATTCAGCTTGCCGATCGTCACAGCGTCGGCCTGACGCAGCTTGGCGGCAACCGTCGCGTCATAAATCGGCTGATAATTATCCAGGAAACGGCTGGCGCAGGTCGTGCGCAGCCCTTTGGTTACAATATTGTCCTTGATTCCGGCTGGCACTCCGAAGAGCAGTCCTCTGGACGCCCCGGATGCCAGCTTGTCGTCGAGCGCGCGCGCCGCTGCGCGTGCGCCTTCTTCATCAAGCGTGAGGAAAGCGTGCACATCTCCATCCACCCGCGCAACAGCAGCCAGCGATTCCTCGGTCAGCTCACTGACCGAAACCTGTCCGGAGTGAAGCATGTTATGTAATTCCGACAACCGATATTGAAACAGGCTCAAAATGTCATCTCCCTACCTATTATAGATTATTCCATAACCGCCGGAACCTTGAATTGTCCGTCTTCTTCTTCCGGCGCATTAAGCAGCGCATCCTCAAGAGAAAGGCTCTCCTTCACGACATCCTCGCGCATAACATTGCTGACATGCAGCACATGAGTCGTCGGCTGAACGCCTTCCGTATCCAGTTCGTTCAATTTCTCCGCATATTGTAAAATGGCGTTCATCTGCTCCGTTAACACAGCCTCTTCCTCCGGGCCTAACTGCAGACGGGCCAGACGGGCCACATGCTGCACATCCTTGATGGTAATGCTCATTTTGGGTATCCCTCCTGTTTAAAGGGCTAAAGCGCCCGGATAACGTTACTTATTATATTGTAGAAACGTGGACAATTCAATGCGGTTATGCCCGCAGCCCCAAGGGAGCCCCCCTGACAGAAACGGACGAAAACAAGAAAAGCACCGTTGGGTGCTTTGATAGAAGCCTGCCGTATCCCTCTATTGCCAAGGAACTCCGATATTACAAAAAAACCGGCTTGCGCCGGCTTTCCTCTTAAATCCAGGCCCGAAGATTCACCTGCTTGATGAATTCCGCCTGGGACATGTTCTCCTTGGGACTGGTCTCTATATCTTCCGCCTGCTCGGCCTCGCCGTTCATCAATTGGTAAAACAGTTTCTCGTTGTGCGTGGACAATGCATAATCGATCAATGCTTCATGCGTAGTTCTCTCCGCTTCCTCAGTGAGCAGATCCGCTTCTGTCTCGATGTCTTCAGCCGGGACATAAAAGTTCCGGTTCGCCTGAGGGATGCGAATGACATAATCAAACGCATTATCAGGATTACGGTCGTAAGCGATCACGTATCCATAATCTCCGATAGGAAGATTCTGCTCGAAAGCGTCCGCGACAATGACAACCTTTTCTCCTAAACGCAGCATCGCCCTACCTCCTGAGCCAATATCTTTCATGTTGTGCTTTTTCACAGTCTACTAAAAAAAGATAGGCCTGTCTACAGGAAGAACCGGCGCAAAAATGAAAATACACGCAAAAATATGAAATTGAAAAAAAGTTGTTACATTTTCCAGCCGGGACTAAAACCGGGGCAGTTTATTCCGGTCAAAGAGGAGCGAGGCGCCCAGAAAGCAAAGGACAATCAGCGCTATACCCGACAATACCGGAAAAACCCAGGCATATGAAGTATACTCCTGCCGCAAAAGCGCCTCTGCCGACAGCTTCGGAAGAGCCGCGGGCGACCAGCGCAGGGGACGGGGAAGCAGCGTATGCAGCAGCGCCAGTCCTCCGGCGGCCGCGAGCGATAGAAAGGCCGCGGCCGGAGCGCGCAGGCAGGCGCTGAACAGAAGCGTAAGCGAGACCGCGCACATCAGCCACAATCCGTACAGCGCTGACGCGGACACCGCCGCGCTCCAGGGGAGAGGCCCGATCAATAGAGTGATATAATAGCCTGCGCCTGCGGCGCCCAGGCCCAAAGACAGCACAAGCAAAGTCAGCTGCGCCAGCCATTTGGCAGAGGCGGCCGCAAGCGGAGTCAATGGCCTGGCCAGCACCAGTTCTGCGGTTCCGCCCTCTCGCTCCCCTGCAAAGCTGTTCATCGCCGAAAGCGCGAGCACCAGCAGGCCGATCACGCCGTACTGCCCGAGCGACTTGGCCATGACCTCGGCTGCCCCCGGCAGCGTATAAGATTCAAGCAAGCCCGGGGGCACGTCGCCCGACATCTTTAGAATCTCGGGCATATAGTAGGCCGAAATCGGCTGCATGATGCCAAGGATCATGAACACAACCGGTATCCACAGCAGCTTATAGCCGCGGAGCATTTCCAGCATTTCTTTGCGGTAAAATATCCACGTATTCCTCATCCTCCCACCGCCTCCATGAATACATCCTCTAGCGACAATGTGCCCGCTTCAAACCGCAGCAGCGGAATTGCGCGTTCCGCCGCTTCCCGGAGAATCACGGATCTTGCCGACGCGATGTCATCCACCTTAAGAAGCAGGGAGCCGTCAGCTTCCAGGCGGCTCTCAAGGATGAAAGAACGGGTCTGCAATGTCTCCAGCCACAGCCGGGCTTCCTCCGCTTCTTCCACCCGCAGAATAATCACAGGCCGGTTGTACTTGGCCCGAAGGGAAGTCAGCGTTCCGTGCTCGGCAATTCTTCCCTTGTTCATCATAATAATGTCGTCGCAGACTTCTTCGGCATCATGCAGCACATGCGTAGAAAAAATCACGCTCGTTTCCTTCCCGATGTCCCGCAGCAGCTCCATCATTTCGCGGCGGCCGATGGGATCAAGCGCCGATACCGGCTCATCCAGCAGCAATAAACGCGGAGAGTGGACAAGCGCCTGCGCAAGCCCCAAACGCTGCTTCATGCCGCCGGAGTAACCTCCGATCCGCCGCCTTGCAGCGTCTTGAAGACCCATCCGCTCAAGCACAGCGGCGGCATGTCCGGCGGCCGCCTTCCCGCCCATGCCGCTGAGCCTGGACGCGAGCAGAATATACTCCTCCCCGGTCATCCAGTTATAGAAAGCAGGAGCTTGGGGCAGATAGCCAATCTGCCTGCGGTAATTGTCCCCGATCGGGTTCCCTTCGAATAAAATGCGGCCCCGGCTGGGGTTCATGAGACCCGCAAGCATGCGCAGCGTAGTCGTCTTGCCGGCACCATTGGGTCCCAGCAGCGCAACACAGCGTCCCTGCTCCATATCAAAGCTGATTCCGTCCACGGAAGACTGCCCGTGAAACACCTTGTAAAGTCCTGAAACTTGCAGCAGCGGCGGCATTACTCTTTCCTCCCTATCGTGAAATAGGCCAGGCTGCCAAGCAGATTGCCGAGCAGAATAATGATTGCCCATACCCACTTCGGCCCGCGCACACTGCGCGCCCTGGCCAGCGAAATCAGGCCGATCACGGCCAGCAGCCCTTGCAGCGCAAAGAGCGGCCATAACAACGACAAATCCATTGTCTTCATTGCCAGCATCCCGCCCTTGGCGTTAAATTTCCGAGCAGATGGTTCTGTTGCGCCATTTCCCTCCTATTTCCGGCGCCGTTCGGGAAACACAATAAACAGCAGGTAGAGAATCGTTGGCAGCGGAAAGGTGGTCATCCCCCATAATCCCCAGAACCAGGGCCATTTCCCCCGGGCGCGCGCGTCGCGGAACAACAGCGTACCCTGGGTCATCAGCAGCAGGGCCAACACGGCCCAGGCCCAAAGCGGCAGACTGGAAGGCTCCTTCATCGCCATTCACCCCGGCCTTTCCGTCCAAGACGCATTGCC
>NZ_ASSC01000461.1 GCF_000520735.1 Paenibacillus forsythiae T98
ACTCCATTTACATGATTTGGGTAATCAACAGGCCTGTAATGATAGCCTATTTCCACTTTGAAATCCAGAAATTTTTTCCAATTTCGACAAACAAAAAGCCCCCCACAAGCGGCAGGAGCCTCATCTTAATCTAGTTCTATATACCTTACTCAAGCACCTTTTCCGAATCCACCAGACCGCACACCTCTACACCGGCAAACTTGATATCGTTCGGACGAACATCAACCCTGCCAATGATTGTACAAAACATTATCTTCTACTACTGAATGGAAGCCTCATCGAATACCCTGCGCTCAATTAATTGCTTGGGTTATAACAAATATAGCCTGAACTCAAGAAGCTTCGGGCTATGTGGCATTAATAAACAGAAATGTGGCCTTTAACACTATTCCCTCACCAGCAACACACAGCACTCCACGTGCACCGTCCACGGAAACATATCCACCGGCTGCACCTCCACGGTCCGGTATCCTCCGTCCTCCAGCACCCGCAAATCCCTCGCCAGGGTCGACGGGTTGCAGGACACATACACTACACGCTCCGGCTTCATTTCCAGGATCGTCTCCAGCAGGCGGGGGTCGCAGCCTTTGCGCGGGGGGTCAACGACGATGACGTCGGCGGTGATGCCCTGCTCTTTCCAGTTTGGAATGACGTCCTCGGACGCTCCGACCTCGAACACGACATTGTTCATGTCGTTAAGCTTCGCGTTCGCCCGCGCATCCTCGATGGCTTCGGGAACGATCTCAACGCCGTACACCCGCGCCGCATGCTGCGCGAGGAACAGCGAGATCGTGCCGATGCCGCAGTAGGCGTCGATCACGGTTTCTCTGCCCGTCAGCCCCGCATACTCCACGGTTTTGCCGTACAGGACTTCGGTCTGAGCGGGATTGACCTGGTAAAAAGACCGGGCCGAAATGGCAAACTGCACATCCCCGATATAGTCATAAATAACGTCTCTGCCCCACAGTACACGGGTCTCGCCGCCAAAGATCACGTTCGTCCGCTGCGTATTGACGTTCTGGCAAATGCTTGCCACCTCCGGCAATTGCTCGCGGATGCTGCCGATCCACGCGTCAACATGCGGGATATCCCGTCCACTCGTCACCAGCACCAGCATCATCTCACCTGTGCGGAACGCCTTCTTCACAACGACATGGCGCAGCAATCCGCGTCCGGTCTCTTCATTATAAGCGGTGATGCCAAGCTCCCGTCCGATGACCTTAACCCGCCGGACAACTTCATCGTTATGCTCATGCTGAATCAGACAGGTCTCCATGTCGATGATCCGGTGGCTGCCGCGAGCGTAAAAGCCGCCAACCAGTCCGCCGTCGGTTACGCCAATCGGCACCTGCGCCTTGTTGCGGTAGCGCCACGGCTCGTCCATCCCGAGCGTCGGGAGCACCACGATTCCGCTGCGGCGGGCGGACCCGGCCAGCAAAACCGCACTCCCTGCATCGCCGTCCGTCGAATCGGCTCCCCCGGGCGCCTTCTCCGGCAGCTTCATATCCCCCTCTCCGCCAGCCTCGCCCGGCTCCCCGACCTGCCTCCGTTCAACTGGCAGCTTCCCGCCCGCTACACCGCCAGCCTCATCCGGCTCTCCAATCCGCTTCCGTTCAGCCAGCAGCTTCCGGGCCACTTCACCATCGCCAGCCTTGCCCGGCCCCCCGCTAAGCTTCGGCTCGTCCACCGGCTCCCTGTTCCGCTCCCGCTCACCCTGCGGCGCTCCGTCCGCCTCCTCCTCTGCCACAGCCAGCTTGCCGATCCGCTCCAGGTTGTCCACCACAAGCTGCCGCTTCCACTTTAGCTGCGCGGCATAGTCCATATGCTGAAGCTGGCAGCCGCCGCATTGGTCATAGATCGGGCAGGGCGGCGCGATGCGGGCGGCGCTTGCCTCCATAAGCTCCAGCAGCTTGGCGTATCCATACTGCTTCTTTGTCTTGAGCACCTTGGCCCGGACCTTCTCTCCGGGAAGCGCTCCCTGCACAAAAAGGGTAAAGCCCTCTACCCGGCCTACCCCTTCGCCTTCATGCGTCATACCGA
>NZ_ASSC01000462.1 GCF_000520735.1 Paenibacillus forsythiae T98
CGGTACAGGCCGGTATCGTCTCCGGACAGCCAGGCAACCGTTTTGAACCGCTCAAGACGGCAACCCGCGCAGAAGCGGCGGCCGTGCTGATCAAAGCGCTGACGCTGAAATAGCTAGCGGGATGGCGGCCCCGGATCTTCATATATGTCCGGGGCCTGCTATCTGAGAACCCAATCTTGCAAGGAGGGAAATACATGAAAGGCAAAATAAAGTGGAGAGTCCAGATGATCTTGCTTGCCTTCGCCATGCTGCTGTCGCTGTCCGTTACTCCCGACGCTTACGGTTATTTCAACCGGGGAACGGTTCAGCTCTCGCTCGGCAGCACCTCGGCTTCGGTCAAGGTCGGCTCATCCACCACGATCTCGGCCACACTCAGTCCGGATTCGTATACCGGCGTCATCGGCTGCGGACAGGCCATTTGTCCTCAGCAGTGCAATGGAATGTGCGGGGATGAAGTAACCGGGCAATGCCAATGCGCCGGACCGGGCCAAAAGACGGAAGAAGCCCGCGCATCCGTGAGCGTGGCCAATCCGTTCATCGCTTCGGCTTCCTATTCCAGCGGCACAATCACGATCAAGGGCAAGTCTGCCGGAACCACGACGGTAACGGTGACAGGAACGCTGTGGCAGCATACCTCTTCTTCGCCGGAGACGATTTCGGTGACGGTTGAGGAAGAAAGCAGCGGCGGCGGGCAAGCTCCGCCGGAAGACCCGGGGAGCGGTTCGGGAGCGGGTCCGGTCACCCCAAGCGCGCCTCCCAGCCAGGCCCCGGAGCCTTCAACTGACACAAGACCTTCAGCTGCTCCGGAACCGACGCCCTACGTACCGGTGGTGGTGAATCCGTCACCGGTTGCAGTACCAAGCTACGCGGCGACGCCCAGTTATGATACGGACGGCGGGTCCCCCGTTGTCACCTATCCGAGTCCCGCCCCGGGCGCTTCGGCTCCGAATGCGTATGCTCCGCAGTATACGCCGAGTCCGGCTCCGGCCGGGCAATCGCCGGATACGGCCGCCTCGTCGG
>NZ_ASSC01000463.1 GCF_000520735.1 Paenibacillus forsythiae T98
GCGCCGTCCGGTCAGGTCGGTATTCAGGATGGCCTGCTCCAGAAGCTCCGCATCTACCTTGAAGGGAAGCGCGGCAACCGCTTCGGCGTCAAGGGATACGCCCTTGGCCACCAGCGCCGCTTTATCTTCGAAGCTGTCCTTAAATCCCAGCTCGCGCAAGGTCAGCGGCTGCCCCAGAGCATGCAGCAGCCTGGCAAGGGTATCGATCTTGGTCTGGCTGTATCCTTCCAGATGCAGCTGAACCGCCAGCCCGAACGCCACCTTCTCGCCATGCAGCCGGATGTGCGTCTCATGCTGCTTGGTCAGGCTGTTGTTAACGGCATGCGCAATATAGGCCCGAGGTCTGCCGCCGCTTAAGCTGCCCGCCTGTCCGGCCAGAAAAATAATCGCATTGGTTACCTCGGAGATGGCATCCGTAACCTCCCCGTGACCTGACGCAAGATAGGCGTCGATGGAGAGTTCCTCCAGAATGTCCAGCGCAAGCCTTGAGGTGGCCAGCCCCACCCTGGCATGAATGCTGCCCGGATCACTGCCTACATTGGGCGCCGCTTCATACCATTTGACCAGCGTATCGGCAATCCCCGCCGCAATAT
>NZ_ASSC01000464.1 GCF_000520735.1 Paenibacillus forsythiae T98
GCTCATCCGGCGAGACGGTTCCCGCCGCAGCCGATGCCTCCGCTGAAGGCGAAGCCGTTCCCGTCTCGGACACAGATATGCTTTTACGGCTCCCTCCGCCGCTGAAGAAATAAAACAGCATAACCGCAATCAACGCCAGCAGGCCGAGATTGATCCGGGACCAGGTTCGGTTTCTCCTCCGCTTTTTGGTTGTCTTGCTTCTTTTTCTGCCGGATCTGGGGGGATACATTTATATTCTGACTCCTTTGCCCGCTAAACTCGTTCTATTATAGCACATCTATCCATCTCTCCCGAACAAGCAAAACCAGGGCTGGAAAGACGCACCTTCTTCCAAAATGGCTTTCCCCAATAAAAAAACGGCGGGCGCCGGGGGGTCCC
>NZ_ASSC01000465.1 GCF_000520735.1 Paenibacillus forsythiae T98
GCGGACGCGCTGCGGAACGCGCTCGATCGGGCGCAGTACGCCGAGAGGTGGGGATCCCGCCGCTATTGGCTGGCCGAGCATCATAACATGCCCGGCATCGCCAGCTCGGCCACGTCGGTCGTCATCGGGCATGTGGCTGCGGGAACGAAGAGCATCCGCGTCGGCTCCGGAGGCATCATGCTGCCCAACCACGCCCCACTGATGATTGCCGAGCAGTTCGGCACGCTGGAGTCGCTGTTCCCGGGCCGGATCGATCTCGGCCTTGGACGGGCGCCCGGTTCGGACCAGCCCGCTGCCCGGGCAATCCGGCGCGGCCTGGGCAGCGACGGCAGCGATTTCCCGGAGCAGCTTGCCGAGCTCCGGGCCTATTTCGACCCCGGCGCGGCGGACTCGCGGCCTCCCGGCGTAAGGGCCGTTCCCGGCGAGGGCCTGAACATCCCGATCTGGCTGCTCGGCTCCAGCGGCTTCAGCGCAAGGCTTGCCGGCCAGCTCGGCCTTCCCTTCGCCTTTGCCAGCCACTTCGCCCCCGATTACCTGCTGCCGGCGCTTCAGCTGTACCGCGCCAGCTTCCGGCCCTCCAGGGCGCTGGACAAGCCGTACGCCATGGTCGGCCTAAGCGCCGTGGCGGCGGACACGGATGCGGAAGCCCGGCGGCTTGCGACCTCCTCGCAGCAGCAGGCGCTCAGCCTGATCCGCGGCCGCCCCGGCAAGCTGAAGCCTCCGGCAGACAGCATGGATGAGCTGTGGAGTCCGCAGGAGCAGGCCCTTGTCCTTGGCAGACAGCAGTATGCCGTAATCGGCGATAAAGCCGCCGTTCGGGAGCGGATGCAGCAGATCCTGGAGGAGACGCAGGCCGACGAATGGATCGTAACGTCGCAGATTTACGATCATGCCGCCCGGCTGCGCTCCTATGAGCTTTTTGCCGAGGCCCTGGCAGGAGTACAAGACTGAGCTTCCTTTCGTCCTTCTGAACGAAATCCTCTGAATAGGGTTTCCCTTCCTAACATGATAATATGAAGAGTAGCTACGAAGATGCAGAGGAGATGAGAAGCATGAAGCAGGAGGTTATGGAGCGCTTTATTTCATATGCCCGCATGGATACGCAGTCCGATGAGACCAGCGAGACCTGTCCTTCGACGCCGGGACAATCGGCGCTGGCCCGGAAGCTGGCGGCAGAGCTGGCCGAAATCGGCATGGAGGAAATTACAGTCGACGAGCATAGCTATGTGTTCGCATCGCTTCCGCCAAGCAGCGACAAGGACGTCCCCGTCATCGGCTTTCTCGCCCATCTGGACACCGCGACCGAGATAACGGGCGCGGGCGTTAAACCGCAGATTGTCGAATCCTATGACGGCGGCGATATCGTGCTGAACAAGGCGCTGAATGTCGTGCTTTCGCCGAAGAGCTTTCCGGAGCTGGCCGGGTACGCGGGGCAGACGCTGATTACGACCGACGGCACCACCCTGCTTGGCGCGGATGATAAAGCGGGCATCGCCGAAATT
This sequence comes from Paenibacillus forsythiae T98, assembly GCF_000520735.1. Classification (GTDB taxonomy): domain Bacteria; phylum Bacillota; class Bacilli; order Paenibacillales; family Paenibacillaceae; genus Paenibacillus_AQ; species Paenibacillus_AQ forsythiae. Next base: position 1,503 of record NZ_ASSC01000465.1, read on the forward strand.
ATGACCGCCATGCATTATCTGAAGCAGCATCCGGAGATCAAGCACGGCAAAATCCGGGTCGCCTTCACCCCGGACGAGGAGATCGGACGCGGCGCGCACAAATTCGATGTGGCCGCCTTCGGCGCAAAGTTCGCCTACACGATGGACGGCGGACCCCTCGGAGAATTGGAATATGAGAGCTTTAACGCGGCGGCGGCGCGGATCACCTTTCACGGCGTCAACGTCCATCCCGGAACGGCCAAGGGCAAGATGATCAACTCCGCCAAAATCGCCATGGCCTTCCACGAGCGGCTGCCCGCCGGGGAATCGCCGGAATTCACGGAGGGCAAGGAAGGCTTCTATCACCTGAATTCGTTCCAGGGCACCGTGGAAACCAGCAGGCTGAGTTATATTATCCGCGACTTTGACCGCGAACGGTTCGAGGAGCGGAAGGCGTTGATTCAGACACTGGCCGAGGAATTCAGGCAGACTTACGGAGAAGACGGCATCCAGCTTGAGCTGAAAGACCAATATTACAATATGCGCGACCCAATCGAGCCTGTGCGCCATATCGTAGATATCGCCCATACCGCGATGACGAATCTCGGCATTACCCCGATTGTCCATCCGATTCGCGGCGGCACCGACGGCTCCCAGCTGTCTTATATGGGACTGCCGACGCCGAATATTTTTGCAGGAGGGGAGAACTTCCACGGGAAGTTCGAATATATTTCCGCCGATTCGATGGTCAAAGCGGCCGAGGTGATTATCGAGATTGCCAAGCTGTTCGAACAGCAGGCCTGAATCCCTCCCGCGCCTCATGCAAGAAGCCTCCCAGGGCCTGGCTGAAATGCCAAGCAGGGAGGCTTCTTTATGCCAATAGACGGTTCAGAGCTTCTTTAAGCGGCAGCGGCCTTCGGCAAGCATGACCCTCCATTGAAAACTATCTATACATTTGCCGGGCGTCCGTCCTTCCAAATGACATTTTCCCCGTAGTTCTTGCCCCAGTCGTACATCATGCGCAGGACAGGCATCAGACTTTGGCCATATTCCGTTAAAGAGTATTCGACTTTCGGAGGGACCTCCGCATACACTTTACGCCGTACAAGCTGATCCTCCTCCAGCTCCCGAAGCTGGTTCGTCAGCATTTTTTGCGTGATATGGGGAATGAGCTTCTTCAGCTCGCTGAATCGCTTCGTGCCGTCGAGGCCGAGATGCCATAGAATAATCAGCTTCCACTTTCCGCCGATGACGGCCAGAGTCAGCTCTTTTTCACAGTTAATTTCCTTAAGATTGATCCGGTCCTTGATCTCCGTTGCCATGTTTGCCCCCTCCTCTTGTAGATATCATACTACAAAAAAGAAACGCATGCCGCCCCGAAAGAGAGCAGGCTCCGTGAAGACCTGGCGTAAGACGTGGCGGTTTGGACTTTTGAGCGGGCAAGCTGCTGCGAACAATTCTTCAGGTTTAACCGTTTCTCCACGTTCATGCAGTCGGCCCATGTTGTGGGTGTATTTTCCGGCGCAAATAAGTATTCAACAGATTATCTAATTCTACAGATTTATTAATCGTCCGTTGATCCTTAATCCCATACATTTTTGCAAATAGATGGAGCACCACCCTCTTTTGTTCGATCATTTGTTCCAGCTCCTTCAAGTTGACCGCCTCCAAGTCGATTAGACGGTTGAAAGCCGAATAATTTAGAATGGCATTTGGTATTGTTTTCTATTATTATCCAATGACTCATAAAAAGGGAGGTCCAAATTTATGGCCCCCCTAAAAATTAATGCCTTGCTCCTTAAGCTTATCTTTTACGAATCGAATTTGTTTTTTAATTGTGCTAATGGACTTATGGAGCTGTCCCGCAATCTGGGTCTTATTCAGACCTCTCGATTTCAGATCGTATACTTGCCGTTCCGATGGAGTAAGAATTTTACTCAGACTGATTTCCTTCAAATATTCCTTCCTTAAAATCTCAGAGCCGTCAGGATGAATATATATTTGGTTCATATGCGCTTCCCGAATTGCACGTAATATGTCAACGAGACTACTTTTATTTATAAAATTTACGGCTCCACTTTTAAAAGACTGGGCTATGACAAAGAAAATGAAGGACATCCTTTATTCTCCTTCAATGAAGCTCAAGATATCATCAGGCTTGGCAGCAATAAAAGCCGGCTTCCCTTGTTGAAGAAGTGCAGATGAATCATAGCCCCAGGTTACACCAATGCTTTTTATCCCTGACCGATTAGCAGCCTTAATATCTCGCAGTTCGTCGCCAACATAAATGAGGTCCTCTTTTTTCAAGTTGAATTTTTTGCAGAACTGATTCAGGTCTCTAAATTTCGTAAAAGGATTCACTGAAAAATACTCATAATCAAAGAAATCCATTTGATTGTTTGGAAGAAACTCGCGGGTAGCCTTTTGGGAATTGGATGTAATAAAACCGATTTTAATATTCCGGTCCTTTAAATCATGAAGCAGCTTTGAAATTCCCTTCACAGCTTTCATCGTAGGGAAAGCATCCTGGTAACCTGCTTTAATTAACATTCCAACGATGGGCATCTGATGCCAGGGTACCCCTAATAATTTACAACGATTTCGAATGGATAAGCGGCTAAGCTCTTCCACCTGGTCAGGTTGAATACTCTGGAATCCTTTAGTTGCAGCGATCTGGTTAAAGAGTTGAACGGCTAGTGATCTGGTATTCACCAACACTCCATTAGAGTTGAATACAATGCATCCTTGTCCCATATTTCAATCCCCTCACCCAAAAATATCTATTAATTCAAACATATTCTACATAAAATAGTGAGTCAACGGTACTAAGTCCTTAATTAAAACGCAAAGAAACCCAGCGCCCTGTAAGGACGTGGGTTTCTCGACAATCTGAACGCAGTCTGCGCTTACTACTCCAGATTGGCATGCTTGCCGAACATTCGGGTTGTCGTCTGCCCCGTTTTGTCCATTAGCCGCAGGATAACGGCATCATAGAACAGGAGGAGCGTCTGCTCAAACAGCGAGGCCATCGGCTGAATCGTCGAGCCGCTTCCTGCCGCCTGATCCTTCGGCGCTCCGGGGAGCTTGACCGTATCATCGGCCAGACGTCCAATCGTCGACTCCGGGTTGATCGTAAGCGCGGCTACGCCCGCGCCGAGTGCCTTGGCTTTTTGCGCCATTGCAATCAAGCTCTGCGTCTCTCCCGAGCCGGAGCCAACGATAAGCAGATCTCCCTCGGCAATACCGGGAGTCACCGTTTCTCCGACCACATAAGCATCCTTGCCCGCATGCATCAGCCGCATGGCGAACGCCCGTCCCATCAGACCGGATCTTCCTGCTCCCGCAAGGAAGATGCGTTTTGCGTGAAGAACCTGTTCGGCGAGCTCCTCCGCTTCCTGCATGGGAATCCGGGATACGGACCGCCGCAGCTCATTGATAATTTCCTCTGCGTACTGTACGGTATTCATCGGACGCTTAAGACTGACTGACAAGACGCTTCATTTCAGCAGCGACAGCCTTTTTGTCCACTTGTCCGGTAATGCCTCCGCCTACGATGACAAGGTCCGGCTTCGCCTCGATCACTTCCGGCAGCGTGTCCAGCTTGATGCCTCCCGCAATGGCCGTCTTGGCCTGTTTGACCACACTCTTGATCGCCTGCAGATCCTCAAAGGAGTTCTTGCCTTCGGCCTGATGATCGTAGCCGGAATGCACGCAGATGTAGTGGGCGCCGAGAGCATCCACTTCCGCCGCTCTGCCTTTGATGTCCTTGACATTAATCAGGTCGACGAGAACTTCCTTCCCGCTTTTCCTGGCTTCTTCAACCGCGCCTCTGATCGTGGAGTCGTCGGAAACGCCGAGTACGGTAATCATATCCGCGCCCGCTTCAGAGGCTTTCATCACTTCGTAACCGCCCGCGTCCATAATCTTCAGGTCGGCTAATACCGTAAGCTGCGGAAAAGCGTCCTTGATCGCTTTTACAGCATGCAGTCCTTCATTAATCACAATCGGAGTTCCAATTTCAACAATATCTATATAGTCGGCAACCTCCGCCACTACTTCCTTCGCTCCGGGAATGTCTACCAAATCAAGCGCCAATTGCAATTTCATGGGGGCATATCTCCTTCGTGGTTATATAATTTATTGCTACGCCTATTGTAGACAGTACATTTCCATCTAGGAAGTAGGCACTTTGCCGTGGTGTAGTTACCCGGAGGATACTAATGTGCAAAACGGGGTTTTTCCGCTTACGTGGAGAAAGTGATGATTTTAGCTGCAAGCTGTGCTAAGATTGTCCTTTGATATCGGGCGAGGAACCCTAACTTTACAAAAAGAAGGTGATCTTCATGGCAGTCGACACCGCTGTGAATAACGGAAGCCCCTCCCATGAAAAAGTCAGTCTCTTCAAGCTGACCTGGCCAATCTTCCTTGAGCTGTTCCTGTTCATGCTGATGGGGACGGTAGACACGTTCATGATCAGTTCGGTTTCGGACGATGCCGTATCCGGCGTAGGAGCGGCGAACCAGATTATCCAGGTCGCCATCCTCGTGCTCAGCGTGGTCGGGAACGGCGCGGCCATCGTCATCTCCCAGTATCTCGGCTCCAGAAAGCCGCTTGAAGCGGCGGAGGTTACCGCGAGCTCCATCGCGCTCAGTCTGGGCCTTGGCGTGCTGCTGAGCCTTATTTTTCTCGTATTCGGGGGAACCCTGCTGTCCGTGCTTAACATTCAGGGCGAAATTCTCACCTACGGACGGGTGTATATTTCTATTGTCGGCGGGTTTATTTTCTTCCAGGCGCTGATCAACGCTCTCGCGGCCACGATCCGCACCCACGGCTTCACCAAGCAGACGATGCTGCTGTCGCTGCTTATGAACATTCTGCACGTGATCGGCAACTATGTTCTGATCTTCGGCCACTTCGGCTTTCCGGCGCTCGGCGTGGAGGGCGCGGCTATTTCGACTGTGCTCAGCCGACTGATCTGCCTGTTCCTGTTCTTCCTGCTGATGTACCGGATCATGGAAGTCCGCATCAAGTGGACCTCTTATTTCTCGCTGAACAAAACTTATGTGATGAAAATACTGAAAATCGGCATCCCTTCCGCTTTCGAGTCGATTACTTATCAGGCCTGCCAGCTCATATTCACGCTGTATATCACCTATTTGGGCGCGGAAGCGCTGGCGGCCCGACAATATGCGCTTAATATCTCCAGCTACATTTATCTGTTCAGCATGGCGGTGGCGATGGGCACCTCCATCATCGTCGGCCACCTGGTAGGAGCGAGACTGCCGCAGGAAGCCTACAAGCGGGTGTTCCAGAGCGTCAAATGGGCGCTGCTCGCCACCGTCGTCATTGACGCGCTCGCCATCATCTTCCGCATCCCCCTGTTCTCGCTGTTCACGGACAACGAGAACATTATTCTGATGGGAGCCCAGGTCATGCTGCTCAGCTTCTTTCTGGAGACGGGGCGAACGACCAACCTGATTATCATCAATTCCCTGCGGGCATCGGGGGACGCCAAATTCCCGGTATACATGGGGCTGATCTCCATGGTATGCATGAGTCTGCCCTTGGCCTATGTGCTCGCCATCCAGCTCCAGCTTGGGCTTGCCGGGGTGTGGCTGGCCAATGCGGCCGACGAATGGCTGCGGGCGATCATTATGTATTTCCGCTGGCGCAGCCGGGCCTGGGAGAAGCATGGCCTGGTCGAGCATGACCCGCCCGAAGGAGAAGCGGCACCGGCCATAGTCCGTTAACTGCGCCCGTTCCTGAAATCAGGGCATGCACGGACTTAAGCCTCATGCACATGCCAAAAAGCCGGTGCCTATGGCACCAGCTTTTTGGGGACTTGCAAGAAACCGCGACCCGGCAGCAGGAAGCTAATCCAGATAACCGGCCAGCCCCTTATCCATCAAATAGTCCATCTCCGCTTCCAATACGCTTTCGACCGTCAGCTCGTCCAGTTTTATGTCGCGGCGGCTGAGCACATAGTCGACCAGATCGTCGCTGTCGATGTCAACTTCGCCCTTGGCGTTCGCCTTGGCGCTGCTGATAAAAGCTTGCTCATGCTTCAAAATAAGGGAAATCGCCTTCGGATCGGCCTTCGTTCTGCCTGCGATGAACCGGATCATTTCCTGCTCGTTTATCTTCTCGCTCATTATGTTCATCCCTCCGCTTGGATTGCACACCCATTGTAGCATAAGTCCGCCGCTTGCACGCATCCAAAAGAACGGGATGTTCGAATCGAGCCGATCATCGAAGGTCATGGTGAGATTTCGAAACAAGAGGCTTATTTCTGCCGCAGGCACAGGATCATCACTGTAAGGTAAGCGAGATCCGCCAGCAAAAACAGCAGCACCGATTCATCAGACATATCCTTTAATAGAACCCACATATTCTCACCTTCGTAAATTCCATAATTTTCTTTCTTGTGGTAAATTATACCTCGAAAGTCACGAAGTAATAAAGCTTTTTTTCAAAATTAAGTAAAAAGACCGATTTGAACCCAAAGCGGCCGCATCCCATCATTGAACCCGTCGCTGATGCAAATTGCGTCTCTTTTTTTGATTGCTTATAATACTAGGTAAACTGCGTCTTCTGCGCTATCAGAGAAGAGGCTTCGCGGATGAAAGGGCGTGAATTGCCGTGCCTTATGACGAACAGGACAAGAACCGGATCAGGCCGAAACTTAAGGTCATTTCATTCGACGGAAATAACAGCAGCCTGGTCGAAACCGAACAATCGCAAGTTACCTTTCAGGATGTGGGCGGGATGGAAGAGCTCAAGAAGAAGATCCGCCTGAACTTTATTCTGCCGCTTCAGCAGCCGGAAATGTTCCAGGCCTTTGGGAAATCCGCCGGCGGCAGTCTCCTGCTGTACGGCCCTCCCGGATGCGGCAAGACGTTCCTGGCCCGGGCCATTGCCGGAGAGATCAACGCCAACTTCCTGCATGTCGAGCTGCAGGCGATTCTCTCCATGTATATTGGCGAAAGCGAGCATAATTTGCATGATTTCTTCGAAAAGGCCCGTCAGGAAAAGCCCTGCGTCATGTTCATCGACGAGCTAGACGCGCTTGGCGGAAGCCGCCATCAGATGCATCAGCATCATAACCGCATGCTGGTCAATCAGCTGCTCATCGAGCTCGACGGACTGCATTCCTTCAACCATGAGGTGCTCGTCATCGGCGCGACGAACACTCCCTGGTATCTCGATTCGGCGCTGCGGCGGCCGGGGCGATTCAACCATCTGTTCTTCGTCCCGCCGCCCGAACCGGCGGAACGGGAGCTGATTCTCGGCCTGAAGCTTCAGGGCAAGCCGCAGGAAGCGCTGAACCTGAAACGCTGGGCCGAGATGACGCCGCATTTCTCGGGCGCCGATCTGGAGCAGATCGTCCGGGATGCGGTTGAGCATGCCATTGAGCGTTCGCTTGAGAGCGGCAGCATCCAGCCGATTACGGACAAAGACATGAAGTCGAGCATTGAGGGCCGTAAGCCGACGACGCTCGACTGGTTCTCCACGGCGAAGAATTACGCTACCTTCAGCGACATCAACAAGGACTATGAGCAGGTGCTGGACTACGTGAAGACCCACCGAATCAAATGAACAGGCGGTGATGCCCATGAGCCTGCACGCCCCGGGCGCTCCCCGCTACGAGCGGGCCTTTCAACTGATGAACTGGAGACGCTTCGATGAAGCGATCCGGGAAACCGAGCATTGGATTCTCGAAGATCCGGAGAACGCCGACGCATACGGTCTGCTCGCGCAAATTCATATGAAAGCCGGCCGCTATGACCGGGCGATGAACTATTCAGCCGAGGCGCTCCGCTATGATCCGGAGAATGCGATGGCCTGGTTCGTTCGGACCATGACACTCTACTCCCAGGGCAAGGAGGAGCTGTTCCTGGAAGCAGCGGAGGAAGCGCAGCGGCTCGATCCGCTGGAAAGCTATTATCCGTTTCTCAAATTCAACCTTGCCCACAAAAAGGGGAATTTCAAGACCGCCAGGGAAGAGATGGACCACGCGCTTCGGCTTGCGCCGGACCGCTCCTTGTATCTTGCGGCGGACAGCTACCTGCGCGCGAATATGAGAGACTTCGAGGGCTCGCTCTCTTCAGAGAGCATGGCGCTGTTCTATGACCCCGAAGACGACCAGACGTTTCTGTACCTGGCCTGGGCGGCGGATAGAAGAGGCGACTACGGCAAAGAGATCGAATTCATGAAGAACGCGGTCCGGATCGATCCCGCCGATGCGCAGATCCGCAGCGAATACCTGAACAGCTTGCAGAAGAAATACTGGTTCTACCGCGTTCTCCTCATGCCGTTTATAGTAAGGAAGCGGCTTGGCAGGTGGCAGTTCTTCCTGATATGGGTCGTGCTTTGGCTCGTATTCCGCCCTCTTGTGCTGCTGTTCCTGCTCCTGTATGTACTGGCGTACTGGCTGAGCAAGCTGCTCGTCAAAGTGCAGGTATTCGGCTGGAAATCGCTGTTCCGCAAAATATCGTAAGCTCAGCCGTCACAGCCATGAAGAAGGACCATTAGCAGAAGGCGGAAGCCTTGATGCGAATGGTCCTTTTTGGTGATACGTTATTTCTTGTAGTTCAGACGCTGGTTGAACCGGTCGATCCGGCCTCCGGTGTCGATATTCTTCTGTCTGCCCGTATAGAAAGGATGGGAAGCGGAGCTGGAGTCGACCCGGATGACCGGATATGTATTGCCGTCTTCCCACTCCATCGTCTCGCCGGAAGATTTGGTTGAGGCGCTCAGGAACTTGAAATCCGCGCTGGCATCATAGAAAATAACCTGCTGATATTTCGGATGAATGCCTTCTCTCATTGTTAATCCCTCTTCTCAATTAAAATAGACATCTTGTATTAACTTACCCTTCTTTCGGATAAAGCTTTCACCAGGATGGACATTTTATGCAAAATATTTCCTCGGATCGCCCCTCACCTCTTGCCTGTGATCTTCCGGTAGGTCGCCTCATCGGAGACGATGTACAGCCTCGCTTCCGCCGGGATAGGTTCCGTCAGCTTGCGGTTGATGCCCAGATCGTGGCGGTCGGCGATCAGGGTTGCGCCTTGGCGCAGCAGACCCTGAAAAGCATCTCCGTAGGTCTTCCATGCCCGGTCAACCGGCACCTCATAAATGTCGTCGCCATGCGAGCGGCTGATGAGCTGCGCGATCACCTCGGGATTCCCCTCCTGCAGCGCGGCCCTTACCGCCAGCCGGGAAACGGCGTCATGCGACAGCACGAACTCGTTGACCTGGACATGCCGGAAGTTCTGCACGTTCTTCTCCTGCATAATCTCCACCGTAGTATGCACATTCGGCGCGATGCGCTCAATGCTTGAGGCAATCAGCAGCGACTTGCCGTCCACCAGAGCGGCCTCGTCGATCCGTACATCGCCGAAGATAATGGCCGCCCTCGCCCTGGCCAGGCCCGCCTTCACCAGAATATCGTCGGAGGAAGGATCGCCGCTGATGAAATGACACCTGCTCTTCATCTGCTCCAGCGGATGATAACCGGATTCATCGATAATGACAATCTGGCAGTCCGGCGTATAGCTGAGCACCTCGCCCACCGCCGCCTGCGCTTTTTTGCTCCAGTTAATCAGAATGACATGATGTTCTCCCACAAACGGCAATTTGCCCGCCCTCCTCTGCCTTCCGATTTCCGCAATCGAATCGATAACCTTTCCGATGACCAGGCTGAGCAGCCCGATACCGAAAATGTACAGAAAAATGGTAAATATTTTGCCGATGGCGGTCTTTGCGAAAAAATCGCCGTAGCCGACCGTAGCCATGGTAGTCATCACCCAATAGAACGAATTAAACCAACTGCCGAACGTGTCCGGCTCAAGCACATAGGCGACCGTAGCGCTGAACGCGACAAACAGGACAATACCAAGGATAATCGTTCTTTTCTTGATATGAGTCACAATCGCTGACAGCTTTAACAAAAAGTGAATGGCCGTCGCCCCCCGCGCTCCGCAAAGGCCCGCATAGCCGCCCCCGCCTAACGGTTAGGAGACAGCCCTGCGGGCCTTCAAATGGTTATATAATCAGACTGCTGACCGCGAACGCGGTTCCGACAAAGACCAGGCACAGCAGCGTCCCCACGGCGACATTGCCCTTCTTCAGCTGGTCGGAGATTCTGAAGCCGATCGTGACCAGCTCAAAGATCCAGTAGGACAGCACCAGACAGACATAGCCGACCGCGAACCAGACCGCCATGAACCAGATCGACGAGTTCGTATAGGCCGCCACCCCGAGAATAATCGCCGTCGCCAGAAATTTCCCGCCAAGCGCGAGCCCTACCGCCACATTGCCATTCTTCAGTTCTTCCATATCCTTGAACGGAGTCATCCAGCTGAAGATCAGCATCCCCAGCAATTGAAGCACGATAATAAAAATTACACTAACCAGAATATTGATGACTACCGTCAATCCGCCCACCCCCGAAATTTTGCATAAGCCAAATCATAGTCCGCAAAATCATGGACCTCCTCCAGCACAACCGGCACCGTCTTCTTCTTCTCCATCGCGGTATAACGCTTATCGTCGATCGGTTGCTTGATCCGGTTGCCCGAAGGCAGCTCCACTACGGCAAAGTTTCTTGTCTTGTCTTTGTACTTCGTCTTGTAGACGCCGATCAGGTCAACGTCCGTCGTAACCGACACCTTCAGGTTCTTCAGGTCATCCGTTGCCGATTTCAAGTCCTTATAGGATTTGATCGTCGACCACGAAGACAGGCGGACCTGGTTCCTCTGATCGGCATCGGTCGTGATTTCGGCGTCCATGTACTGGATCGTATAGATTTTGTCCCCTGTCGCGTAATTGCCGTCATTGGGCAGCATCTCGTTATCGGGCAGGATCGTCATGTCGCTGCCTATAATGTCGCCGACCGTACCCTCAACCACCCGGTAATCCCACGGCACCCGCGCCACCTCGCTCGTCGATGCCGCTCCGGAATCGGTGGAGAATACGCTGTCCGGATTATTGGAACAGCCGGCCAGAGCCAGCACCGCCGCGATCAGCAGCAGGAAAACAAGGCGCAGCGGCAGCCTTCCGCGAAGCCCGCGGCGGCGCGTGCCCGGATAATTATCTACATTCTCACGCAAATCATCTCACTCCCATTGCAATAAAATGGCTCGTATTTCCGGTAATGGGACCTCCGCCCCGGCCGAGCAGTCCGCAAGGCTGTCCGTTAATCATGAACATTCCGGTCAGCAGGTGAAGCTCGCCCGCCGAAGTCTGAA
>NZ_ASSC01000466.1 GCF_000520735.1 Paenibacillus forsythiae T98
CCGCCCTGTTTATAGCCCTGCACCACGGACTCCAGAAAGCGGTCATTATCCTCTCCCAGCGGGTCCGTCTCCGAAATGTCCGGTTTGATCTTGTTCTGAAACTTCAGCAGAATATGCTCATGGTATTTGATCAGCAGCTCCAGATGGCGGTCGAACACCGCGTCGGTGTCTTCGCTGCGCCCGGCCTGAAAGTAATGCCGATCCACCGCATCGAGCACTTCATAGCCTTTTTGCAGGGATGAGAGCATATTTTTATAAACAACCATATGTCTGGTCTCGCTGTATTTGGGCTTGCGCAGCTGCTTCTGCTCTTCTTCAAACAGAGTGTATTTATCCGCCAGGGAACGGATGGAGCCTTCAAGGGCGTTCTTCTCATCCCGGAACACACTCTCCTTCATTTCATGGGAAACGGCGGTCCGGAGCAGCAGGGACAGACTGGAGAAGACACTCTCAATTTGGTTGATGTACTGCTTCCGCGGCTTCGGAGGAAAGACGAGGATGTTGATGACGAAAGCGGACACAACCCCCGTCATGAGCAGCAGGAACCGGTTCAGCGCAAACTGCCACTGCCCGGATGCATCCATCACGGATATGACGGTGACAAGCGTCAGCCCGATCGTGTCAGCCCGGTTCATCTTCATGCTGAGCATAATGACCAGGATACAGACAATTCCCACCGCAATCGGCTGATTGGACAGCAGCATACCGCCAAGCAGCGCTATAACCGCGCCGATGGTACTGGTCTGAATCTGGTCCAGAAAATGCCGCCAGGACCGGTAGATGGACGGCTGCAATGCGAATATGGCCGCTATGCCCGCGCCGGTTGGCGTGGGGAACTTCAGCAGCGTGGCGAGATATAGGGCAAGCGTTACCGCAAGCCCCGTTTTAAGTACGCGGGCGCCAAAATTCACGGCCCATCCCTCCTCTAGTTACATATATCAGCTTTGTGCAAGCATGGCCTTATTATTATTACCCATGGGGCTGGGCGTCGAAATTTAACAGAATTTAAGTATTTTTTCAGTGTCTTTTCAGGTTTCTGGAAATACTGGGATCGATAGGCCCATTTTCGAGGAAAAGAGGTGAACCGAATGAACGCATTTGCCAACAAAGCGCTGGCGCTGTCCGCCTCCCTGCTGATCGGGCTGGCTTATGGACTTACCTCACCGGGCACGGCGGGAGCCGAAGCAGCCCTGGACAATGGCCGGACCGCCCAACCCCCTGCGAATCCGAATGCCGGCGCGCATGAAGGGCATAGAGCCAAGCATCACGGCCAAGGACATTTCATCCTCAAGGAGAGCGCCAGGCTGCTTGACATGGACTGCTCCTCTCTCCTGGACAGCCTGAATTCCGGAAAAAGCCTGGCGGCCATCGCCAAGGAGAAGAAAGGCTGGAGTGAGGAGCAGTATGTGCAGAAGCTTGCGGAAGCGGCCGGAGAACGCATTGACAAGGCTGTCGCCGAAGGACGCTTCACCCCGGAGCAAGGGAACAAGCTCAAGGCAAGACTGCCCTTCATGCTGAAAGCGCGGATCAATGAGAAAGGACCGTTGTCCGGACATCCTCAGTGCCGGAAGGCGCCTGAAAATAACGGGTAATGGACTGTGGTCCCGTATGCCTGCAGCCGGATCGTTAAAGCCGGATATCCTTGCCCGGGTATCCGGTTTCTCCTCGTTCCAATTCCTATTTCTTGCGCTTCTTCAGGTATGCGCGGCACGACTCAAACCCTGCAATGGACAGCATCAGCCAGGCGCAGCTGATCGCATAGCCGCCGATTACATCGCTCGGATAATGCACCCCCAGATAAATCCGGCTCCAGCCGATCGCAGCGGTCATAAGGAAGCAGGCGGCGACCAGCAGAACCCGGCCGGCTGTGGAACGCATATGACGCCACAGCAGAAAGGTCAGCGCGCCGTATACCGAAAAGGCGGCCATCGAGTGCCCGCTCGGGAAGCTGAAGCCGGTCTCTTCAATAATCCGGTGGATATCCGGCCGCTCCCTGTGAAACCAATCCTTCAAAAGAGTATTAAGGTGATTTGAAGTCACGCCCACCCATAGAAACAGCAGCAGTTCAAGCCGGTGCTTGAGGAACAGGAACAGGGCGGCCATAATAACGAGCGACAGACCGATTACGATTCTGGACGATCCGACCAGGGACAGAGTCTTGGCTGCGGACGTTAGCGCAGGCGTTTCGCCGGATTGGATAAGATGAATAATCCGTTCATCGAACGCCGCTGTGTAGTTATACGACACCAGAACGGCAATCAGCCCGAAGATGCCCGCAAACAGCAGGAAAAGCTTGAAACCTCTGGACCAATGCCTGGAAATCATTCTCTATAGCCCCCTAAGTACATTTACCGAACGGAGCCGGTTTCCAGTGGATACCTTCTCCATGCTATACTTGGTTAAAGAAATTAATTATAAAAAGATGGAGTGCTGCCAAAGTGGAAATCCAAAAGCTTCAGGAACGCATGTTGAGCCAATTCGTTCAGACCAAGGTTCCGCTAACAATCTTTACAACCAACGGAGTAAAAATCCAGGGCACGATGACCGCGTATGACGCTTACACATTAACCTTGCAGGGTCAAAGCGACGGCAGACAGAACGTGCTGTTCAAATCCGCCGTATCCACCATTGTTCCGCTAAGGCCGGTATCGCTAAGGTAGCGCTCTTCCCCTGGCATCTTACCTTCTTCAGCCGATTCATACAGTTTACGCAGGAAACGCCGGTCTTAGCAGCCCGGCGTTTCCTGCTGTTCGTATTCAAGCAGCTGCCTGCGATTGGCGGATTTATTAGAACAGAGCAGGCTTAACGCAGACGGGCTTTGACACCGCCGCTTCATGGCCGGTAAAGGTCAGGCGCCCGCTTTCATTGTCCCGCGCAAAGACCACAAGGTTATTGGCATCCCGGTTGGCAACGATGAGATAGCTCCCGTCCGGCGTCAGCGCAAAATGGCGCGGATGGCCGCCGCGAGTGGACACATGCTCAACATAGGCAAGCTCCGCCGTCGCCGGATTGACCGCATAGACGACAATGCTGTCATGCCCGCGGTTCGATCCGTAGAGATAACGGCCGTCCGGGGACAGCGCGATCTCCGCGCACGTATTTTCCAAGGCGTAGTCTGCCGGAAGAGCCTGAACCGTGGCCACGGTCTTAAGCGTTCCGCTCTCCGCCTCGTATGTAAAAGATGTGATCGTTGAATCCACTTCGTTAATGACATATGCGGAATGTCCGTCCGGATGAAAGGCAAAATGACGGGGACCGGCTCCCGGATGGAGCCTGGTGTCTCCTTGCGCCTCAAGCGTTTCCTTCTCATAGTTGACAGTGTACTTGCGGATCACATCAAGCCCCAGATCACACACAAAGAGAAAACGTCCATCCGGGCTGAGCGTCGCCGAATGTGGATGAGGACGGTCCTGCCGCTCCGGGTCGGCCCCGTGCCCCGTATGAACGGCGCTGTCGGTCAACCGTACCGTTCTTCCTTCGCCGTCAAGGGCGACAAGCCCAATCATTCCTCCGTGATAGCTTGAAACGATGAGATAACGGTTCGAGGCATCCGAGATAATGTGGCAGGTGCTTGTCGCGGTCTTGCCTTCGGCGGGCATCGTTCCCGTCCGGCTGATCTCCTTCAATGCCCCGCTCGCCGAGTCGATAGAATAGGCGGCCACTTCCCCTTCTTTTACCCCGTCTTCGTTCAGCTTGTCGCCTATAGCATACAGCCGGCGCCCCCCTGCATCGACATCGACGAATGTCGGGTTCGCAATTCCTTTCACTTCGTCAAGCAATGTCAAGGCCCCCTGGCTTGGATCAAACTGAAATACGTGGATACCCTTCTCTCCTGCCCCGGAATAAGCCCCTGTGAACAGAAGCAGCTTGGATGATTCGGTCATATGATTACTCCTCCTTTTGGGTCGTGCTTCGCTTTATCTAATTTACATTTTTTCTCCGTCCATGACAAATGGTGCGGGCGTTATTGCCTTAATTATTTTAAAAATAAACCTTTTCAGGGATAGAAGGCTATGTTATAATGAAAGCGCTAACAATGAGTGAATAAGAAATGGGGGAACAGGAATGAGCAGCATTCTGCTGGAAGCCGGAAATGTATATGAGGACTTCGAGGTGGAAACGAACGTTCTGTTCTTTAAGGTCGGTAATCATGACCTGGTTATCTTTCACGGCAGAAACTATAATATCAAAAAAAGAATGTCTGCCGAGCAGCTGGGCCGCCTGCTGAAATCTCCGAGCTATTTTCATGTTCAGGGCGAAGTTTATGTCAATTTGAACAAGATCAGCTCGATCGAGGATGACTTCATCTATTTCGGGGAAAAAGGAGCGTACGCCAAGCGGGTACACATCCCCAGAAGAAAGCAGGAAGCGATCCGCCAGCTTCTGGGCAACCGGGTTTCTTGAAGCCCGCCGCCATATTCTGCCTCTTAAAGCCGGAAAATCACGGGAGACCGCGATTTCCGGTTTTTTGCCGTTTATTAAGGCAGTCTTAAAAAGAATATCCGTTTTTTTATGCTTTCTTAAGGTTTGAAGCCCAGAGTTCTGGTAAAGTTGTATGAAGACAGGCAACACCTATAACTGAAGGGAGTCATTGCTACAATGGATGAGAAGAATTTGAACGAGAGAGAACACCAGATTATCTCCACGGACGCGGAGGAAGCCGCAGCCGATCATACGAATCAGGATATCCCTGTTATGGACAAGGTCGGTGAACCCGAGAAGAACGCGTCCGCTGCATCAAGGGGCGGCAAGGGCTGGATGATCGCCACGATCGTGCTGGCGGCCGCACTTATTATTGTACTGATTAAACCGCCTTTCCAGAAGGCAGAGGGCGAAGCGGCAGTCGCCACGATAAACGGCCAGGATATTACCCAGAATGAGCTGTACGACAAGCTGGTGAAGACCGGAGGGGAAGCGACTCTGCAGTCCATGATTACCGAGGAGCTTGTTGATCAGGAAGCCGCGAAGGCCAAAATCACAGTGACCGATGCCGATATCAACAGTGAGATTGAAGATCTCCAGAAGCAGTTCGGGGGCGAAGAAGGGCTGAACTCCGCGCTTTCCCAGAGCGGTATGACGATGGACGATCTCAAGGAGCAATTGCCGCTTCAGGTTAAGATTCGCAAGCTGCTGGAGCCAAAGGTCACGGTTACCGATAAAGATATTCAAACCTATTTTGACGAAAACAAGGCGACGCTCGGCTCGGAAGAGCAAGTTCGCGCTTCCCATATTCTGGTTAAGACGAAAGAGGAAGCCGATGCGATCGAGAAGGATCTTAAGGCCGGCAAAGACTTTGTGGCATTGGCCAAGGAGAAGTCGGGAGACACAGGCTCCAAGGATAAAGGCGGCGATCTTGGTTTCTTCAAGCGCGGCGATATGGTTGCCGAATTCTCGAACGCGGCCTTCAAAATGAAGGTCGGTGACATAAGCGAGCCTGTCAAGAGCGAGTATGGCTAACACATCATCAAAAAAACAG
>NZ_ASSC01000467.1 GCF_000520735.1 Paenibacillus forsythiae T98
GCTACGCTGCGGCGGCGGACGCCATCGAGCCGCTGCTGCGCCACATCGACGCGGGCCGCAGCTGGGACGAAACCCGCAATGTCCGCGGGTTATGGTGCGGAAAGCAAGCGCCCTGAACCGGCGCTTGTTCCCATGTCGGCAAGCGGTTCTAAATCCGCCGTTGCCGGATGTTTGGACCGGAGCGAGCCGAACAAGAAGCCAATTTTCCTTGGAATCGTTTACTTCATGGGGCGCTCTTTATTAATTTTGCCGTTCGGACGATATAGATTGTGGACCTTGGCGTACCGGCACAGGTGCAAATATTGCGTGTATGGCCGGTCCATGATTTACAATTCGCGACGAACGGAGTGGTTTTGTTGATTGTCAGCCTTCGAACCAAGCTGCTGCTCAGCTTTTTCTCAATTATTGCCCTGTTTCTGGTAACCGTCAGCGTGAATACTGTATTAAATCAGCGCGTTGCTGTGCTGACCGACAAAATTATCGCCTCCCAGCAGCGCATGGAGGTCATCCAGAGGTTGAATTTATTCGCCAGAATGGCTAATGATAACGGCGCGCATTACATGCTGGCCCCCGGCAATTTCAAAGCGGACTTCAAATCCCGTTTCGAAGAAACCGCAAAGTTTCTTGAGATGGAGGTCACCCGCCTGAAGGGCATGACGAATGATCCGGAGAGCCTTCAGCAAATCGAGGCCTTTCAGTCCAAATGGACGGCGGGCAAAGATTACAAGCTGAAGCTGATGGGCCGGATGGAGCAGGGTGACGCCTTGCAGGCTCAGCAGTTGTATGCCAAAGACTCCTTCGACTCCATAGCGTTCGCTTTGCTCTCCCTTCTTAAAGACGAGCAGGCGCAGATTGAACGTTACACGAGCGATATTCACAGCATGAACACCCAAGTGAAGCTGGTGAACTATATCCTCGTCGGGACCGCTATCCTCCTGTCTGTCGGCATTGCCCTCCTGCTGTCCAATTATTTGGTCTCGCGAATCAAACGGATTAAAGAGTCGGCCGGCGCGGTTGGGCATGGCGACCTTCGGGTGGAGGAGCTGAAGTTTAAAGGGAAAGACGAACTGACCGAACTGGCAGACGCTTTCAACAGGATGACACAATCGCTGCGCTCGGTTATCGGCAGCGCGGATCAGGTCTCGGTGCGGGCAGCCGCTTCCTCCGCTCAGCTTCAAGCCAGCGCGGAACAAACGAGCGAGGCAACGGAGCATATTGCGTCCATTATGGAAGAAATCACGGCCGGGACGGAGAATCAGACTTCACATGTGGATGCTAATCTTGACATTATCACGCATCTGTCGGAGAAGGTGCAGCAGATCGCGGCGAATGGACATGCTGTTCTCGGCAACGTCACGAACACGTCGAGCACGGCGCTTCAGGGCAAGAATGAGCTTGCAAATGCGACCCGGCAGGTTCGCGTCATTGAAGCGAGCGCCGGCAAGCTCTCTCAAATTATCATTGGCCTGCATCAGCAGGCCGTCCAAATCGGCAGCGCAACGAAGCTGATTATGGACATCTCCAAGCAGACGAATCTGCTTGCGCTTAACGCGGCGATTGAGGCGTCCAGAGCCGGGGAACAAGGGCGCGGCTTCTCCGTCGTTGCGGATGAAGTGAGGAAGCTGGCCGAGCAGACCCGCCTGTCTGCGGATCAGATCCGCGGACTTGTTGAGGGCATCCAGGAGGAGGCCGGTACAGCTGCGGCGGAGATGGAGCAGGGTACTTTGGAGGTGCAGAAGGGAATCCAGCTCATTGAAGTGGCGGGCGACTCCTTTGAAGACATTCTGCACAAGATCCAGCAGGTGGAGCATGACATCCGGGAGGTCACCGAATCCACCTCCGATATTATGACCGATACCCAAAAAGTCGTTTCGGGCATTTCCGTCATATCCGAAATCGCCAAGGAACATTCGGCAGGCACACAGAGCGTTGCGGCGGCGACAGAGCAGCAGCTGGCTTCCATGGAGGAAATCACTTCTTCATCCGGCGCCCTGACCGCGCTCGCAGATGAGCTGAAGGAACTGATCGGCAAGTTTCGTCTATAACTTTTGTGACCTGAGAGGTGAATACATAGTGAAGAAAATATCGGTAGTGAAGAAAATATCGGTGTGGATCATTCTTGGTCTTACGTTTACAGTTCTGTTCTCTGCTTGTTCCGGCGAGTCCCGGAAAGAACCGGTTACCTTGACCTTAATGAACGACTCACTGGAGCAGGAATCGGAGTTCATCAAGGCGCGGATCGGAGACTTTGAACAGGCGCACCCGAATATAAAGGTGAATATCATGGATGTGAATCCTGACGCGGCCCTGAACGTCTTCAAGAACGCCCTGCTCGGCGATCAACCGCTCGATGCCATGCGTATGGATTATCTCTGGGTTCCTGAATTCGCGGATCTCGGCTTATTGTACCCGTTGAATGATATGCTTCCGGAGTCCGATCGGAAGGACTTCAATCCGGCAACCCTGCGTTCGGTCCAGTATAGCGGCAAAATCTACGGCCTGCCGTCCGTCATGGACGCGCCCGCGCTCCTTTACAACAAACGAATCTTGCGGGAAAACGGCTTCTCCGCACCTCCGCAAACGATGGATGAACTGCTGGAAATCGCCCGGAAAGTGACGAATAAAGACCATTACGGCATCTATCTTATGGACGCGTCTTATTTTTCCCTGCCCTATATTTGGGCCTTCGGCGGAGGAACCATAACGGATGACCGAAAAATTGAAATTACTTCAAAGGACTCCATCGAGGGTCTGAAGTTCATGCGGAAGCTGAAGCAAGAACATGCAGCCCAGCCTTATTCGGGCTTCGAGGACGCCTATAACAAAATGAACACGGACTTCAAGGAAGGCCGTTCGGCTATGATGATCAACGGTCCCTGGGCGCTCTCCGACCTTCTCTCCGGCGGCGAATTCAAGGACGCAGGCAATCTTGGAATCACGACGATTCCGAAGGGGCCGAAGGGACAAGCCTCTCCTGCAGGCGGACACGGCTTCACCATTTCCAAATACAGCAAGCATCCGAAGGAAACCTATGAGCTGATTTCCTATCTTTCCAGCACAGAGACGCAGATTCAGCAGGCCAAGGAAGTTAAGACGCTTCCAACCAGAACGAGCGCTTATCAGGATGCTGCCTTGGCCGCAGATCCTGTTTTTCAAGGGTTCAAACAGCAGCTCGACGCTGCCAGATCCCGCCCGCTGATTCCGGAAAGCTCCGCAATGTTCTATGACTTCACTTCGAATCTCAGAGAAATTCTCCTTGGAACCCAATCGGCCGAAGAGGGAGCACGGAAAATCGAAGCCTCCTGGAGAACCCTGCTGAAGCTGGACCGGTAAACGATGAGTTAAAGCTTAGATGGATTAGAGCTTATAATTGAAGTCGGCTTGTGCTTGCCTGGCAAGTCCGGCTTTTTCATGATGCGCCCGGCATGGGCTGTATCCGTCTCCCCTTTGCCGCAGATCTGCTTAAACCTGTATCGCTGCGCCCGGCTTGAACGCCCTTAACGCGCTTAAGCTTGCCGGGGCCGTTTCTGCTATAATAGAGGATAAGCATGATAAGGCCTGGAGGTTTGTGATGGCAAAATATACACCGATGATCGAGCAGTATTTGAGAGTGAAGGAAGGGGCGAAGGATGCCTTCCTTTTTTTCCGGCTGGGCGATTTTTACGAAATGTTTTTTGACGATGCCCTGCTGGCTTCCAAGGAACTGGAAATTACGCTGACCGGCCGGGAGGGCGGGGGGAATGAGCGCATTCCGATGTGCGGGGTTCCCTACCATTCCGCCGAGGGCTATATTCAGCGTCTTATTGAAAAAGGGTACAAAGTCGCAATCTGCGAGCAGCTTGACGATCCTGCGACAACCAAGGGGATGGTTCGCCGGGATATTGTCCGGGTCGTAACCCCGGGTACGGTTATGGAAGGCAAGGTGCTCGCCGACAAGAGCAACAACTATTTGGTCTGCGTCACCGAACTCGCCGGCATGACGGCGCTTGCCGCCTGCGATTTGACGACAGGGGAGCTGTATGTGACGTCCTCGCCTACGGGGACGGACACGCTGCGCGGGGAAATCGGCTTGTATGAGCCGGCGGAAATCATCGGCGACGGGGCGCTGCTTGACAGTGTCCGGGCGGGGACCCTTCCGGGAGACAAGCCGGTCCTGTATACGCCGTGGGAGAAGAAGAATGAAAAGCTGGCCCGCAGTCAGTTCGGGGAAGCGGCCTGGGCGCGGCTGGAGCGCGAGCGGGCCGAATGCCTTGCATTGCTGATCTCTTACCTCAGCGAGACACAGCGGCGGTCCCTCGGGCAGCTTAGCCAGATTTCCTCCTACGAGCCGGGGAATTATATGATTCTCGATCCTTTCACGCGGCGTAATCTGGAGCTGACCGAGACTGTTAGGGAACGCGCCAAGAAGGGCTCTCTGCTCTGGCTGCTTGACCGTACGGAGACATCGATGGGCGCCCGGTTGCTGCGGCGGCGGG
>NZ_ASSC01000468.1 GCF_000520735.1 Paenibacillus forsythiae T98
CCCGCTTCCGGCCGGTGCTCTCCGGGACCGTAGCCGAAAGGGACGGTGAACAGGTTCGATTGCGGAACAAAAGAACCGTCGGCGCGCAGCTCATTCGCGAATACGGGATGCTTGTTGATGGCGCTCATTCCATAACCTCCTTACTCGATAAATTCCATTTCTTCCTTCTTGCCCTCTTCCAGATACAGCGCCATACCGGTTCTCATCCTCCGGAAGCCAAGATGGGTATAGAAGCTCATTTTGTCGGGATGGGTGTACAAAATGACATCGCAGTGTCCGACAGCCTTCAATAAATCCTCTATGATCGCGCGGCCCAGCCCTTGCCCGTGATAATCCGGGTCTACAACGATGTTATACAGAACCGCCTGCGAGACACCGTCCGAGACGGCCCGTCCGAACCCGATCAGCCGCCCCTGATCATATACAAAAGTAACGGCATAGCTCTGTTCAAAAGCTTTCTTATGCGTCTCGGGAGGTGCCTCCGTTATTCCGAAATGGGCCATCAATCCGGCAACCCGCTCCCAATCCGCATTCTGGCAATGATTTTGAATGTTGAAGTTCATCTGTTCCCCATCCTTCCTTATTTCGCCAACAACTCGCGATGATGAGGGGTTAGCCAGGCGGACACATCCGGCCCTTTCGGCAAGAGCAGATAAGGATTGCTTGATATATCCCCCAAATGATAGCCCCTCTTGATCGCCTCGAAATCCGTGGTATCCCCAAACCCCTGAGTTTGGTACAAGTCGCGGGCATAGCCCCATAAATGAGGAAAGTCAATAAGCCGGTTCCGGTTCGTCCGGAAGACGGAATAGTAGGCAATGTCAAACCGGGCAAGCGTCACATACAGGCGCACATCCGAGTCCGTGATAAAGCTGCCAAGCAGATACCGACTCGATGCGAGCCGCTTCTCCAGTTCATCGAGCCGGGCGAACAAAGTGTCATAGGCCTGCTCATAGGCTTCCTGCGTGCGGGCGAAGCCCGCCTTGTACACTCCGTTGTTCACCTCATGAAAAAGAATATCGTTTAAAGCGTCGATCTCCCCGCGAAGCCGCTCGGGGTATAAATCCGGGGCTCCTGCCTTGTGCAAGGGCGACCAGGCCGTTTCCAGATCATTGGTCAGCCGGAAGTAATCGTTGTTGACAACCTTCCGCGTCTTGATGTCGACCACCGTTGGAACGGTTGCGCGGCCTTGGTGGTCAGGGTCTGTTTCTTTATA
>NZ_ASSC01000469.1 GCF_000520735.1 Paenibacillus forsythiae T98
GTGCTCTAGCCACTGAAATACGGATTCCGTCATCCGCCGAACCCGCTGGCCTTGCCCGAGCTGGACCGGGAGCTGGAGCCAAGGCTCGATTTCGAGCTTGATCTTGAGCTGGACGACGAACTGGACGAGCCCAGGCTGCTGGATGTTCCACCGATGCCGCCCGCCTTGGAAGACGTTGACCGTCTCGTAATGGTGCCTGTCGTCGAGGTCGAAGTCTTCGGCTTGACCACGGAGCCTGTTACCGGCTTGTTCTGAAACCTGGTGCCGTCATAGGTTCGCGGCTTATAGACCGTCCGTGTGCCGCCATAGTAGGTCTTGCGGTGATCATACCATCTGCTCGGCGAATAGCTGGAGCCGCTGTTAAACAGCATGTGGTACAGCAGCAGGTCGTCCCAGCCGAAGCCGGAGTTATAGCCCCCGTAGTTATTGATAACCGTTGTCCCGTTCGATGTCGCTACGCCCGGGGTGGCGGTCGGCTGGGCCGTTCCCTCCCCCGTCTCTTCCGGATACGGGATGTTCCAGTCCACATTTTTGTCGAAATAGGCTTTAACCTCTTCCGTAGACCAGGACACCAGCGTCGGCTCGTCAGCCGATGAGCC
>NZ_ASSC01000470.1 GCF_000520735.1 Paenibacillus forsythiae T98
CGGTATTCCCGTACAGCGCTCCCCGGACGAGGATCAGGCTGTAGGTCACTGGAAACAGCAGGGACAGTCCCTTGGCCCACATTGGGAAGACAGAAGGGGGAATGCGCACACCCCCGAACAGCTCCATCGGAGCCTGGAAGATGTAATACAGCAGACCGGAGTCTCTGGAGAACAGAGAGACGGCGCTGAGCATGGCTCCCCAGATAACGGCAGAGCATACGATAAGCGCCAGCACCGGCAGCAGAACGGACCATTTCACCTGCCCGGGATCGGCGACAAACCAAAAGGTCAGGAGGGAGAACGCCGCGAACATCCAGATTCCGTTAAACAGAGAGTACAACGACCTGCCGTATAAAAAGGCCATTTTGGAGGAGGGCGTCAGGAAGATGATCTCAAGTGTGCTCTGCTTGCGCTCCATCTCAAACATCCAGGCCGAATGCACCGTGGTCCAGAACAGCTGAAATACCAGATAGCCGCTAAGAAGGAACAGCGGAACTCCCCCGGAAGGAATCACTCTGGACAAGGCCGAGCCTGCACCGGTCCGGTAAGGCTGCATCGCATAATAGGAGGTCAGAAGGGCAAGCGCAGGCCAGAGCAGCATCGAGAAAAATACAGCCTTCCCCCTGGTCCGGCTTCTGTGCTGCTTCAGTATTTCCGCCCGGAGCGAGATCATCCAGCCGCGCTGCTTCATGACACTTTGCCTTCCGAGAGCAGAATAATGGCATCTTCCAGATTGGGCTTCTCGGCGGAAAAGGAGACGACCTTCAGTCCGTTCTCGGCCGTCCAGGGCAGAAGCTTGGCGATGAGCTTGTCGGCCGAGCGGCTTTTTACGGTCAAGCGAATCGGTTCATCGGAGGATGAGCCGGATTCGGACGTGGGCCGATGAAGCTCGGTCCATTCCTTGCGGTTCAGTCCGATTTCGGCCTGCAGGTACTCCAGCAGCAGAGGATTCAGTTCGTCTCTCCAGCCGGTCAGCTCGAAATGCGCCGCCTGCATGCCCGCCACCTTGGCCACGATGCGGTCCGGAGTATCGCACATCAGCAGCTCCCCGCGGTTCAGCACATATACGTTGTCGCACAGCTCTTCTACTTCCTGCAGATAGTGGCTCGTGAGCAGGATGCCTTTGCCCCGTTCTTTGGCAAGACTGCGGACCATGCCGCGCAGCTGCCTAGCAATAGGCGCGTCCAGTCCGAGCGTCGGCTCATCCAGAAACAGATATTTCGGATCGTTGATAAGCCCTCTTGCGATTTGCAGCCGCTGCTTCATCCCTTTGGAATACTGCTCCACCGGACGGTCCGCCGCTTCGGCAAGACCCACCTCGCTCAGCAGCCGGTCGCTTTCCCTTCGGAGACGAGCGGAGTCCAGCCCATACAAAGAGCCGAAATAGTGGAGGTTCTCCCTGCCCGTTAGCCGCCAATACAGCATCCGTTCACCGCCGGCGATCATATTCACTTTTTGCTGAATGGCGCTGCGGCTGCGGTTCATATCGAGGCCATCCACCTCTATGCTGCCTTCCGTCGGGTCAAGCAGGGTGGAGAGCATGCGGATGGTCGTCGTTTTGCCGGCACCGTTAAGCCCCAGCAGACCTGTAATTTGTCCGGGCTCAAGGGTGAGCGACAGCGATTTAACCGCTTCGGTCTTCACGCGCTCGGCGCGGAACCAGCCAAGCCGGTTCCGGGTTTCGTATATTTTGCTAACCTCGTTCATGGCGATCATGCCTTCACAGCCTTTCCTGTTATGTCAATACCGCTCGAAAATTCGCCGCTCAATTCTTTTCCCGGTCCATAGAGCAAGCGCAATATAGACGGCGCAGAGCAGCAGGACGGGGAGAACATCCCCGGACCGGATAGCCTTGCCTGACAGCAGGCTTCCCCGCAGCAGCGTCAGCGCATCGGTCAGGGGAAATACATTCCCCGCCAAGCCCAGAGCTTCAGGCAAATACTCCCGGGGGAACTGAAACCCGCACAGCAGAGCGGTGAACGCGAACAGCGTGTTTTGCACAAAAAATGTGTCCCGCGTATGCAGCATAACGCAGCCCAACAGCAGTCCCATGGCGAAGCAGGAGAGCAAATAGGCGAAAATTCCGGTCAGCACGGATAAAAAGTCGAAATTGGGGAGTCTTAGGCCCGCCGCAATGCCGAATATCAGCACGACGGCAAGCTCGAACAGGCTGCGCATAAGCTGCTGGACGGCAGTCCCCGCAAAGTAACCGAAACGGCTGGAAGGAGAAAGCAGCAGCGCTTCCAGTGTGCCCTCCCGCCACTCCGTAATCAGCGCTCTCGAAACATTCATCATCATGCTTACCGAGAACAGATTCAGCGCTCCGCCGATCATGACGTATGTTAAATAATCGGAAGTGCCTGCATAGGCGGCAAACTGGGTTTGAACATCTCCTTTAATCAGGTATACATAAGAAAAACAGGTGACGAGCACGAGATACGTTCCATCAATGATGTGACCGAATGTAAACGTCCAGGGATAAGCCCTGAGATTGGATCTTTGGTTTCTGACGAGTGTCGCGAGGGCGGTATGCCACATGCCAAATGCTCCTTTGTTATGGATCTTGTTCATCCTACTGCTCCAGAAACTGTCTTTGCAGTACATTCGTCATTTCGATTTCTTGTTTGTCGGCGGAGTAAAATTGGTAGCTGCCCCTGCGCTTGGCCTTGACCAGACGGGCTTCGGCCAGCAGCTTTAAATGCTTGGACACGGCCGCTTCGGAAATACCGAGTAAGGGAGCAAGCTGCTTTGTGCAATGCGGCCCCTTCCACAGCAGCCTCACCATTTTAAGCCGGGTCTCGTCGCCAAGCGCCTTGAAGCGCAGCAGCAGGTCGGCCGGAGGAGATTCGCTGTAAGGAAGCTCAGGAATTTCGACGGCAAGCGGCAGATAGAGATCGTTTCCATACCAGCCGATCAGGAGATGCGGAAAGATGAAGGTGCTTGGAAACACATAAATATGCTCCAGGCTGTCATAGGCAAAATGGTAGGTATTCGCTTTTTGGGCGGTAATTGTCCCTTTCTCCATATTCAGCCGGGGGTGCAGGGAGGCGATGGCTTTTTCTGCGGACATTTCGGCCTCCTGCTGAAAGGCGGCGGCTGCCGTCTGGAGCCAAGGTTCGACAATCTGCCATTCCCGGCGAAAAAAGCTTTCCTCATACTCGGCAAGTGTGTCTCGCAGCAGGCTGCGGAACTCTGCCAGCGATTCGAGCAGCGAGATTCCCGCATCCTCCAATTCCTCCGCTTCCAGTCCTCTTGCGCCGTTCATCCATTGGATGATGCTTCCAATCGGCGCTTTGCTGTTCAGGGCCAAGTGGATCAGCTCGGCATCCGGGAGGCCAAGCAGTACATCCATGCCTTTATGGCAGGTCATCGCCACTCCCGAAGGCCCTGCCAGATCCATCAATGCGGTCCAGCAGTCGGTCCATCCGCCAATCCGCCGGATGCCCTCCCCAAGACGGAGCGGCATGACTTTCAGCAGTTCTTGAGACCACTGAAGCCGCCGGGGATGATGCTCCGGCTGAACCAGGACATGCAGGCTGCACAGCATTTCATGAAAGGGGCTGACGACAGTTTTAATTTTAGGGTGCAAGGATGGCAATGAGCTCATTTTGTTCCTTTCCGATTAACCGGATGGTTAATCAAAAACCACTTTCGCGAAAAGTGTTCAATATTATAGTGGGGGAATCTGGAAATGTCAATGGCTTGAAGCTACAAAATGGCTTGAAGCTACAAAAACCGAACCCCATAAAGGGGTCCGGCTGTATTTTGAAGGAATAAAGCTTCAGGAGGACTTGTAAATCTCCCGCATCACATGCCGCAGCTCGGGGAGAATCAGCCGGGTCATGGCGAGCTTGACCGCTCCAACCGATCCGGGCATGGAGAATACGGCGGTGCTGCCTACAGTACCGGCGACAGCGCGGCTGAGAATGGCCGCGGTCCCGATATCCTCGGCAAAGCTCAGGTAGCGGAAGATTTCCCCGAAGCCGGGCATCGTCTTGTCCAGCAGCGACTCCACTGCCTCATAGGTCGAATCGCGGGGAGCAATACCGGTCCCGCCTGTAAGCAGCACGGCTTCGATGCCGCTGTCGGCGGCGCCTTCAT
>NZ_ASSC01000471.1 GCF_000520735.1 Paenibacillus forsythiae T98
CACAGCTCTTTATACCTTTTTCTGAAATATGATGGCGATGAGCAGGCTTTCTGCCAAGTTTATGACGTCAGCCCCGAAGACTGTGCCCTTCATGGGGGCTGCTTCCCGATAAAACTGCGGAATACCAAGGTGGTAGGCACAGTGGCGGTGACCGGCCTGACTGCCGAGGAGAATCATTTGCTGTGCTTACAAGCGCTTTCCTTCATTAAGCGGCGGCAGAGCGAAGGAGAGATTCCCGTCTTGTGAGGGGGGATCTGCCATCAGTTTAAGCAGCCGGCTGTTCCGCAATCGGATCGCGGCTGTTTTTTTTGCATGGGCCGGGTGAGGGGCTGGTGTCAATCTGTTGATCCAAAGCGGGGCGATAGCGTATAAAGAGATGTGGGTCTTTTTCCGGTTATACATATGCAGTCAGCGGGAAGGAATGAAGTTCCTGGGACCTGAGACGGTTTTTCTTTGCTATAATGGTGCAAGACGGAAAGGAGCGAGCTATGAAAGTATTGATACTGGCGGAGAAGCCATCGGTGGCGCGCGAGATTGCGCGGGTGATGGGCTGCCGCGAGAAGCAGAAGAGTTATATGGAAGGACCGGGGTATATTGTGACCTGGGCGCTCGGTCATTTGGTAGGGCTGGCGGAGCCCGAGGATTATGATCATAAATTTGCGACATGGGCGCTGGAGGATCTGCCGATTCTGCCTGAGCGGATGAAGCTGAAGGTGCTGCGGGAGACGGGCGGACAGTTCAAGGCGGTTCAGCATCTGATGAAGCGCCAGGATGTGGGCGAACTCATTATCGCTACCGATGCCGCGCGGGAAGGGGAGCTGTTGGCTCGTTGGATTATGACTATGGCTCAGTGGAAAAAGCCGTTCCGGCGGCTGTGGATCTCTTCCCAGACGGACAAGGCAATCAAGGAAGGCTTTGCGTCGCTTAAGCCGGGCCGGGAGTTCGACCGGCTGTACGAGTCGGCCCGCTGCCGCGCCGAGGCCGACTGGATGGTCGGCCTCAATGTGACTCGGGCGCTGACCACCAAGTTCGGCGCGCCGCTCTCGGCGGGGCGCGTGCAAACGCCGACGCTTGGCATGATCATGGATCGGGAGCGGGAAATTATGAATTTCCGGTCGCAGGAATTCGACACGCTGGCGGCTGATTTTGGAAGCTTCCAGGCGCAGTGGAGAGCAAATAGCGGAGACGGACGGATTTTTGAAAAGGATCGGGGAGCTGAGCTTGCCAAGCGGCTTGAGGGACAGAAGGGCACGCTGACCAAGGTCCAAAAGAGCGAGAAGAGCGAGCCGCATCCGCTCGCTTACGATTTGACGGAGCTGCAGCGGGATGCAAACCGCAAATTCGGCTTCTCGGCGAAGCAGACGTCAAGCCTGCTTCAGCGGCTGTATGAGCAGCACAAGCTAGTCACGTATCCCCGGACGGACAGCCGGTATTTGAC
>NZ_ASSC01000472.1 GCF_000520735.1 Paenibacillus forsythiae T98
TTCTGCTCCGGCATCGAGAACTATTCCGGACCGCTGACCTTCCGCGAGCGAGGGGCCACTCCTTATACGCTGCTGGATTATTTCCCGGACGACATGCTGATTGTTATCGATGAGTCGCATGTGACGCTTCCGCAGATCCGGGCGATGTACAATGGTGACCAGGCGCGCAAGACCGTGCTGGTGGAGCATGGCTTCCGTCTTCCGTCGGCCCTTGACAACCGTCCGCTGAAGTTTGAGGAGTTCGAGGATAAGGTGAGGCAGATTGTTTACGTCTCCGCCACGCCCGGACCCTATGAGTTGGAGCACTGCAATACGATGGTGGAGCAAATTATCCGGCCGACCGGCCTGCTGGACCCCATCATCGAGGTGCGTCCGACGGAAGGGCAGATCGACGATCTGATCGGCGAAATCCGCGAGCGGATCGACCGCGACGAGCGTGTGCTGGTTACGACGCTGACGAAGAAGATGTCCGAGGATCTCACCGATTATCTCAAGGAAATCGGAATCAAGGTCCGGTATCTGCATTCCGATATCAAGACGCTTGAGCGGATTGCGATACTGCGCGATCTGCGCCTTGGTACGTTTCACGTGCTTGTGGGTATTAACCTGCTAAGAGAAGGGCTTGATCTGCCGGAAGTGTCGCTGGTGTCGATACTTGATGCCGACAAGGAAGGCTTCCTCCGTTCCGAGCGTTCGCTGATCCAGACGATCGGCCGGGCCGCGCGCAATGCGGAGGGCAAGGTCATCATGTACGGGGACAACATTACCGAGTCAATGGACAAGGCGATTACGGAGACCCAGCGGCGCCGGTCCATCCAGATTGCCTACAACGAGCAGCACGGCATCACGCCGCAGACGATCCGCAAGAAAGTGCGCGATGTTATCGAAGCGACGAAGGTCGCCGAATCCAAGGCCGATTATTTGACCGGCGCTGCCGGCAAGATGAGCAAGAAGGAACGCCAGACCCTGATGCAGCGCCTGGAGGCGGAAATGAAAGAAGCCGCGAAGAATCTTCAGTTCGAACGCGCCGCCGAGCTGCGCGACGCCCTGCTGGAGCTGCGGGCCGAGTAATCTTATCCTGCGCAAGCAGCATCACGATAGGACCGAATGAATATGAACGGCGCTGTCTTTAGGCCGTTCTTCGTGCTTTTTGCCGCGTGCAGGCAATTAAACACGGCCCTGCCCTCTACCCGCCGCATCTTGCGGGAATGCCGGGAAAGGGAGCACCAATATATTAAGGAGCGATGGTACCGTTGGCGAACGAAAACATAGTAATCAAAGGCGCAAGGGCGCATAATCTCAAAAATATCGACGTGACGATCCCGCGCGACCGGTTCGTCGTCCTGACGGGGCTGAGCGGCTCGGGCAAGTCGTCGCTGGCTTTCGACACCATTTATGCCGAAGGGCAGCGGCGATATGTGGAGTCGCTGTCTGCCTATGCGCGCCAGTTCCTCGGCCAAATGGAGAAGCCGGACGTCGATTCCATCGACGGCTTGTCTCCGGCCATTTCCATCGACCAGAAGACGACTAGCCGCAATCCGCGTTCCACCGTAGGAACGGTGACGGAGATTTACGACTATTTGCGCCTGTTGTTCGCGCGGATCGGACACCCCCACTGTCCGGATCACGGCATCGAGATTACGTCGCAGACGGTGGAGCAGATGGTCGACCGGATTATGCAGTACCCGGAGAAGACGAGGCTGCAGATTCTCGCGCCGGTCATCTCAGGACGCAAAGGCGAGCACAAGAGCCTGCTTACGGACATTTCGAAGCAGGGCTTCGTCCGTGTGCGGGTGGACGGAGAGCCTCGCGATTTATCCGAAAATATTGAGCTGGAGAAGAACAAGAAGCATACGATTGAAGTTGTGGTCGACCGGATCGTTATCAAGGAAGATGTGGAGTCGCGGCTGACGGATTCCATCGAGACGGCTCTGAAGCTGTCCGGGGGTAAGATTCTCGTCGATATCATCGGCCAGGAGGAGCTGTTATTCAGCTCCAGCTTTGCCTGCCCCGTATGCGGCTTCAGCATGGAGGAGCTGGCGCCGCGGATGTTCTCCTTTAACAGCCCGTTCGGGGCATGCCCGGAATGCGACGGCCTGGGGGCGCAGATGGTGGTCGATCCCGATCTGCTCATCCCGGATACCGGTAAATCCATCGAAGACGGCGCCTTTTTGGCCTGGACCGGCAGCACCTCCAACTATTATCCGCAGTTTCTGAAGTCGGTCTGCCAGCACTTCCGCATTCCCGAGGATGTGCCGGTAAGCGCGCTGACGCCCGAGCAGATGAATAAGCTGCTTCACGGCACAGGCAGCGAGAAGATCCATTTCCGCTACGAAAATGATTTCGGGCAGCGCAAGGAAGCGATGGTTCCGTTCGAGGGCATTATTCCGAACCTCGAGCGCCGCTACCGTGAGACGGCGTCCGACGGCATCCGCGAATTTATCGAAGGCTTTATGAGCGCCAAGCCTTGCCCCGTGTGCAAGGGCAAACGGCTGAAACGTGAAATTCTGGCCGTGACGGTAGGCGACAAGAATATTTCCGAAGTCACCGATCTGTCGATCGGGGACAGCCAGCGCTTTTTCGGCGGTCTGGACTTAAGCGAGAAGGAAACGGCTATCGCCCATCTTATTCTGAAGGAAATTTCCAGCCGTCTCGGATTTCTCGTCAACGTCGGCCTCGATTATTTGACGCTCAGCCGTTCGGCAGGCTCACTGTCCGGCGGGGAGGCGCAGCGCATCAGGCTGGCGACGCAGATCGGCTCCAGCCTGATGGGCGTGCTGTACATTCTGGACGAGCCCAGCATTGGGCTGCACCAGCGGGACAATGACCGGCTGATCTCGACGCTCGCGCATATGCGCGATCTCGGCAATACCCTGATCGTCGTCGAGCATGACGAGGATACGATGCTGGCGTCGGATTATATTATCGACATCGGTCCCGGAGCGGGTATTCACGGAGGCAAGGTTATGGCCCAGGGAACCCCGCAGGAGATTATGAACGATCCCAACTCGCTGACCGGCGAATATCTAAGCGGACGCAAATTCATTCCGGTTACAGCCGAGCGGCGGCAGACCGACGGCCGCTGGCTGGAAATCCGGGGGGCCAAGGAAAATAACCTCAAGAATGTGAACGTTAAAATTCCGCTCGGCGTCTTCACGGCGGTCACCGGCGTGTCCGGCTCCGGCAAGTCGTCGCTTGTCAATGAAATTCTCTACAAGAGTCTGGCCAAGGAGCTGAACAAAGCGGCCAAGGTTCGTCCGGGCCAGCATAAAGAAATTCGCGGCCTTGAACATCTGGACAAGGTTATTGATATTGACCAGTCCCCGATCGGACGCACGCCGCGGTCCAATCCGGCAACCTATACGGGCGTGTTCGACGACATCCGCGACTTGTTTTCCAAGACAAATGAAGCGAAGGTAAGGGGCTTTCAAAAAGGCCGGTTCAGCTTCAACGTCAAGGGCGGACGCTGCGAAGCATGCCGGGGCGATGGCATTATCAAGATTGAAATGCACTTTCTCCCGGATGTCTACGTTCCCTGCGAGGTCTGCAAGGGCAAACGTTATAACCGTGAGACGCTGGAAGTAAAGTATAAGGGAAAGAATATCGCCGATGTGCTGGCGATGACGGTGGAGGACGGAACGGAGTTCTTCCAGAACATACCGAAAATTCACCGCAAGCTGCAAACGTTGCTGGACGTCGGTCTTGGCTATATCAAGCTGGGCCAGCCGGGAACGACACTTTCCGGCGGGGAAGCGCAGCGCGTGAAGCTGGCGTCAGAGCTGTACCGCCGGAGTACGGGCAAGACGCTGTATATTCTGGATGAACCGACTACCGGCCTGCATGTGGATGATATCGGCCGCCTGCTGGAAGTGCTGCACCGCCTGGTTGAATCGGGTGAATCCGTACTCGTTATTGAGCATAATCTGGACGTCATCAAGACGGCCGATTATATTATCGATATGGGACCGGAAGGCGGCAGCGGGGGCGGAACGGTAATCGCATCCGGCACGCCGGAACAGATTATCGACGTTGCCGAATCATATACGGGCAAATACCTGAAGCCGATTTTGCTTCGGGACACGGCGCGGACGGAGGCCATGATGCTGCAAGTCTCGGAAGCGCAATAAGAGGGACGCATGACTTTCATAGGATACCGAACAGGGCCACGGCATCGCCGTGGCCCTGTTCGGTTCGTTCAAGTATATAATTCAGCGGCCAATCAAGAGGCGAACGCAGCCAGAATGGAGCTCAGCTTATCCTGTATGGCAGGCACGCCGACACGTTCAGTGAAGGTGAGGAAGCTCTCGCCTGCGTCGCGTTCGTTCTTGTAGAACAGCAGAAGCTGTTCCAGGACGCCCGCCACGTCGTCCGCTTTGACGCGGCCCTTGAGCGGCTGCGCGAACCTTGCGGCCGGCCCCTGTTCTCCGCCGCCGAGCGTGCCGCCGACAGCGATATCATAGGCTTCCACCATGCCTTCAGAAGTCTTTACCAAAGCCCCTTGAAGACCGATGTCCGCGATTTGCTTCTGTCCGCAGGCATTCGGGCAGCCGATCAGATGGAGGCGCACCTTCTCGCCGAGCTCCACACGCTCGTCCAGGAACGTGGCGATGGCGACGGCGCGCTTCTTCGTCTCTACCAGCGCCAGGCTGCAGAACTCGTTGCCGGTGCAGGCGACCGTGCGGCTGATGAAAGGCTTCGGCGCTGCCGACAGGCGCTTCAGCACAGGCGCCGCCAGCAGTTCTTCGACCTTGTCGTCCGGCACGCCGCTGAGGATAGCGTTCTGCGACATCGTCGTACGGATGGTTCCGTCGCCGTACGTGTCCGCCAGCACGGCGAGCTGCGATAATTCGTCGGCGTTAAGGCGTCCGACAGGCACATTAAGGCCGACGTAGTTCAGGCCCTGCTGTGGCTGTGGCTGCACGCCGTCGAAATAGGCGGCCTGCCAGCCGACCGTTTTGTCCTCACCGCGCGCAGGCAGCTCCCCGATCAGCTCAAGCAGCTTGTCCTTGAATTTCTCGGCGCCCCAATCGGCCACCAGAAATTTCAGCCGGGCATGATGTCTTTTCTCGCGGTATCCGTTGTCGCGGAAGATTGTCGCCACGCCCGTGGCTACCTTCAGCACCTCATCCGGACGGACGAAGATATCGAGCTTCTGCGCCAGATGCGGCTTGGCGGACAGTCCGCCGCCGACCATGACATGGAAGCCAATGGTCTCCGCGCCGTCAATCTCCTTGACCGCAGGCGTAAACGCCAGGTCGTTGATCTCGGCATGCGCGTTATTGTAGGGATTTGCGGAGATCGACATTTTCAGCTTGCGCGGAAGGTTGGAGAAATCACGGTTCAGCACAAAGAAGTTATTCACTTCGTCGACAAGCGCCTTGGTATCCATCAGCTCGTCCTTGTCGATCCCGGCAAGCGGATTGCCGACAATCGTGCGCGGGCAGTCGCCGCATGCTTCGAAGGAATATAATCCAACCTCCTCCAGACGTTTAAAAATGTCCGGGAAATTCTCCACCTTCAGCCAGTGGAACTGAATCGCCTGCCGGGTGGTAATATCGAGAAGGTCCCTGCCGTAAAGCCGGGAAATCTCGGCCAGAGTCCGTGCCTGCGCGGAAGTCATCACTCCGGTATTAATGCGGACGCGCATCATGAAGTGACCGTTCTTCGGTTTCTGCTGATAAACCCCCGCCCATTTGAAGAGGTCCAGATCGTCTGCGGGAATGGAATCGTAGCCCTCCAGCGCGTATTTTTCGATAATGCTGCGGATGATGTCCAGTCCGTCTTTTTCCAGTTTGACTAATTCGAATTTGGACAGCTTGTCCGGTTCTTTGGTCCAAATCGGTTCATATGCCATTGATGAAGCCTCCTTCATTATGCCCCTGACGGTCCCGCCCGGTTCTCCCTCTATTGCCTTTAAATCCGACGAGGCCGCTCTGAGATTGGTTTACATGGTAACAGATTTCCTGCTCCCCGTATGTGAAGTAAGGTATAACTCGTATAACAATTGTTTATGGAACCTCCAGCTTCCGTTGATAAATCATCAAGCCGGGATGTCCGGCAGGGAGGGTGGAAGATTCAAACACGGACAATCCCGTTAATATAGTTATAAAGAGGCGACGAACGAGACGTCTGGAGAACAATAAGCATGCTCCCCTGCATAGGCCGGAATTTTACAAGCCCCCCTGCCATATATTTTACGGGAAACGGATCTTGTCCATATATGCCGCTTGCAGGTTCTTCCCACCCTCGGGCACCTTGAAAACTGAATATTCCCATTGAGGTGTCAATGAACGTTATTACTCTTACATAAGATTTTGGAAAAATCCTGTTGCGCACCGACTTTGGCAGCGGTAACATAAAGGTGATAAGGCGTGAAGAATCAAGCGGGCTGTGCGGATAGCGGGCTAGTCGGCTTGACAACCATGATGAGGAGGTAGGGCTATGCTGCTTGCGGAAGCCGCCACGGCAACTGCGTCCAGATTTCATACCTTTGACGTGTTTATGATCCTGTTCACGGTTCTGATTGCGATCGGGGTTGTCCGGTTGCTCAGAGCGCCCCGGAAGAACATGTTCGCGATTGCCTTCGGAGTCGTCAGCCTGCTGGTCTTTCTAGTGTCCGACTACGCTATGGTCAAATATTGGTTGGGCTAAAAAATACCGGCGTTCCTGCAGCTTGTACACATATACAGCGCCATTTGTGCTTGTCAGCGAAGACACCTTTAAACTGCCGCTTGCATGTTTAGCGGACAGTTGAACGGGCATCCATGACCTGAAGTAGCAAGAACCTCCAAACCGCGCCTGGGACGGAAATGGAGGTTCTTTTTTTTCAAAATATAAGAAATTATAAATTTCACGCTTATTACTGGCCTTATATCGAGAAACGCACTTGCGTCTTTGGGGACGCCGTAGCCGTTTCTTCTTGCCTTACAAGCACTTAGGCGTTGTAGACGAAATTGAGATTTGCGTCTTTGAGCAGAGGCGCCTTCTCGTCCTTGGCCGACAGGACCGGCGTCACATGGATAGGCCACTCCACACCGATGTCCGGGTCATTCCACAGGATGCCACCGTCGTATTCCGGCGCGTATACCTCGTCGCATTTATACTGAACCTCCACGTCCTCGGTCAGCGTCATGAAGCCGTGGGCGAAGCCCTTGGGGATGAGCAGCTGCTTCTTGTTGTCTGCGCTCAGCTCGATGCCGAACCATTGGCCGTAACCGGGGCTTCCTTTGCGGATATCGACGGCCACATCAAAGATGCTGCCGCGCGTACAGCGAACCAGCTTCGTCTGCGCTTTAGGATTCAATTGATAGTGAAGCCCGCGCAGCGTTCCTTTTACCGCCGAGTATGACTGATTGTCCTGGACAAAATTCAGGTCGATCCCCTGCTCCAGAAATTTGGTCTGACTGTAGGTTTCCATGAACCAGCCGCGATGGTCGCCGAATACGGCGGGCTCTATAATCAGAACGCCTTCCAGATTCGTTTGCGTGACTTTCATTGGTTTCACTCTTTCCGCGTTAATATTTGATTTTGCCGTTGGCCACCTTGATTAGATACTGCCCGTAGCCGGTCTTGCCCAGCTTCTCACCGCAGGCCAGCAGCTCATCCTCTGTAATCCAACCATTAATATATGCAATTTCCTCGGGAGCTGCGATTTTGATGCCCTGATGGTCCTCGATCGTTCTGACAAAATTGGTCGCATCCACCAGACTTTGATGAGTGCCGGTATCCAGCCACGTAAAGCCGCGTCCCAGCAGCTCCACATCCAGCTCGCCGAGTCTCAAATATTCCTCGTTGACCGAAGTGATTTCCAGCTCGCCCCGCGCCGAGGGCTTAACGTTTTTGGCGATGTCAATAACCCGGTTATCGTAAAAATACAGCCCCGTAACCGCATAGTTCGACTTGGGCTGCGCGGGCTTTTCTTCGATGCTGAGGACTTTGCCGTCCTCTCCAAATTCTACAACGCCGAAACGTGAGGGGTCCGGCACATGATAACCAAAGATGGTTGCGCCGCGAGGTTTCTTGGTAACCTGTCTTAAAATTCTCCGAAAACCGTTTCCATAATAAATGTTATCGCCCAGAATCATGGCGACAGAATCCTTCCCGATGAAAGATTCGCCTAGTATAAAGGCTTGAGCCAGTCCGTCAGGGCTGGGCTGAATGGCATAATGTATTGAAATTCCAAATTGCGAGCCATCTCCGAGAAGATGTGTAAATCGGGGGGTGTCCTCGGGAGTTGAGATAATCAATATATCTTTAATCCCCGCCAGCATCAGGGTGGACAGAGGATAGTAAATCATCGGCTTGTCGTAAACGGGAAGTAATTGCTTGCTTGTTACCAGAGTCAATGGATAAAGCCGCGTGCCGCTGCCTCCGGCTAGAATAATACCTTTCATGTGATAGATTCAGCCTCCTGGCGTATCTAAATTTACAGTCTATTGATAATAAGAGTATTCTATGCTTGAACTCAGCACGATGTCCATTTTCTAAGAATTCCTATTAGAGTATAACATTTAGATGTTCAGAAGCCAGTAAGATGTCACGGGCTTGTAGCACGGAAGTGTGATATTTGATACAATAGATAAGTTAACCGGACATCAAACCATTTCAAATCCTTGGAGGTCCGGATCACATAGGTTTGCGCATCTTAATAGACCCGTCCCCAGCGGGCGGTTTGGGAGGATATAGATGAAAGAGCGGGATATACGCAGGGAAGACGTGGAGCTGCTCGCTCCGGCGGGCGACTGGGAGTGTATGCGCGCGGCGGTGGCGAACGGGGCGGACGCTGTCTATTTCGGCGTGGAGAAATTTAATGCCCGGGCAAGAGCGAATAACTTTCGGATGGACGAGCTGCCGGAGATTATGGCCTTTCTGCACAGCTATGGCGTGAAAGGGTTTCTGACGTTCAATATTCTGGTGTTCGAGGACGAGCTTCAGGATGCCAAAGAACTGATTGACGCTTGCATAGATGCCGGAGTGGACGCGGTCATTGTGCAGGATCTCGGGCTGGTGAAGCTGATCCGCGAGATTTCGCCGGATTTTCCAATTCACGGTTCGACGCAGATGACGATCACCTCGCCGGAGGCGGTGGAGTTCACCAAGCCGTTCGGGCTGGAGCGGGTGGTCCTCGGACGGGAAAATAATCTCAAGCAAATCCGGGCGATTGGCGATCAGGCGCGTCTGCCGATGGAGGTGTTCGTGCATGGCGCGCTGTGCGTCTCCTATTCGGGGCAATGCCTGACCTCGGAGATGTGGGGCGGGCGCTCAGCCAACCGCGGCGAATGCGCGCAGGCCTGCCGCTTACCGTATGACCTGGTTGTGGACGGCGAGGTAAAGCCGATGGGGGATGTTTCCTATCTGCTGTCGCCGAAGGATCTGGCGGCCATTGATCTTATACCGGAGCTGATTATGGCGGGCGTAACGTCCTTCAAAATTGAAGGGCGGATGAAAAGTCCCGAATACGTGGCGAATGTCGTGGGCAAATACAGCAAGGCGATTGACCGCCATTTCAAGGGAAGATGGGATGCCCCGTCCAGGGAGGAAATGCGTGAGCTCCAGCAGAGCTTCTCGCGCGGATTCACGCACGGCTTCCTGGAAGGAACGAATAATAAAAAGCTGGTAGACGGCACGTTTCCGAAAAGCCGGGGCGTCTATGTCGGCACCGTGGAGCAAATTCTGCGTGACGGCGTGGTCTGCCGGATCGAAGCGCCGATTAAGCGCGGCGACGGAATTGTCTTCGATGCGGGCGATCCGACGAAAAAGGAAGAAGGCGGCCGCATCTACGATCTGCGCCGCAAAGGCGTAAAGCTTGAAGGCGAAGCGCAGGAGGGCTGGATTGTCGACATTATTCCCGGGCGCAGCGATGTGTCCTTAAGCCGTCTGCATGTCGGCGACCGCATCTGGAAGACGAATGATCCGGCGCTGGATAAGGCTCTGCGCCAGACGTACGAGACGGAGAAGCCTTACCGGGTATTCCCGGTGCATGTCAAAGCGGCGGGCCGGGCCG
>NZ_ASSC01000473.1 GCF_000520735.1 Paenibacillus forsythiae T98
AATAGTTCGGCATGGTCACCAGCAGGCCGGCGGCCTCCGGCCAGGCCGCCAGCGCCTTGCGCACCGTCTCTTCGGACGGTGCGACCGCCAGGCCGCTGGCGTCATCCATCTGCGGTTCAAGGAATACCGCACGTGCCCCCGCCAGCATCAGCCCATGAATAACCGACTTATGCACATTGCGCTGCACCAGGAGCAAGGCGCCCGGTTCGGCGCATACCGTCAGGATCAGCGCCAGGTTCCCGGCCGTGCTGCCGCCCACGAGCAAAAAGCTTTCCTCAGCACCGAAGCAATCTGCCGCAAGCCTCTGCGCCTCCAGAATGACGCCTTCCGGATGATGCAGATCATCGCTTCCCGAAATCTCCGTAATATCCGCCGTCATGACCTCATTGAGCAAGCCGGCGCCTCCGTTCATCTTGTAAGCCTGACCATTTTTATGACCGGGCACATGAAAAGAGCTCTTTCCCTCCGTTTTGTAGCGTTCCAGCATTTCATATAATGGCGCGCTTGCGCGCTCAGTCTCATTCATTAATCGAAATTCCTTCCACACCGGCCTAACTCTATTTTAACGCATAACCGCTCCCCCGCCTATGCCTTGAATTTACCGCCTGTACGCGCAGCAAAACGGCTTCACCCTACTTCTGCGCAAGGAAAAGCCGCTGCCCTAAAAAATCTATATAAGCGAAGAGCATCTTGTGACATCAACACGGTAAAGCAAACGTACGGCAATCGGGCGGCAATTAGGCGTTCTTTTGCAGACCAATTTTTTTCATTCGTCCGATAAAAAAACGGTACTTGGCATCCTCCGCCTCGGTTCTTACCATTTCCGCCTCGCAATCCTCGCAAATAAACTGCGAAACAATGCGGATTCCTTCTTCCTTTTCTTGCCCGCATATAATGCAGACTTCCGTTTTCGCATGATCTTGTTCCATTGTAATCCCACCTTGGCCCTTTTAAGAACAGTATGCTTCACTTCCTATCATTTTAAACCCTTTCATAGTTTTTTCATATCCTGAAATTCCTTATTCCTCGCGCCCCTGGCCACCCCGATCGATCCGGACTTATATGATTTAAAGAATTCATCAAGAATGCCGATAGTATGGATATGAGCTACAAGATAAGTCCGAGCCTGGAGGGAAGGTATGGAACCGACTACCAAAGGAGCAACCTATTATCAATATAAACTTCTCAAAAAAATAAGCATACCCGTTAATGCTTTACGGATCTATGCCGCGATTCCTGTTCTGTTTGTTCTATTGGAAACCGTTTTCGTCTCTCCTGCCAGTTTATTATTTTTTCTGATTGCCGTTCCGGTTATTTTTTGGATTCAATATGTCGTCTCCCGCTCCGTCCTCCTGATTGCGGGTTACCCGATCGCCAAACGTTGGCGCAACTCCTTCAGGCTTCCCTGGCTCGGCTACATGCCGGATCAATACATCAGCTGCGGCCTCTTCCGCAGGGTGCAACTCCACAGTCTCTGGATCGGTCTTGCCTTTGCAGCGTTATTTGCTGTACTGTCGCCGCATGCCTTTACTCTCTCCTTGGCCTTTCTGCATTTATGGCTGCTGTTTCCGAGATTTTACGCTCTGCTGCGAGCAGGCTGGAAGAGGCAGGATGACATGCTGAAATTTAATCCGGCGGACGTCTCCTGTTACTCGCAATAACCCAGTTGCAGCTCCCTTTTATTCCTCATTCAACCCTATTCCACGGGAATGCTGCCTGTGTCCATAACAATAAAATCGCCATTCCTGGGAAGGCGATTTTATTGTTATAGGCTATTGAGCTTCTTGATACTCGTCTTCTTATCCTTGGGGACCATTATAATGAAATAGCCGTCATGGATAGTCAAATGGACAACAAGCTGATCCTTCTGGAATACATGCGAGCTGTCCGTATTCTCTTTCCGCAGTTCACTCCAGCCCCAAGCTTGTATGACTTCCAAATAAGGAGCCGGAATATGATCATTTTCCTTTAACCCAGGCAGGGAATAACGTACATAGTCCATGGCCGCGTTCGTTGTCGTCCGATCCGGAGAGTTTGCTTCCTTCGGCACGGGAAAGCTCTTCTCGTTAAGAGCACCCTCGAACGTTTCCCATGAAGGTTCCCCCGAAGTGCATCCGGCTAGCAGTACAGTTACCATACATAAAATAAGGAGCGTCCATAACGCTCGGGCTCGCCTCATACCTTAAATCCTCCTTACCCTCCACCCTGCAACCAAAGACGCAGGAACAAATTCAATCATATGAATTTTATGAGTAGTTCATTCGTATTAAGGTTATGCTATAATTTGCACTTTTCTATTATACTTATATCTAATGCCATGTCGGTAACAAAAATGTCATTCGATTGATACCGGACAGGTTCTCCACTAAAAAAGAAAAACAAAAAACCACCGCTGATTACAGCAGTGGTTTCATGTGCTTGGCAGCGTCCTACTCTCCCAGGACCCTTCGGT
>NZ_ASSC01000474.1 GCF_000520735.1 Paenibacillus forsythiae T98
CCGCGGGAGAAGACGATTCATCAGTTGTTCGAAGAGCAAGCCGAGCGTACGCCGGATCAGGCAGCCGTCGTATACGAAGGCAGCCAACTGACGTACCGCGAACTAAACGAAAGAGCGAATCGGTTAGCACGAACGTTACGGGGCAAAGGCGTGCAAGCAGACGAGCGTGTTGCCATCCTGGCCGATCGCTCCTTAGAGATGATCGTCGGTATACTCGGCATCTTAAAAGCCGGCGGCGCGTATGTCCCCATTGATCCGGAATATCCGGCGGAACGCATTCGTTACATGCTCGAGGACTCGGGAGCAAAGCTGCTGCT
>NZ_ASSC01000475.1 GCF_000520735.1 Paenibacillus forsythiae T98
AGCGGTGCCCCCGATGACCCGAAGCGCCGGCTCTTCCTGCTCCTCGCTCCAGACCTGGTCCAGAACCTCGGAGAATACCGGTCCCGGCTGGGCTCCCGAAATAGCGTACTTGCCGTTGAACACGAAGAACGGAACGCCGGTAATGCCGAGCCGCTGCGCGGCCGCGATATCCGCCTTCACCTCACCTTCGTAAGCGTCCGAATTCAGCACCGCCGCCGACTCTTCCTTGTCTAGTCCGGCTTCCGCCGCAAGCGCCGCGAGCGCTTCACGGTCGCCCAGATTCCTCCCGTCCGTGAAATAGCCCTGCATCAAGCGTTCGGTAAGCTCCGCTGCCAGCCCCTTTGTTCTGGCATAGTGGGCCAGCCGGTGGCTGTCACGCGTATTGGCGTGAACAACGGTATCGAACCGGAAGTCAAGGCCGAGGCCAAGTGCCTGATCGGCAACCTGCGCGTTCATCGTCTTGGCCTGCTCCACGGTGATGCCGTATTTTAATGCGAGCAATTCATGAATGCTCTTGCTGGTGGGAGCGGCCTCCGGATCAAGCTGGAAGCTGCGGTACTCGATCTCCACCTTGTCACGCCCCGGAAACTGGCTGAGCGCATGTTCAAGCCGTCTTTTGCCAATATAGCAGAAAGGACAGGCATAGTCGGACCAAATCTCTATTTTCATGGGATGACCTCCATGGACTGCTGATTTTTTAATACTCACCTACGATTATAAAGTATAATGGCGGAATTGCCATAGCTCGTTGAGATTATAAGTTCAGCGTTTTGCAAAAGTGCTAAAGTGCAGGTAATTTCAGTCGAAAGAATGGATTAGCAGGAAAAGCCTACAATTATGCAGGAATTTAAGGCCCGCTGACTCACTTGAGCTTCAACGGGCAAAAATAACTGTATTTTTTACTGATGTGCTATGCCGATGCGGCCTCTAGTGGACAACAAGATGTACAATTTCAGGTTTTTTGCATGATTCGGTTCGTCGCGCCGCATTGAAGTTCGTACCGTGCCACATGCTTGCCCGCCGCTTCCGTTACAGCGCGAAACCATCTTTTTTTGCAGAGTGTGTGCAGCGTTCAGTCGGCTGTGCGATGGTTGATGCCTTGCGGATTCTCCGCGTTGATGGGGCAAATGGTCATGAAAAATAATACCCCCCGCGTCCCATCTGGGTTATGATAGAAATATTGTGACCAAGAATCTACTTTATGGATGGTGGAACATGTTCAAGAACAAAAAGACGGTGCTGCTCCTGGCCGCACTAATCATTATTATCGCCGCTGCCGCGGGGGCATGGCTATTCATGGGCAACAAGGGAGACGATCAAGCCGGCTCCGCGCAGAACGGCTCCCGGACGCCGGCTGACGGGGAACCGAAATCGTTGTCGCAGCAATTCTATATTTACGATACGGTAGTGACGATCAAGATTTATGGAGACACCGTTTCACAAAAAAATATGGACGATATCCAGCAGATGCTGGAACGGATGGATATCGAATTCAGCCGTACGAAGGAAGGCGGAGAAATCTATAACGTCAACCTCGCGGCCGGTAAGAATGCGGTTGCTGTATCGGACGAGACGCTGGATGCCGTGAAGCTGTCCATCAAGTATGCCGAGGAGATGAACGGCCTGTTCGATCCGACCATCGGCCCGCTCGTGGACCTGTGGAATATCGGCAATGGCGGAGAGAAGGTTCCTTCGCAGGCCGAAATTGACAAGGCGAAGAGCCTGACCAATTACAAGGATATTATCATCGACGAGCAGGCGAAGACGGTCAAGCTCGCCAAAGCGGGAATGGTGCTTGATCTCGGGGGCATCGGCAAAGGCTACGCCGCAGACCGGATCGCCGACTATCTGAGGGAGCAGGGCCTTGACAGCGCGATGATCAATCTTGGCGGAAGCAGTATTATTGGCCTTGGAACCAAGCCCGGCGGCGCGCAGTGGAACATTGGGCTGCAGGACCCCGACAAGAGCCGGGGTACCCAGCTTGGAACGATCAAGATCAGCGATGAGGTCATCGACGCTTCCGGCGTTTACGAGCGCTACTTCGTCCAGGACGGCGTGCGCTACCATCATATTCTTGATCCTCGAACGGGCTATCCTGGGCAGAACGGGCTCAAGAGCGTGACGATCATGAGTCCGAACGCGACCGATGCGGACGCGCTGTCCACCGGCGTG
Organism: Paenibacillus forsythiae T98; assembly: GCF_000520735.1. Taxonomy (GTDB): domain Bacteria; phylum Bacillota; class Bacilli; order Paenibacillales; family Paenibacillaceae; genus Paenibacillus_AQ; species Paenibacillus_AQ forsythiae. The sequence continues at coordinate 2,173 of NZ_ASSC01000475.1, forward strand.
TTCCTGATGGGCTATGAAGAGGGGCTGAAATACCTGGAGTCGCTTCCGGAAAAGGCCGAGGGCTTCTTCATCACCGATGATAACAAAATCTATGCCACCCCGGGCATCCGGGAAAGGCTTGTGCTGACAGACCCGTCGTACAGCTTCGGAAATTGACCGGGGCGGTGGACCCTTCAGGTTCAGAAGAATAAGGTCCGGAAAGCCCCTGCCGGGGAGATCTGCTTCAACAAGCGTCAGGCGGCCCGCATCAAGCGGAGCCGCCTTTTTTTCCAACCCAATTGTCACTCGTCTACTTGATGCGCCTGTCGGCCGGCAGGCCGGGTCCGTTATTTGACCAGACAGCCAATTTTACGGTATAACTCCAGATTTTCAGTACCTATCCACAACGGCGCCCAGGGCAGCCCCCCGGATATAAGATTGACCGTCCAGAATCTGCAGCGTTTTGGCCGTTCCGGTGACGACGACACCCAGGATGCGGATATCGCCGATGTCCGGTTCGGCTTTGCCCTTTTTCAAATAATTATAAATTCGCCGATATTCGCTGTAGTAGGTCCCTTTCTTCTCCTGTCCGAACTTTACGCTCCCGATAAAGTCCTCCGGGTCCGGCTTGTCGGAGTCAGGTCTGACTCCAAAGCCATACACGTTATAAGTCGATATGAGGGGCTGCGGATATACGGTTACGTCCCCATCCTTGCGAGGCTCAAGGCCGAAGTCCTTCCAGTCATCATACGTATCGACCCAATACCATACGGGACGCACGCCCGCAGGCAGCATGGCCTTCACCTCGGCAAAGGAGTAGCCCTTGTCAAAAGACAGCGCCATTTCCACCAGCTTGCCGGACTCCATCTGACGCAGCGCAGGAATCTCGTTCAGCACCTTGCCGTTGTAATCGGCGCCCGGCACATAGAACAGCAGCTCCCTTTGGCCGTTATCCGGATTGTATTTGCGGTTATATTCATACCCTTGCGCTTTCAGCGCCGGATCATTCGCCTCCAGACTGGTGGTTCCGCCATGTACCCCGGTGGTAAACGGAAACCCCGGCACATGGTAATTGATCCATTTTTCGCGCCACGGAATGGGTACGCCCTCCACAATCTTGTAAGTATCCAGTTCCAGTACACCGGAAAGAAATCCCCGCCGATCCTTGAATCCATGTTCCAGATACTCGTTCGGGCTGCTGATTGACATATAGCCGTATTCATCGAACATTGTTTCACGGGACTCATAATCAATCAGATGGGCAGCGCCGATAAAAATAGCGGTCAACGTAGCGAGACTTACCACGAGGGATATCAGAATATTGCGGATAAGCGTTCTTCGTTTGGCTTGTTTAATGGTCTGTACAAGATCTTGATCCTCCTCCGCTTCCCAGGGAGCAGTCATTGATCCTCACCTCCGTAATAGTGTTGGAATTGCCGCCTTGCGCGGTATAATGAAGCCTTCACCTTCCCCTCGCTGATGTCCAGGAGGGTCGCTATCTCTTTATAAGACAGCTCCATCTCGTATTTCATCAATATCAGCTGCCTGTGCACAGGATTCAGCTGCCCGAGAACGCGCTCGACCAGGTCTTTGCGCTCCCGCCTCAGCAGAGTCTCCTCCGGCAGCTCGTGCTCCGGAATGGCGGGGTCGGCGCTCTCTCCGGCAAGCTGAAACCGCTTCTGCCTTCGGCACACATCATAGTAGCGGTTGATCGCAGCCTTATACAGCCAAGCGCTGAACTTGCGCTCGTCAATCGCTTCTATATACAGCAGCGCCTTGTACACCGCATCCTGCACAATATCCTCCGCATCGGCGGGGTCAGCGCCCAAACGGATTAAATAGCGGCGGATTTCCGCCATTTTAGGTTGAAGCAGCCGCTTCAGGTGCCCGGGCCCCATCCTGCACCTCCTTTCGGTGATATAACGACGGAAAGGCCGGAATGTTGCCCTATGTCCGCAATTTTTATTCCCAAAATAAAAAAACGCCTGCCGGATCACGCATCCCCCCGTGAAGAGAGGAGCTTCGCAATCCGGCAAGCGCCGTCTTTTTAAAAATAATCATGTAATCGGCAGCAGCGAGAATTCTTCATAATTCCGGAAGGTATGAGTGGGCTTATGGTCGGAGCCCGGTCCCTTGCCTCTCGGGTTGTACCAGCACATCTCCCAGCCCGCGTCCAGCGCGCCCACCACATCGTTATGCCAGGTGTCGCCCACGTACACGCTGTTGTCCGCTGTCGTCCCCGTGGTCCGGTTAACATAAGCGAAGATTTCCGGATCAGGCTTGGCGATGCCGACAGCATCCGAAATAAAAATCCGATCCGAAGGGATCAGCTTGTCCACGCCCAGCCCGCGGATTTTGCTCATCTGATGATCTACCGGACCATTGGTAATAATGCCGACCACATGCCCTTCCTCCATGAGCCGCGTGAGCTGCGGGAGCACGCCGTCAATCATCTCGATGTTGTACTGGCGGCCGATATAGCCTTTCTGCACAAGCGTTGCCTGCTCCCGGCTGAGGTGTATCCCGAATTCGCTGAAAGCGATCTCCATTCGCCGCACCCGCGTCTCGTCCAGGGAGAACTCTCCCTGAAGATATCTCGGCCATAGCTGGTCGCTGTGATACCGTACCCGGTCGAATAAATGCAGAACGTCCAGCACGCTCTCGTCCGGCTGGATCACCTCTCTCACCGCGTTGCGAAACGGGACAAGATGATCGTAAAGCGTATCGTCCAAATCAAAAAAAATTGCCCTTCTACCCCTGCTCTCCATTTCAACGCCCCTTAGCTTCTCCTGTAGGATTGAGGACCGGATGAAACCGCTATCCCCCGATATTATAGTCAGAAAAAAAGATTATAGCTGTAAAATTCGTCATCCCTGATGTAGCCTTTGTGCTCGTAGAGCCGCCGGAATACTTACAGGTCAATCCAGTATCGGCAGTACCGGTTGTCCAGCTCGGCCATATGCCCTCCGTTGCGCTCGATGACCCGCCGCGATCCCTCATTGTCCTCGTTGCAGGTAAGGAGCGTCCGGGAGATGCCCAGCCCGCGCGCTTTGTCCAGCAGTTCCGCCAGCAGCGCCGTGCCGTAGCCCAGCCGCCGCGCGGCGGGCCGGATACAATATCCG
>NZ_ASSC01000476.1 GCF_000520735.1 Paenibacillus forsythiae T98
TGTGGTTGAAGACGAAGAAACAGCTCTGAAGAAACTGGAAGAAAAAGAAGCAACTGGCGCTTAATTCAAGAGAGTTCCTGCGGTTGTGTATAGAATAGATTAGGATAACAGGCTTGTGAAACGGCTGACTCAGCGGTTTCGCAAGCCTGTTTGCGTTGTCTGTCATTCTTTCGGACAACGGTCTGACGTCCGCCCCGCCTAAGGTCCAGTTCCAAAAACCGTCCCCGGTCCGTTTTGGCAAAGCCCGATTCCGCCTACAATAAGAGCATAAGGTGAAGGACAACGAAAGGCGGTGAAAAAAATGCAAAGAAACAAAGGAAACGGTCTTGCTGTCGTATTGATTGCCATCGGTGCTATTATGCTGCTGGGTTTGGCGCTTCCGCTGATACACGGAATTTTCAGATTGCTGTTCCCGGTCTTGCTGGTTGTACTCGGCTACTACGGAATTAAGAGCGGACGCAAGGTGATTGGCTGGATCGTAATGTTTATCGGCGTCATGTCCCTGATCGCCAAGCTGTCGTGGCTGATCGGACCGCTGCTCGGCGTGGCCCTGGTCGTATGGGGAATATCGATACTTAAAGGCAAGAGAGGCACCTATTATTAAAGCTTATAACGGAACTTAAATTAACGGCAAGGAGGGAGCGGCACATTATGAGCGTTTTTCGTCGCATGCGGGACATCACCGTAGCCAATTTAAATGAAAAGCTTGAACAAAGTCAGGACCCCGTGAAGCTGATCGATCAATTTCTGTACACGACCCGCGAGGAAATCAGCGAGGCTGAAAGATTGTACCAACAATACGCGAATCATACGAAGCAGCTTCAGCATCAGGTGGACCAAGCGACTTCCATGAGGAACAAGCGGGAGGAGCAGGCGCTGCTGGCTCTGAAAGCGGGCGAAGACAATCTGGCAAAGCTGGCCCTGCAGGAGAAGATCATTTACGAGGAAAAGCTGGAGCAGTATGGCGATCTTCTGGAGCAAAGCCGGCAGTCTCTGCTGGAACTGGAGCAGCAGCTTGGCGAGCTGAAGATGGAGTATCAGTCGGTCTACAGCAAGCGTCAGTATTATGCGGCCCGGATGGAGACGCTCCGGCTACAGCAGCGGATGAACCAGCGGGCAGGCACTTACGGCGGCGGGGACATTCCGAAGATGTTCGGACGCCTGGAAGACCGGCTGACCGACTGGGAGCTTGAAGCCAAAAGTCTTCGCGATCTGCGGCGGATGGGCCAGGAGTATGCGGTCCAGGCGGGCGAGACGGTCGCAACCGTGCTGGAGCGGGAGCTGGCCAAGCTGAAGGAGAAGCTGAACATAGAAGGAAAGGAGTAGCGTTATGACGAGGTTATATCGATCTACCCGCGACAAAGTGCTGACAGGACTCACCGGCGGATTGGCGGAAGCGGTTGGCATCGACTCTACGCTGCTGCGGATACTGCTGCTGATCAGCATTCCGTTTACGGGCGGCGCCGTTATTCCGGTGTATTTCATCGCCGCGCTGATCTTTCCGAGGGAGCAGGGGCCTTATCCGCCGTACGGCTTCGGCCCTGAAATGGCAGACGGCGGTTATGGTGCGAATTATAGGAGCGAAGGCGGATATGGACGCCGGGGATGTGGCTCTCGGGGCCCGTTCGGCCACTCCGGTCCGTTCAATCCGCCCGGATCGCGGTCTTTTGGACGGAATGACCATTATGATCGGCGATACAGCAAAGCGTCAGGCTATTCCGAGCAGGATTCCGGTCTGGACGATATGATGAAGGATATTGAGAAGAAAGCGATGCAAAAAGAAATCGAAGAGCTTAGACGCAAGCTTGCCCAATACGAAGACAAGAAGGGAGAAGTGTAAAACATGGGAGTTTTTAAAAGAATCAAGGATATGACCAAAGCATCCGTCAACGATCTGCTGGATAAGGTGGAAGACCCGGTTATCATGCTGAACCAGTATTTGCGCGACATGGAGGGAGAGATTCACGACGCGGAGGTTACGGTTGCCAAGCAAATGGCCAATGAGCGCCGGATGAAGCAGCGTGTGGAGGAAGCGGGGAAATTGTCCGGACAGCGCGCCGCGCAGGCCGAGCTTGCCTTGAAGAACGGGCAGGAAGAAGTGGCCCGCAAGCTGCTGGAGGAGAAGATTTACTTCGACCAAAAATTTGGCGAATACAGCGAGCTGCACAGCCAGGCTGACGCCCATGCGAAGGAATTGGTGCAGCAGCTGCACGATATGAAGGATGAATTTTACAAGCTGCGCAACAAACGCAATGAGCTCGTATCCCGGGCCCAGATGGCGAAAGCGAAGAAGCAAATGTCGCAAATCAGCAGCGTACACAGCATCGAAAGCGGCAGCGCGTCGCTTGGATTCCACCGGATGGAAGAGAAAATCATGCAGCTTGAAGCCGAAGCCGATGTGCTGCGCGCACCTTACCGGCCGACGGCCGCGTACAGTCCTGTCGATGCCGAGAAGCAGCTTAAGGTGGAGGAGCAACTGAACGCGCTGAAGAGCAAGCTAAGCGGCTCCGCCGAGCCGTCACAGGGCAAGGAAGAATAGGGCGGAATATACGGGCCTTGAGGATAATGACTGTTCCATAAATACAGGTTGATATGATATGCTGAAGCGAGGGTAAAGCCATACGGATGGATCACCATGCCGTCATGGCTTTTCCGGCCGTTTGCTCCCCGGTTGCAAGGAGTGTCCGGACTTATTACACATCAGGAGGTGCGAGGATGGAGAAGCGAAACCGTATGATAGCCATAGGACTGATTGCTCTCGGATGCTTGATGATTTTTGGCCGCTGGATCGGTTTTCTTTCCATTGTCGCCCTTATCCTTCTACTGCTGGGCATCTACCTGACAACGTCGGGCAAGATCAAACAGGGCTATACGCTGCTGGGAATTGGCGCGGTGCTGCTGCTGCTGGATCATCTGGTGCTGGTGCTGGGCATCTGCCTGATTTCGCTGGGGATATTCTTTGTCAAATCCAGAGGATTGCAGCAGGGAAGAAACCATCTACAAAAGCAGAATTTCTCCTCAAGCTTTAACTGGGACCGGTCGCCCTGGGTCATGCATAGTCTGAGCGCCTGGCATGTGCTGGGTGAGACGGATCTGGATCTGTCGCTGGCGATGGCGGAGGATAAGGAGACGGTTATGCTGTTTCAGGGGATTTTTGGCGATATGGATCTGCATTTGGCCGACGATTACGGGGTGGAGATCGAGGCCTTCGTTCTGTTCGGCTCCATTGAATTCGGCAACCAGCGCGATGCAGGCATGCTGAATCGGTTAAACTGGAAATCGCCGGGCTACGAGAGCAGCGAGCATCGGGTTAAGGTCAGCGTCTCCTATCTGATGGGGGATCTGGATGTCAGATTGCCGTAGGGAACAAGGAGGGAGGGCTCCGGATGGATCATAAAAAGAATGCCAACATCATGTCCCGCAGTATGGGCGAGGGAGCCTTGTTCTCCTTTGTCCTGCTGCTGGTTATCCTGTACATCATGTATACATATGGATTTTTGCGCCCTGTCGAGAGCTGGAATTATGGGCTTCGGACGGCTTCGGTGGTGCTTCTGCCCATTGGTCTTGGCATTGGCTTCGGGTTCTACCAGAGCTTCCGCGTCAAGCGGAGGCTTGAGCGGATGCGGGAGACGCTGCTGCTGTGGGAGAAAGGCAATCTGACGCTCTCCATGCCTTCTCTGGGCGAGGATGAGCTGGGCCGGCTCGCGGAGCAGCTCAACGTGATCGGCAGCAAGTGGGAGAATCAAGTGACGACGCTTCAACGGCTGTCGACGAATAACGCCCAGCTTGCCGAACAGGCGAGGTTGACGGCGATTGTGGAGGAGCGGCAGCGTCTGGCCCGGGAGCTTCATGATGCGGTATCCCAGCAGCTGTTCGCCATTTCGATGACAGCGACAGCGGTCGGCCGGACGCTTGAGAAGGATTTCGACAAGGCCCAGCGCCAGATTGCGCTCATTGAGGAGATGGCTGCGGTGGCCCAATCGGAGATGAGGGCGCTGCTGCTGCACTTGCGTCCGGTTTATCTGGATGGGAAGGGTCTGGAACAGGGCATTCGGGAGCTGATCAAGGAGCTGAAGGTGAAGGTGCCGATCGAGATTTTGTTCGAGATGGACTCCGGAGTGCAGCTTATGAAGGGCGTCGAGAACCACCTGTTCCGCATTGTGCAGGAGGCGATATCCAATACGCTGAGGCATGCCAAAGCGGAGAAAATGGAGATTCGTATCCACCGGCGCGGCGATACGGTCCGGATGACTATCCGCGATGACGGCATCGGCTTTGAAATGGACGAATACAAGCAGACATCGTACGGCCTCTCCAATATGCAGGAGCGGATTACGGAAACGGGAGGGTCCATCCATTTTATTACAGCTCCGGGTAAGGGGACTCGCATTGAGATTACGGTCCCGCTGCTCAGCGAGGACAAGGGGATTTAGGTCAAACAGGGTCTTCACAGCGAAGGAATTCTTTCGTCTAATTTTCAGCTAATGGAGTCTTACCGGGCACAAGAACGACAGCAGCCTGTCGTAACGCATAGGGCGGATGATCTGTCAGGTTGTTAAGGGCTGTGCCCGGTTTTAGGAGAATTAGAGGGGAGAACTCCGGCATACAGGCACAAAAGCTCCAATTGGAGACTTGTTTATGTCCTTTCGTGAGCGGATTCGGCTTGAAGCAACCCGGAGGATGATTGTGCTTACCAAACTTTTGGGAGGGATTGGCCGTGGAGAATGGCGAACCGATTAAGGTGCTGCTTGTGGATGACCACGAAATGGTCAGAATCGGACTGGCTGCGGTGCTTGGAACTGAGGAAGGCATTGAAGTGGTAGGCGAGGCCGGAAGCGGGGAGGAAGGTGTTCGCCTGGCACAGGAGTACAAGCCGGATGTCGTGCTGATGGACCTGGTGATGGAAGGAATGGACGGCATCGAGACGACCAGGCAGGTAATGAGGCTGTACCCGGAGTGCAAGGTGATTGTGCTGACAAGCTATTTGGATGATGAAAAAATGTATCCGGTCATCGAAGCCGGCGCATTCAGCTACCTGCTCAAAACCTCGCGCGCCAGCGAGGTGGCGGATGCGATTCGGGCTGCGGCCCGGGGACAGTCGGTGCTGGTCTCGGAGGTTGCTTCCAAAATGATGAACCGATTCCGCAGCGACGCCCGGATCGAGGCTCCGGCTCATTCGGAGCTGACGGACCGGGAGATGGAGGTGCTGAAGCTGCTGGCGCAGGGCAAGTCCAATCAGGATATTGCCGACCAGCTGATTATCGGCATCAAGACCGTCAAGTTTCACGTCACGAACATTCTTGCCAAGCTGGGTGTGGAAGACCGCACGCAGGCAGCCATTTACGCTTACAAGAACGGATTGGCCGAGTAGCGGTCCGGACAGGCGG
>NZ_ASSC01000477.1 GCF_000520735.1 Paenibacillus forsythiae T98
CAGAATCGGCGGCCAGCGTCTTGGAGGACACGATCGGGTCCGAATAATGAGCTTGGGCCGCTCCCGTTGTCCGGCGGATAATCATGAGCAGAACTGCAGCAACGATAATGAGCAGTGACAGCAGTTGGGACACGCGAATATTCCCGTAATTCGGGTCCAAGTAGCCCTGCTCGAAGCCAAGCCCCTTCATCGGACTCCATAAACCGTTGATGAACGAGGCCAGACCGCTGCCGCCTTTGAACGCCAAACTATCCGTCCGCAGCGCTTCAATGAAGAAACGTCCGATGGAGTACCAGATGAAATACGACAGAAATAATTCTCCGGCGCGCATAAACCGCTGTCTGCGCAGCACCATGAGCAGTACAATGCCAACCAAGCTCCAGGTGGACTCATATAAAAAAGTCGGGTGATGATAGGCTAAATTGGCTTCTATGTACATCTGATTCACAATAAAATCGGGCAGATGCAAATTGTTCCGCAGAAAGGTCTCATGAACCTCTCCCCCGTAGGCCTCCTGGTTCACAAAGTTGCCCCAGCGTCCGATCATTTGCCCCGCCAGCAGTGCGGGAGCGCAGATATCGGCGATGCGCCAGAAAGGATAGCCTTTATACCGGAAATAAATGATGCCGCAAATAATGGCACCGATGAGTGCGCCATAAATAGCGATGCCGCCGTTCCATATTTTGAAGACATCCACGAGATTCTGTTTGTATTCATCCCATTTAAAGGCTACAAAATAAAGGCGGGCGCCGATAATCGCTGAAGGGACGCCGAGCAGCAGCATATCCATAAAGAATTCCTGCGGTATGCCGAATCGTTTGCCTTCGCGGATCACCAGGTACAGGCCAGCCAAAGCGCCGAATCCAAGGATAAGGCCATACCAGTGCACTTTTAAAGCGCCGATTGAAAAGGCGATTGGATCTAAAGCCAACGGAAACATACTTTCATCCTCCTAGTCCAGATCGTCCATGTCTTCGGATATCGTAGCCGTAAGCTTGTGAGTGAATTGCAGCGCGGCATTGAAGCCCATCTGCTTCAGCCGGTAATTCATCGCCGCCACTTCAATAATAACGGCAAGGTTCCGTCCCGGGCGGACCGGAATAGTCACTAGCGGAACATCGGTATCAATAATGCGCGTCGTCTCCTCGTCCAGTCCAAGACGGTCGTATTGCTTGTCCTGCTGCCATGCCTCCAATCGGACAACAAGGGTGATCCGCTTGTGGTTGCGAATCGCTCCGGCGCCGAACAGCGTCATCACGTTAATAATACCGACCCCGCGGATTTCCAGCAGGTGCCGAATCAGCTCCGGTGCTGTCCCGTGCAGCTGATTGTCCGAGGTCTGCCGGATTTCCACGGCATCATCGGCAATCAGCCGATGTCCGCGCTTAACCAGCTCCAGCGCCGTCTCGCTCTTGCCGATGCCGCTGCTGCCGGTAATCAGCATGCCGACGCCATATACGTCGCACAGAACCCCGTGGATCGTCGCTGTCGGAGCCAATCTGCCTTCCAGGAAGCTGGTCAAACGGCTCGAAAAAATCGTTGTGGCCATCGAGCTGCGCAGCACGGGCAGTCCTTTTTCATTACTGACTTCAATCAGTTCCTGGGGAACATCCAGACTGCGAGTGATCACAATGCAGGGCGTCTGATCGTCACATATGCGGCGAATTCGATCCACCCGTTCCTCGACAGGAAGCATTGAGAAGAAGGCCAACTCCGTTTTGCCCATCAGTTGTACCCGGTCTTCAGGATAATATTCGAAATATCCGGCCATTTCGAGGCCGGGACGGTTCAGGTCATCGACCGTAATCAGCCTTTTCAAGCCCTCTTGCCCGGAAATGACTTCCAGTTGGAAATGCTGTACCAATTCCGATACCTTTACCTTCTTGGCCATATCTGTTTCTCCCTTTCATCGCCTGCGGTACATTCCCCGCTTATCCCGCTTCTCTGTCCAGCAGCGTCTGTATAATCCTTCCTTCCGGCAGGTAATTCTCCTGCTATCTTAAAGGATAACGGAAGCGAATGCAATCATTAGACTGTTGCCGTACCCCGATCCTATGAAAAAAGCCGCCCCTAAAGGGCGGCCTTTCAAAGAACCTGAAGCTGGCTCTTATCCCAGCAGAATGTTCTGTTCCGATTGTTTGTCAAACAAATGCACTTTGTTCATGTCGATCGCCAGTTTCGTCTTGCTGCCTTCACGGGTTGACGAACGTCCGTCCACGCGGGCGATAACTGAATCTTTGCCTACACCGCTCAGGTACAGCAGCATTTCATGACCCAGGTTCTCGGTTACGTCTACCAGTGCGGTAAAGATTGTATTCGGCGAAGCTTCGAGGAATACCGGCTCTTCGTGAATGTCTTCCGGACGAACGCCCATAACGACATCCTTGCCAATGTAGCCTTTGCTGCGAAGCAGCTGAGCTTTGCCGCCCGGAACCTCAACGTCCAGATTATCTGCGGTGAAACGGACAGAGCCGTTAACTTCGGACAAAGTGCCCGAAATAAAGTTCATTGTCGGGGAGCCAATAAATCCGGCCACGAACAGGTTCTTCGGATGGTTGTACAGTTCTTCAGGAGAAGCGGCTTGCTGGATGATGCCATCCTGCATAACGACGATGCGGTCACCCATCGTCATGGCTTCGGTCTGGTCATGCGTTACGTAAATGCAAGTGGTTTCAAGACGCTTAACCAGCTTCGTGATCTCGGCGCGCATCTGTCCGCGCAGCTTCGCGTCCAGGTTGGACAGCGGTTCATCCATCAGGAACACTTGAGGATCACGGACAATCGCGCGGCCCAGAGCGACACGCTGGCGTTGACCGCCCGAAAGCGCCTTCGGTTTACGCTCCAGCAGATGCTCGATATCGAGTATTTTGGCCGCTTCACGCACTTTTCGGTCGATCTCGTCCTTCTTCACCTTGCGCAGCTTCAGACCAAACGCCATGTTCTGGTATACACTCATATGAGGGTACAGGGCGTAGGATTGGAATACCATCGCGATGTCGCGGTCTTTAGGAGCCACGTCGTTGACGACGCGTTCGCCGATGAAGAGCTTGCCTTCAGAGATTTCTTCCAGTCCTGCGATCATCCGCAAAGTGGTGGATTTACCGCAGCCGGAAGGTCCGACCAGTACGAGGAATTCCTTATCTTTAATGTCAAGATTGACATCGACTACTGTTGCTTTATCGGAACCTGGATATTTTTTGAATACATGCTCTAAACGTACGCCTGCCATTTGAATTTCCCCCTCGGATTCGTAATAGAGTTCGAAATAATTCCTGTCACTATCTTACCCCAGAGCATTCAGGCTGGCTATTTGTAACGTTCACAAAAAACCTATTTCCTTTTCGTCACTTTATACAATAACATAGTGAGCTTCATAATCGCAGCGTCTCCAAAGCTTCGTACGTCCGCTCCCGTCTCCTGCTTGATCTTGTCCAGACGGTAGAGCAGGGTATTCCGATGAATATATAATTTCTTCGCGGTTTCACTGACATTGCAATCCATCTGAAAAAAAGTTTCCAGCGTCAGCAGCATCTCCTTATCCGCCAGCACAGCTGTGTAATCGCCGAACTGTCCAAGCAGCTGCCGGCGCCGCCCACTCGGAATACTGTTGACCAGCCGCTCCAGTTGAAGCCCCCATGGCAAATGAATATATTCTCCCACCTGAAAAATACGCCCAAGACTGATCGTTTCCCTCAGCAGCGCGATCACGCCCGCCAAGCCTTTGGCAGGAATGATCGAGGACGATACGCTCACATGAAATACACCCACCCATTCGGAGGCGATCAATTCGTGGAGCCCCATACAGGCCTGCGCCAATAGCTCCTCATCATCGCTCTCCTCAAGCTCTTCCTTGTCCTCCGTGTCGGTCAGCAGCTCTTTACGGGCCAGAATCAGCCATTCCTTCTCCTTCAAAGGGATAAGCAGCGCCGTACTATCAAAATAGCTGCGTATCAATTTCAGCAGCGCCCGGTAAGCAATTTCGGAACCATGCGTATTTTCGCTAACCAAGAGAAAAGGGATCATATCCGTGAACAGGCGGCTTTTTAAAGCGATATCATCGGGAATTTCACCCGCATCCTCATCCTGCTCAAGCTGGGCGTTCAGCCATGCCCCAAGCTGCCGCGCTTCCGTCTCCCCTTCTTCCTTGAATCCGGAAGCCTTCAGCGCTGCGGCATAGTTCTCGGCAGCGAACTGCGCCAGCTGCAGCTCTATTGGGGAAAGCCCTTCCCGCTTGATCCAGAGGGCCGTAACCCGCCCTTCGCTCTCATACAGGGGAACCCAGAGACTTCCCTCATGTACTGCCGACCGCTCCCGCGCTTCTTGTCCAACGCCAAAAAGAGAAGCCGCTTGCTGCCTCCCAAGTTGCTTGATTCCCGTCTTGTTGCCGGTGAACTGCTCCAATTTTAGCCGCAACGTTTCAGTGTCCATTGTCAACTTACTCCACCACTTTGCTCTTTTTCGCCTATTCTATCATATTTGCCGCGATCCTGAAAAAAGGAACGGCTAAGCCGAAGGTGGATATCTCAGCATACGTCCTCGCAAGGGACAGCTCTTGGCTGTTTAATAATATTAAAACAGCAAAAAACCACCACCCTAAGGTGATGGCTTATTGAAATCAGGATGAGCCATGAAGGACTCGAACCTTCGACACCCTGAT
>NZ_ASSC01000478.1 GCF_000520735.1 Paenibacillus forsythiae T98
CCGAGGCGATTAGCGGCAATGACACGGCCCAAAGCGCCGTCGAGCAAATGCGCCAGGTGGGGCGGGCTTCCGAAGAATCGCTGGAGCAATTCCGCAAAATGGACGAGCAATCGCGGAAGATCAGCCTGATTGTGCAGAGCATTTCGGAGATCACCAAACAGATCCAGATGCTGTCGCTTAACGCTTCCATCGAAGCGGCCCGCGCGGGCGAGCACGGCCGCGGCTTCGCCGTCGTCGCCGGAGAGGTGCGCAAGCTGTCGGAGCAGTCCAGAGAAGCCACCGAGCAAATCCGCGGGTTCCTGCTGAGCCTGCAAGAGGAAATGCAGCGGTCCGTAACCGGTATGAACGAGGTGAATGCCCAGGTCGCTTCCGGCGTAGGCATAGTCGAACAAGCGGGGAGTGCATTTGACCGCCTGGCCATCCTGATCCAAAGCATCAACCAGAGCATTCAGTCGGTATCCGCAGCCGCCCAGCAAATTTCGGCGGGAACCGAGGAAGTGACCGCATCCGTTGAGGAAACCGCGCAAATCACTTCCAAATCGCAAGCAGGAGCCGATATACTCGCCGATAATTACCGCAGCCAGCAGAAACAGCTTGATGGACATGCCCAAACGGTCGAGAATTTATACGAGCGGACGCTCAAAATGCAGGAAGCGGTCCGGAAGTTTAAAATTTAGCTCAGCTTCCATAAACCGTCCGATCCGCCGCAGCGCCTCGGCCAGTTGGCCGGACGAAGCGGCATAGGAGCAGCGGATATGCCCCTCCCCTTCGGGTCCGAACACGGAGCCGGGCACAACCGCGACGCCGGCTTCGCTGAGCAGCCGAAGCGCGAACTGCTCTGACGTCAGGCCGGTTCCGGCAACCGACGGAAATGCGTAGAAAGCGCCGTCCGGTATATGGCAGGGCAGACCTATCGCATTCAGCCCCTCCACGAGCAGGGAGCGCCGCGCGCCGAAGGCGGCCTTCATCCGGTCTTTGGCCTCAAGTCCGCTCCGCAGCGATTCCAGGGCGGCAATCTGCCCCGGAACCGGAGCGCACATGGCCGTGTACTGGTGGATTTTGAGCATTGCGAAAGGCAGCTCGCCGCTCGCGCAGACATAGCCCACCCTCCAGCCAGTCATCGCGAACGCTTTGGAGAACCCGCTAACCAGAATCGTTCGCTCCTTCATCCCCGGCAGCGAAGCGATGCTGGCATGACGCTCTCCATAGGTCAATTCGGCATAGACCTCATCCGAAATGACCATCAGATTATGCCGGACGGCAAGCTCCGCGATCGGCTCCCAATCCCCGCGGGTCATCACCGCGCCGGTCGGATTATTCGGATAATTGACGATAAGCGCCTTGGTTCGCGGGGTAAGACTCCGCCGCAGGGCCTCGGCCGTCAATTTGAAGCCCTCCTCCCGCTTCGTCTCTACGGGAATAACGGTTCCTCCGCTCAGCGTGACCATCGGAGCGTAGGCGACATAGCCGGGTGACGGAATAATTACCTCGTCCCCCGGTGAAATAACCGTCCGCAGCGCGATATCCAGCGCCTCGCTGCTGCCTGAAGTGACAATGATCTCCGCGCCGGGATCATAGTGAAGCCCGAACCCGGCGCTTAAATAACCGGCGATTTCATGGCGGAGCTCCGGCAGCCCCGCATTGGAAGAATATCCGGTCTCCCCCCGGTTCAATGCGCGGATACAGGCTTTCCGGACCGATTCCGGCACCCGGAAATCCGGCTCGCCGACTCCGAGCTGAATCAACTCCCGGTCACCCGCCGCTTTCTCGAAGAAGGCCCGGATGCCCGAAGGGGGCAGCTCCCTGACAGCCTGACGAATCCATTCACCGGACATGCTCGGGCACCCCTCTTTCCCTCAGCGAAATTTCTCTTTCCGCCGATATGCCGCCCATAACTGCGCCAACTTTCATTTTTCCCGCCATCTTTCCCGCTCCCTTTCCTTCACCTGGATATTCCTGCCGCCATCTTCCCTGACGCCTATTTATTCTGCGCCGCCTCCGCTTGATCCGGTCCCTTCATCAACTCGTACGCTGCCTCCCCGATAATAGCGATTCCCTTACGGATATCCTCATCGGCCACTCTGGAGAAGCCCAGGCGCAGCGTGTTCCCGCCGGCTCCGTCCGTATAGAAATTGTCCCCCGGCGTGAAGATCACGCCTCTTTGCGAGCAGGCCGCCAGCAGCTTCCGGGTGTCGAAGCCCTGCTCAAACGCCATGAACAGATGCAGCCCGCCGTCCCCCGACAGGGCGGAATAAGGAACCCTCTCCCGGCAGCATGCAAGCGTCAGCTCGTATTTCCGTTTATATTCGGCCCGCGCCTTGCGTAAATATTTTTCCAGATTTCCGTTATGCAAATATTGGTACAGCAGCGATTGGTCGAGCGTCGAGGTGTGAATGCTCCGTGCCCGTTTGACGCTCTCCAGCGTGCCGATCAGCCGCCGGTCCCCAAGCACCCAGCCCACTCTCAGTCCCGGAAACAGCACCTTGGAAAAGCTTCCGATATATATGACGCCGTTCCCCGCCCCCGCCATGGCCGCCAGCGGCGCCACATGCGAGCCGGAATAGCGCAGCTCCTCATTGAACCCGTCCTCGACGACGGGAATCCGGAAGCGGTTCATCAGCGTCATCAGCTCCAGCCTCTTTTGCAGGGAGGTCACGATGCCCGTCGGATTATGGTAGGACGGAACGAAATAGGCCAGGTCGTACTCCCCTTCCGCCAGCGCCTGTTCCAGCCCCCCGATGCTGATGCCGTCCCGCTCCATCGGAATGCCCGTGATCTCAAGGCCGTGCAGCTTCAGATTCTTGATCGCCGTATTGTGGGTCGGGTTCTCGCACAGCACCCTGCCGCTTTTCTTGCGGATCGCCGACAGCACGATGTCGAACCCTTCGGTGAAGCCGCTCGTAATCAGCATATCTTTATCCCGGGTATCCACGCCCTTGCGGGCCATATAGTCCATTAAATAGTCGATCAGCGGCTTGTAGCCCTTCGCGTAGCCGTAATTCAGCAGCACATGGCCCTCCACGGCCATCCGGTCCGAGAAAGCGCGCCTCACGCTGTCCAGATCGAACAGCTTCTCGTCCGGCGCGATGCTTGTGAACGAAATGGTTCCTTTGGCCGCCCGGATGCCGCGCTTCATGAGATCCAGCTCCTCCGCCAGCAGGGCGTAATCGCTGAAGCGTTCGCTCCAGTCCAGCTTGGCGCAGCCGCTCCCGCTCTCCTCTTCGGCGGCCCGCACGGGCGTGACCGCAGCAGCGAAACTGCCCTTGCCCTGTACCGTATAGGCGAACCCGTCCTCCTCAAGCTCCGCATAGGCGGAGATGACCGTATTGCGGCTGACGCCGAGCAGCCCGGCAAGCTCTCTGGTCGCGGGAAGCCGCCGGTCCGCCTGAAGCGCCCCCTGAACAATCAGCCGCTTCATGTAATCCTTGACCTGGAGATAGACCGGGCGCCCCTCCGCAAGCTTGAAATCATTGAACATGCATGTATCTCCTCCACCGTTATCATGGCATATTTGCGGAGGCAAAAAAAGAACCGCACACGCGGCGATTTTCGCCGGGCGCGGTTCTTCGTGAGAAAGATATTAAGAGTGAATTTCCTGTGCTTGTTGAACAGGCACATCTTGTTGTTTTGAGCTTAAGTTAAAAATGACATTTAATAGAATAGCCGCCAAGCTGCCCGTAATGATTCCATCGCTGACAATAATCCGGATGCTTTGAGGCAATTGCGCAAATAAATCGGGAACAGCCGTAACACCAAGGCCTAAAGAAACGGAGCAGGCCACAATCAGAAGGTTGGATTGCTTGCTAAAGTCAACGGCTTGCAGCATTTTTATTCCCGACGAAACGACCATTCCGAACATAACGACCGTTGCTCCGCCAAGTACGGAGGCTGGAATAATCGTCGCGAAAGCGGCAATTTTCGGAATAAGCCCCAGGAAGATCAGAATCCCTCCGGCTGCAACAACCACATTGGTTGTTTTTACCTTTGAAAGCTGTACAAGTCCCACATTTTGAGCAAAGGTGTTGTACGGGAAGGCATTCACGATTCCTCCCAGGATAAAAGCCAGGCCCTCAGCGCGGTATCCCCGTGCCAAATCCTTTTCATTAATAGGCTGTTCACAAATTTTACTCAAAGCAAAAAATACACCCGTTGATTCGATAATGACAACTGTACCTACAATGATCATCGTGATAATCGGGCCTATTTCAAACGAAGGCACTCCAAAGTAAAAAAGCTTAGGCAAATGAAACCAGGAGGCATCCTGTACAGCGGAGAAATTAACCTTACCCATGAATGCAGCTGCAATCGTTCCGGCAAGGATTCCAATGAGAACAGAAAGAGATCGTATGAAGCCACGAGAAAAGCGGTTAAGCAGTAAAATAAAGATGAGAACGCCAAAAGAAAGCGCTAAATTCTGAAGACTTCCAAACTCCTTGCTGCCAACGCCGCCCGCCATATTTCTAATTCCGGTAGGGATTAATGCGAGGCCAATAATGGTAACAACCGTACCGATGACAACAGGAGGGAACAGCTTGACGATTTTACTGAAAAACACAGCGCACAGCACGATAAAAATACCGGCGGCGATAATCGAGCCGTAAATGGCTGTAACCCCATATTGTGAACCAATGGCAATCATCGGCGTCACAGCGACAAAAGAGCTTCCCAACACAGCCGGCAGACCAATCCCTAAATATTTGCCTTTACGAGCCTGAAGCAATGTTGCGATTCCACAGGTCAATAAATCAATAGAAACCAGATACGCCAGCTGCTCCGCCGTTAAATTTAATGCCCGTCCAACAATCAAGGGTACGAGTATCGCTCCGGCGTACATAGCTAGAACATGCTGCAGCCCAAGCGAAAAAACCCTCATCCTTCTTGTCTCTCCCATTCGAACCGGCCTCCCAAAGTTTAAAATTAAGTAATTAAAAACCATTTTATATGATTTCACATTATATGCGCTGTACACTAAATTTACATTAGTCGTCCTGTATATTAGTCATCATGTCTAAAGATCCTTGGATATTATGTGTGTGTTAAACAAAAAAGTAATAACCTCCTTCATTGAGTGTTATATGATATAACATTAAGTGGGAATATTGAACATACCAGATTACTAATGATATATATAGTAATACGAACACGTAATTTGCCCTTTTATATCCTTTATACGGAGGTATGGAATATGCTCTTTATCGATAATACGGGGATTACGGACCCGACCATCAATCTGGCCATTGAGGAATACGCGCTGAAATTTCTGCCTATGGACGACAGCTATTTGCTTTTTTATATCAACAGCCCGTCGATCATTATCGGCAAGCACCAAAATACAATAGAAGAAATCAGCCAGGAATACGTCAAGGAACATAATATCAAGGTGGTGCGGCGGCTGTCCGGCGGGGGCGCGGTCTATCACGACCTCGGCAACCTGAACTTCAGCTTCATCACCAGGGACGACGGCGAATCGTTTCACAACTTCCTGAAATTCACCCAGCCAGTCATCGACTATTTGCGGAGCATGGGCGTTAACGCCGAACTCAGCGGCCGCAACGATCTTCAGGTCGGGGAGCAAAAGATTTCCGGCAACGCCCAGTTCTCGACCCGGGGGCGCATGTTCAGCCACGGCACGCTGATGTTCAACCTCAATCTGGATGATGTGCAGGCTTCGCTGAACGCGAATCCGGAGAAATTCAAGTCCAAGAGCACGAAATCGGTCCGCAGCCGGGTCGCCAATATCAAGGAGCGGCTCGGAACGGACATGACCATCGAGGAATTCCGCGCGGGTCTGCTGCGGTCGATCTTCGGGATGGAGCCTGACCAGGTGCCGCAGTACAAGCTCAACGCGGAAGACTGGCTCCACATCAACAAAATCTCGGAGGAGCGTTACCGGAACTGGGATTGGAACTACGGCAAGTCGCCGAAGAGCAATGTCAAGCATGCGGTCAAGTTCCCCGGCGGAATCGTCGATATCCGGATGGAAATCAAGGACGCGCGGATTGAGGAAATCAAGATTTACGGCGACTTCTTCGGCGTGGGCGATGTGGCCGATGTGGAAGACGCGCTGCGCGGCAAGCGGTACGAGCAGGAAGAGGTCCGGCAGGCGCTCTCCCGCCTGGATCTGAAGCATTATTTCGGCCGCATTGAGCCGGAGGATGTGATTGGTTTGATTTTTCTGGAGGAATAGCAAAGGCATTAAATGACTTAACTTAAAGGTCATGGAGAGCAGCCCAAGATAGATATTTACTGGGTTGCTCTTTATTTTGCTTAAGAGAATCCATTCTTTTTCAAAACCCAGCGCCTTGTTAATGCGTTATTCCCCGTTCCCATTGATAGTCTTACTCTTCAATTTACATATAAGAGTTACGCACCCTTCTTGTTGGCATGGTTGCTCGACACTTCCATGATACCAAACAAGCAAGGTGTTTTTTGTCAATAAGGGAAAATACATTGAATTCTTCTTACAGCCCCAAAGGATTCAACTGATAACTAAGGTGAGGAAGTTGAGTTAATTATATCAAATAATTTACAATATTTAAATTATGATATATATTTAATACATTATTGAATAATTAATACATAATAAAGAAAATGAGAGGGGGAATTAATTTTATGAAGAAAAAAAGTGCTTTTATTGCGACATTATCTTTAGCTATGGTAACAATAGGGATGACTGCTTCTGCTTCACCAAGTACAACTCAGGAGAATGCAGTTGCTGAATCTAGTGTAATTGAAAGTCCCATTAGTAATCCTTTTATCGAAGATCACTTGATAAGCCCATCTGTTATTGATATTTCCAACCCCATTGGCGATACCGTAACGGGAGGTGCAGTTGTACAAAAATACTTTACTGTAAATGCGGGATATGGTCATATTAAACTTTTAATGAAAAACTATAGTAGCCAATCAGTTACTGTTAGTCTAACGCATAATTATACTGGAATAGTATATTTTTCTAGAGTGATTTCCGGAAAAGGATCTCTAACATGGAAGAATTTCGAAGAAGGTTACGAACAAGGCATGCGTGGTGGAGGCTATACGCTTCAATGGAGTGGTGGCGGTAGTAACGTTAATGGAGAATTTTTTGGAAAAACTGGTTCATCCATTTCCGACGTTACAAATTAATTCAAGTTTTGCTGTTGAGGAAGCTCCCGATTCCAGCTCTCCCGCCTGGATCTGAAGCATTATTTCGGCCGGATCGAGCCGGAGGATGTCATTGGATTGATTTTTCTGGAGGAACAGGCCGCAGAATAATAAGGAGCGCCCTGCCATAAATAATGGCGGGACGCTTTTTTCACAGCAGATTTAGATTAACCGCTCCGTATTTACGTATGCGAACAGGATAGATGGGATCAGCGCCAAATGATTTCATATATTCCGTATAGGAGGCCGTTGACTCTTTCGGCAGCAAGGCCATAATCACACCGGCGAAGCCTCCCCCATGCACGCGGCATGCGCCCCGGCCGATTCTCTTGATGAACCGTTCGGTAAGAGCCAGATGTACCGTTACCCCTTGGGTCCCGGGAGTAGAATTTGAATAACAATTTTGCAGCCATTTCCAGGAGGAATTGCCGGATTCATTAACCAGCCTCAGGAACTCGTCCCCATTATCCTTTCTCAAAGCTTCGACCTGTTGATCCACCCGGCTGTTTTCCTCATAAAAATGCAGCGCACTCAGAAGTGCCCTGTCTCCCACGCTCTCTCTGAGTTCCGCAAAATGCTTCAACACCTCGTCTATACTGAGGTCACCGAGAACCTCTGCGCCAAGCTTCCCTGCCACCGCCTTCATTTCAGTAGGGATGGAAGAGTACTCTTCGCTTAAATCGGCATGGTTGGCTCCTGTGGGGATGATTAGCAGCTCATAATTTTTGTCAATGGCTTCAAAGTTCAATTTCTGGATAGACGGCGATTGGCCGTCTTTGAAATCGATGGTAATCAGTCCGCCATAGCCGCAGGCGATTTGATCCAGCAACCCCGACTGCTTGTTCCAGTTCGTATTTTCCGCATATTGGCCTATCTTGGCGCATGCCACAATATCTATTTCGTTATGCCTGCTGCGCTAATCACATCGCTCGTTATACAAACATTGAAGCCTCCAATGCGGTAACCGAACTTTTCAAAACCGTTGAGTATGCCTTCTACGATCCGGTAAGTGCCCGAAGCATTCTCGGATTCTTCTCTCCGGGTAAGATCAACCGTAAAATCCTCGGCGTAGGTCAGACTTTTTACGCGGATTTTATTCTCCGTATTTTGCTCCGCAACGCCTATACAATCCATATTTATGCTGGCCGCAATCACTTTGCCTAAATTGTGATCCGTATGATTTCCGCTGATTTCACTGCGGCCAGGCGAACTGAACAGATAGACATCGGTTCCATCAAATCTTTGGGTGTACTCGTTAACCAGGGAAGTGTATCTTTCGATTTGAGAGAAGAGCGCCTCCTGGCTCTCTCCATAAAGGTCTATTAACCTTTCCTTGAATATCTCCGAATCAAGTAACTGAAATGTATCCGCTATAGATGGCATGCTGCCGTTCCTCCATTATTGATAAAGTTGCTCACTTAGTAGAAGATAACCTATAGTTGTATTTTATTACATGGAAAAAAGTTACTCTCTCATGGATTATTATTACAAATCATCCTTTTACCGCCGAACCGACCGTCATCGCGTTCTCGACCTGTTCGCTGAAGAATAGATAGATGATGACCATCGGCAAGCTCGCAATCGTCATAACCGCGCCCATGCCGCCCCAATCGGTGCTGTACTGCCCCTGGAAGAAGAGCAGTCCGAGCGGGAGCGTCTTCATCGCTTCGTCGGAAATCAGAATATAGGCGAGCATGAATTCGTTCCAGTTGCTAAGGAATTGGAAAATGGCAACGGTTGCGATAGCCGGAGTTACCACAGGCACGATAATCTGGAGGAACATCCGGTAAATATTCGCTCCGTCCATGCAGGCCGATTCCTCCAGCTCGCCGGGGATACCCTTCATGAAACCGTAAAATATGAGGCATGAGAAGGGCAGTCCGATGGCGACATAGGGCACGATCAGCGCGCCGTAGGTATTCGTCAAATGGAAGTCCCTTACCAGAATGGCGAGGGGAATCATAATCACCTGAAGCGGCATGAACATGCCGATGGTCATATACAATCTGACGCTTTCGCGGAACCTCCAGCGCATCCGGGCGATGGCGAACGAGAACATCAGCGCAAACAAAATAATAAGCACGGTAGACACCGACGACACGACAAAGCTGTTCATAAAATAGCGCGGAATATTGAACTGCGACCAGGCCGCCGTATAATTCTCGATCCGGAAATGCGTCGGAAAGCCAAACGGGTTGGTGACGAAAATTTCGTCGTTGTTTTTCAGCGAATACGAAATCATCCACACCAGCGGGTAGACGGAAATTACAAAATAGATCCATAGCGGGGTCTGAATCAGTACCGCTCTCAGCTTCTTCATATTGCGCTCCTTCCTGGCCGGACAACGCTCGCTTATGCTTCGTTCCGGTCAAACGTCTTGTTGATAATCACTGTCGCCAGTAGAGACAAGCTGACCAGCACAACGGAAACGGCGCAGGCATAGCCATAGTTGCTCTCCATAAAGGCGTAGCGGTAAATCATGTACGTCAGGGTATAGTTGCTCGTTCCCGGCCCGCCGCTTGTCATAATCAGCATTTGCACAAACGCCCCGATTCCGGAGGTAATGGCAACGATCAGGCAGAACTTGTACGTTTCCTTCATCAGAGGGATCGTCACCTTGCGGTGCGCCATCCATTTGGAGCAGCCGTCAATTGTAGCCGCCTCCATATACTGCTCGGGAATGGACTTGACGCCCGCGTACAGCAGGCTGAACTGATAGCCCATGAACTGCCAGGCATTGACGAACGCAATCGCGATAATGGAAACGGTCGGCGACGTGAGCCAGTTCTGCTGGTAAGGAATATGCAGCGCGTTAAACAGGCGGTTAATCAGCCCGTGGGCCGGGTCATACATCGCGATCCACAATTGGCAGACAACGGTGACGGACAGAACGACCGGGATAAAATAAGACGTCTTCAGCAATTTGCGCCCCTTGATGCGCGGATCGGCGCAGGCCAGCGCGAGTACGGTTCCAAGCCCGATCTGAAACACCGCAAGCACAAGCGCGAAGATAAGGCCGTTGCGAAGGGAAGTAATAAGCAGAGGGTCCTCCAGAAGCTCCCTGTAGTTGCCAATCCCGTTCCAGGTTGCCGTGCTTAACCCGTCCCAGTTAAAAAAGCTTCGGTACACGGTCTGAAGCACCGGATAAATAATGACGACGCTATAGATGAGCAGGGCCGGCAGCAAAAACAGCGCAATCGCTTTTTTATTACTTAAATATCTGTTCATGCAGTATGATTCCACTCCTTTTCTTCAGACAGCGGCCCCCTGTTCCCCAGGGAAGCCGGAGGCTGCTGAACGCACAGACTTGTCTTGATCCCTGTTATTTATTCTCCTTGCCCAGAATGCGGTTAATGTTGTCTGTAAATTGCTTCACGGTAAATCCGCTGACCAGCAGGTTTTGAGTATTATCATCTACGGCATTTTTAATCTGCACATTGTTAACCGCTGTCGCGTAGCTCTTGACGTTCGGCAGAACTTCGTCCGCAATCCGCTTCATCATCGGAGGCACTTCGCCGGTCATGGGCTTGTCGACCTTGACGGATACGATCGGGCTGCCCAGTACGGTATACTTGTATTCGCTGTATTTTTGCGCCAGGAAGCTTGCCACTTTCACAGCCGTTTCCTTGTTCTTGCTGCTTGGGGATACCGAGAATCCGCCGGGAGAGCCTGCGCCGTTGATAAAGCTTTTGCTGCTCTCGTAAGTCGCTTCATCCTTGGCCGGCATGTACATCCAGTCCACCTTGTCGCCCAGCTTCTCCGTGCTGCTGTAAATCTCCCATTGGCCGTTGATGAACATGGCCGCCTTGCCCGAATAGA
>NZ_ASSC01000479.1 GCF_000520735.1 Paenibacillus forsythiae T98
ATGTCAGCAAGGATCAGCAGGAAGGCGGCGGTCTCCGGCTGGAGAGTAGTGGCGGCGCGGACGCCGGGAATGGGAGCAGCGGCGGGACGCATGGCTCCGGCGGAGGCCAAGGAGGCGGCGCCAAAGCGGGCGACGCAGCCGGAGGCCGGGAGGGCGGCGGCGAAGGAGCATCTGGCGGCCCCGGCGCCGGGGAAGCGGCAGAGCTCCGGATTGCCGCGGCCGGAGGCATTACGCTGGAGTCGCTGCCGGGTCTGCTGGCGCTGAAGCCGGAGGTCATTATCATCGGTTCGGCGATCACGAAGGCGCCCGATCCGGCGCGGGCGGCCCGCGAGTTCAAGGAGTATATCAAGGAATTTCAGGAGTGTGTCTGAGGGTACAGGGAGCGGCGACCGGGACAAGATGGTTATTCAGTCAATTCATAAGCCGATAAGGAGTGACCCCAAGATGAGCAAGCTGAAGGAAATTCTCTCGGAAGCCAGGGACGTGCTGGAACGTGTGGATGATGGGGACTTGACGGAGACGGCTGTGCTGCTGGCAGGAGGCAAGCGGATATTTGTCGTCGGCGAGGGGAGATCCGGTCTTGTGGCCAAGTCATTCGCCATGCGGATGATGCATCTGGGCGCGGCTGTATACGTCATCGGCGAGACGATTACTCCGTCTATCTCCCGGGGTGACATTCTGGTGGCCGTATCCGGCTCGGGAACGACGCATGGCGTTGTATGGACGGCGCAGAAGGCGCGGGAGCTGGGCGCGTTCGTGATCGCCCTGACGACGGATGGCGGTTCGCCGCTGGGCAAGTGCGCCTCCCGGCTCCTGACGATTCCGGCGGCGACGAAGCAGCGCCGCGAGGGAGAGCGCCAGAGCGTGCAGCCGCTCGGCTCCCTGTTCGACCAGTGCGTTCATTTCGTGCTGGACAGCGTCTGCCTGAGCTATGCGGAGCTGCGGGGCGTCGATCATGCCGCGGCATACAAGCTGCACAGCAATGTGGAATAGCGGCGTTTTCCCGTGAGATATAAGACTTCGGCAGTCCTCTGCGCCTTTGGCGGCGGGGGACTGCTTTTTTTTGGAGCTGGAGAATGCCTGAATCCGGCGTCAGACAAGCGCTTTCCCCGGTGCCCGATCCGGGCCGGATTTCGTTTCCTGAGAGAGTGAAATTTCCGAAACGGGGAGTATTCGTGGTACAATATTTTCTAATGCTTTAGGCTTGTCGACTGATTGTGGGGGGCATTATTAAATATGAAATCCAGAAACTTGGCTTCAATTTCACTGGTGGTTATGGCGATCGGCTTCTTGCTGACGCTGGCTTTGCCTGAGAATACGGCGGTAGAGCTGCTACGGGGCGGCTTCGAGGCCGGACTCGTCGGCGGCATTGCCGACTGGTTCGCGGTTACGGCGCTGTTCCGCCATCCGCTGGGCCTCCGTATTCCGCATACATCCTTGCTGCTGAAGAACCGGAACAAGATCATAGATTCCCTGATTTCGGCAATGGAGAACGAGCTGCTGAACAAGGAGAGCATCGAGGCCAAGCTGCGGGGAATCAAATTCATCCGGCTGGCGTCTTCGATGCTTACCAGATTCTTCAGCCGCAAGCGGGCGAGAACGGAAATCCTGTCCCGCCTGGAAGCCCTGGTGAGCTGGATTCCCGCCGAAAAGGCGCTGCCGTATCTCCAGTCGGCGCTCGCGGGTTATGTCCGGAACGCGGACCTGAAGACGGTCGCCGATACGGTGGTTACGAGGCTGCTGAATGACGGCCGGGACAAGGAAGCCCTGGACTATGGGCTTGGACAGGCGGCTGTCTGGATCGGCCGTCCGGAGACGAAGGCCATGCTCGGCCAACTCGCATCCTCGAAGCTTGCCGAGGTGAAGCTGGGCGGACTGAAGGGCGTGGCTTTTCAGGCGTTCGTCGGCTTTGTCGATGACGAGATGCTGGGCGAGCTGCTGCAGAGCATGCTCCAGTCCGCCATCCGCGATATGCAGGACGAGGACAATGTCTTCCGCGAGGACATCATCCGGGAGCTCCGCGTTGCCCTGTTCCAGCTGGTCAATGACGAGGACCGGATGCAGACTCTGACGGACTGGGCTGCGAACGGGCTTGAGGGGCAGGAGGCGAGTGCCTTTCTGCTGGCCCGGCTGGAGGAGCTTCGCGGCAGGGCGCTCGCTCTGCTGGAGGAAGACCGCCTTCGCGGGGGGCGGGGGCTGTTCGCCGCCTATGCGCTGCTCGCCCGCCGCATTGCCGGGGAGAAGGAATGGATCTCTGAATGGGAGGACAAGGTCCGCTCCTCGCTGATCGCGTTCTCGGAGGCGAACCATTACCGAATCGGCGTGCTGGTGAAGGAAAATCTCAACAAAATGGACGATGCCAGCCTGGTCGCCATGCTGGAGGAGAAGGTCGGGAAGGACCTGCAATGGATTCGCGTCAACGGCGCGGTATGCGGGTTCGTGGTAGGTCTGGCGCTTACTTTGATCGGGTGGATTCCATTGGCCTGATCGGGACGCGCGGACGTGCGAAGGGCAAGGCGGCCGGAGCTTGCGTGCAAGCATCCGGGGCCTTGCCCTTTCACTTTAATCTGTTTTCTCTTTAGTGAAACTGAAATAGATAGCCGACACATCTGTAGGGCTATGGCAGGATTTGGGGTTCGGTGCTCCTGCCATATGGGGGTTCCGCCGCTCGTTTTAATTACAATTCTTTTTTGCCGGTACTGATTGTATACGCTTCCAGAACGGGGAGTACAAAAACTTTGCCATCCCCGAAAGATCCGTGCTCGCCGGTTCTTGCCGTCCGCTTCACAATGTCGATGACTTCCTCCTTGTCATCCTCGTGGATGACCATCATCAGCATTTTTTTGGAAATCTGGTTGTAGTGATTCGTACCGACCTGAATTCCTTTTTGCTTACCGCGTCCCAATATATCCATTTTACTGATGGAAGGAAAACCGGCGAGCAGCAGCTCCTCCATCACTTCATCGGCTTTCTCCGGTCTTACAATAATTTCGAGCATCAACATAACAATCCACCCTTTCTGCGAACAAAAGATATGCAGGGTGTTGCCGACTTAGAGTTGTAATGATTTATTTCGGGATGGCAACGCTTACAATGTCATTGTACAACGAATGGGAATGTAGGAAAGTGCATATTGTCATTGCAAAACATTTTAATTTTATTCCCTACGCTGCCGGAGTCCGGAGTACAGCAGCTCCAGGCGATCCGCCGTCCGCTCCCAGCCGAATGCCTGGAGCGCGTCCCGCCGCCCCTGCAGCCCGATGGCGGCGGG
>NZ_ASSC01000480.1 GCF_000520735.1 Paenibacillus forsythiae T98
CCGGAGTGGAAGCAGGCATTAAATGGCCGAACGATCTTTTGGCCCGGGGCAGAAAGCTGTGCGGGATTTTGGTCGAGGCGAGCGCCGGGCCGGGGGGGCTTCAGTATGCCATCGCCGGAATCGGCATCGGCGCCAACCTGTCGGAGGAAGACTATCCGCCCGAGCTTCGAAGTATTGCGACCTCGCTGCTGATTGAGGGCGGCATGCCGGTTGACCGCGAGGAATTGGCCGCCAAAGTGCTGCGGGAGCTGCAATACCACTACAAGCTGTATTTGGCTCAGGGTTTGGAACCGATCTCCCGATTATGGGAGGAGATGTCCGTTACCCTTGGCAGAAGAATCAGGCTCAAGACACCGCAGGGGTGGCTGGAAGGAACGGCTGTAGGCCTTGGCGAAGATGGTGGACTGCTGCTGCGGGAGGATAACGGATCGGTGACAAGTGTCTGTTCCGGCGAGATTACGCTGATTTAAAATCCCATACCTTGTCACATTTATATCGTGTAATTGTCCGGCGGATTTGTTATACTGTTCGCAAGAGGCGGTATCTGCTGATCAGAACTGCACTCCTGGCGATAGTAAAGCTGGTAAATTTTTATGAGAAACGAATGCCTTCCTCGGCAAGAGGACTGTACAGGCCGTTTCTTCTTGTAACTGTATGGAACGGTTACGTTGGATTCTGCTCTGAGCCGCAAGGACCGAGACAGAAGGGACGATCGCGAGTGACTCTTTTTTGCCCTTCGGACCTTTTTAGCGGATTTTCGCTAAAAGGTTTTTTTGTTTGCGCTGAAACAAGCGCGGTGACTCGCATAAGGGGAAAAGGGAATGGCTGGTAAACAAGCGCTGAATATTGTGAAAATGAAAAAGATGAAGACGGAAGGCGTGCCGCTGAGCATGCTGACCGCGTACGACTATCCTTCGGCCGTTCTGGCCGAGGAAGCCGGTGTCGATATGATTCTGGTCGGGGACTCGCTCGGCAATGTCGTCCTCGGGTACGACTCTACGCTGCCGGTCACCATCGACGATATGGTGTACCACACCCGGGCGGTTGCCAGAGGGGCGGAGCATACGTTTATCGTAGCGGATATGCCATTCATGACGTATCACGGCGGCATCGACGAGACGCTTAAGAATGTCCGCCGCCTTATGCAGGAGGGACATGCCCATGCGGTCAAGATGGAAGGCGGGCTTGAAATTTGCGGGGCCGTATCCTCCATCGTGTCGGCGGGTGTGCCTGTGCTGGGCCACATCGGGCTTACCCCGCAGTCGGTGAACACCATCGGCGGGTACCGGGTACAGGGCAAGGATGCCCGGGATGCGCAGCGGCTGATGGACGAGGCTAAAGCGCTGGAGAAGGCGGGCGCCTTTGGCGTCGTGCTGGAGCTGGTGACCGAGGAAGTGGCGGAAGCCATCACGAAGGAGCTTGCCATTCCGACCATCGGAATCGGGGCGGGACGTTACTGCGACGGGCAGGTGCTCGTCTTCCACGATGTGCTGCGGTATGCTTCGCCTTACCGGGAGAAGCGCTTTGTGAAGACGTATGCCGATGTTGGCGGAATAATCCGCGAAGCGCTCGGCCAATATGTGCAGGAAGTCAAGCAGCGGGCCTTTCCGGACCAGAGCCATGCGTTCGGCGCGGATGAGGGTGTGCTGGAATCATTATACGGCGCGGCCGGAAAGGGAGCGAGATCATAATGAGAGTCGTTAGAACGGTAGAACAGCTTCGGGAAGCCGTCGGATTTATGCGGCGTACCGGTCAGGGACCCGTCGGGCTGGTTCCGACCATGGGTTATTTGCATGAAGGCCATGCAAGCCTGCTGCGGCGGGCGGGAGAAATGTGCGGCACCGTGGTCATGAGCATTTTTGTCAATCCGATTCAATTCGGACCGAATGAGGATTATGAAGCTTATCCGCGCGACGAGCAGCGGGATTTGGAGCTTGCGGAACGCGAGGGTGCGGATATTGTGTTTATTCCGTCCGTTGACGTCATGTATCCCCGTCCAACCCGGACTAAAATCGCGGTGTCTTCGCTGACGACAAGACTGTGCGGAGCCTCGCGCCCGGGTCATTTTGACGGAGTGACGACCGTGGTCGCCAAGCTGTTCAACCTGGTGCAGCCCGAATATGCCTTTTTCGGACTGAAGGACGCGCAGCAGGTGGCGGTGCTTCGGCAAATGGTGGAGGACCTGAACATGAATGTGGAGATCATCCCTTGTCCGATCGTGCGTGAACGCGACGGGCTTGCGCTCAGCTCCCGCAATGTTTATTTGTCGGCCGAAGAGCGCCGTCAGGCGCTGGTGCTGTCCCGCTCGCTTCAGGAAGCGCGCAAGGCGGTAGAGGAAGGACGGGCGGAGACGGCCGGGGAAGTCCGGGAACTGCTTACCTCCGTCATTTCCGGTTCGCCGCTTGCCGACATTGATTATGCGGAAATCTTAACTTTTCCCGGCCTTGAACCGCTTGAAGGCGGCTTGCCGCTTACGGGAGCCGAAGGGGAAATTATTATGGCGCTGGCCGTCCGGTTCGGCCGCACCCGCCTGATTGACAATATTATCTTTACGCCGAAGGAGGTTGCAGCGCTTGTATAGACATATGATGAAATCGAAAATTCACCGGGCGACGGTCACCGAAGCCAACCTGAATTACGTCGGCAGCATTACGATTGACGAGGATCTGATGGAAGCCGCCGACCTGCTGGAGAACGAGAAGGTGCAGATTGTGGACAACAACAACGGTTCGCGTCTGGAGACCTATTGTATACCGGGCCCTCGCGGCAGCGGCGTCATTTGTCTGAACGGCGCGGCGGCGCGGCTTGTGCAGCCCGGCGATACCGTCATTATTATTTCTTACGCGATGCTGTCGCGTGAAGAGCTTGAGCAGCATAAGCCGACTGTCGTGTTTGTGGATGAGAACAACCGTCCCGTCAAGCTTGACAATAAAGAGCTTCACGCGACGATTGCGTGAACTTAAGACCTTGCAATGACTGCCACGCATGAAAGGACGGCTCCGGGCGAACAATGAAGTCAGGCAAGCTGCACTGATCTCATTTTCGCGAGGAGGGATGGCTCCTATGTTTCAACAGATGTTTGCCGAAATGAACGACCTGCTTTCCGACATTGCCAGACAGCTGCCGGAGGCTAAGGGGGCAAGGCGGCATGAGCTTTTGGACAAATACCGCATGCTCCGCAAGCTTAGCGATCAGGCGCTGGATGAATGGCTGGCCTTTGCGGAAGCGCTCAGTCTGTTTCGCCAGAAGGTTGAGCTTACGGATGAGCCTGAACCGGAGACGCCGCTTGGCGGGGCAGATTCCGGAATTGAGATGGAAAATTTTGCGCGCGGCCAAGGGTATTACAAGCTGCTGATGTTTCCAAAATGCATCGAGCAGTTCAGCGTTGTCATCTCTCATTATCCCGATAACCTGGCCGCCCGCCTGTATTTGGCCATGTCCCATCTTCATCAGGGGGAAGCGGTCGCCGCGCGGGTTCACCTGGAGCATATGCTGCCCCGGGTTCAGAGCCGCAAGCTGAAGGCGAATCTGTATAACGCCGTGGGCTGCATTGCGGCGTCGGGACGCCGGTTCGATGAAGCGAAGGAACTGTTCGGGCTGGCGCTGAAATATGATCCGGCTCTTCCTGAGCCGGACGCCAACCTTGAGGTATGCAGGCGGGGCAGCGGCGAGCTTCAGATCGGACAGCAGTTGGTTTCGCTACTATAATAATCAGGTGTTTCATTTGGTGATGCAACCGCTGCTTCCGGCGGGGTGCATCGCCTTTTTTCGCAACTTCTGTTATGCTGAGTAAGAGTCTTTGAATGAAAGGGTTTAGACCATCATGAAATTTGCCGTGCTTGATTTTGAAACAACGGGAACCCAATCCGTAGGTGAAATTATCCAGGTTGGACTTGCCATTATAGAAGAAGACCGGTCCATTTCGCGTGTGTACGGTTCCTACGTCAAGCCCGGAGGACCGATACCCCCTTTTATAACCGGCTTAACCGGCATTACAGACAGCGATGTCGAGGACGCGCCTGAACTGGAAGAGATGATGATGGAGCTGGTGCCTCTTCTGGACGATGTCGTGCTTGTCGGGCATAACGTCGCTTTCGATTTTCATTTTCTTCAGAACGCTCTGGACCGGTGCGGATATTTGCCGTTTCAGGGGCGTATTCTTGATACAATCGATTTTTTGAAAATCTGCTTTCCGTCGCTTACCTCCTATCAGCTTGGCAACGTCAGCTCCCATTTCGGGCTTGCTCATGAGCGTCCGCATCAGGCGGACAGCGACGCGCTGGCGACGGCGCTTGTTCTGCTGAAATGTCTGGATGAGCTGTACAGCCTGCCTTTGCTCACGGTGCAGCGGCTGACCGAGCTGTTCGCCGGTGAAGACAGCGATCTGAGCTGGTTTTTTGAGGGGCTGCTGAGCGAACGGGAGCTGGAAACGTTCCAGCCCGAAGGCGATCTTAAGTTTTACCGCCAGTTGGCGCTGGCCGTGGGCGATTGGACGGAGCTGGCTCCTCCCCGCGAGGATGGCGATAGTCCGGCGGAGCATATGTCTTTTGAGGCTTACCTGAACGAGATAACCGAGCGGCTGCGGCGCATCCTGCCCCAGTACGAAAGCCGTCAGGCTCAGGAAATTATGTTCGGCGAAGTCATCAAGGCGCTGGAAGAAGAGAAGCATCTGCTGATTGAAGCGGGTACGGGAACCGGCAAGTCGCTCGGCTATTTGCTGCCGGCCATTTACCAGAGCGTCCGCACAGGTCAAAAGGTAATGGTCAGCACCCATACGATCAACCTTCAGGAGCAGCTCCGCGAGCGCGATGTTCCTCTCCTGACCGAAGCCGTTCCTTTTCCGTTCAAGGCTGCCGTCTTCAAGGGAAGGGGACACTATTTGTGTCTGCGCAAGTTTGAACATAAAATAAATAAAAAGGATTACGTCTCCCCGAGAGAGGATATTTTGACCTCGGCGCAAATGATTGTCTGGCTTACCCAGACTGAATCGGGCGACGACGAAGAGCTGAATTTAAACGGCCGGGGCGGCGATTTCTGGGAAACGGTGGCGAGCGATACAGACTCCTGCCTGGGCCGCGCCTGCCCCTGGTTCCGCAAATGCTATTATCACCGCGCCAAGCATGAGGCAGGCAACGCCGACGTGGTCATTACGAACCACTCGAAGCTGTTTGCCGATATGAAGGCGGGCCACCAGCTGCTTCCTTCTCATGATTACCTTGTGATCGACGAAGCGCATCAGCTGGAGGAGGTGGCCGGGAAGCACCTTGGTATGCATATGAAGCATTTTACCGTCACCCATACGCTGAACCGCCTGTACAAAGACAGCCGCACCGGCCAACTGCCCGCGCTGCGCCAGCTTCTCCAAAGCTCGGGCAGCGAGCAGGCCGCCGAGTGGAGCGGCGTTATCGACCGGCTGTATCCCGACCTCCTTACCGTCAAAGAGGCGTGGGATCTGCTCAGCGAGAAGCTGTTCGCCCTGATCCCTGAACGCGCCGATTCGGCGGCGGGGGAAGCGGGCCAGCTTGTGCATCGCCTTCTGCCCTCCAGGAAGCCGAAAGGCTGGGAGGAGCTTGCTTCGCTGGAGAACACCCTGAACCAGTCATTAAGCGATATTATCCGCAAGGGCGACAAGATGCTTCTCGAAATGCGCGACCAAGAGGGACAGTCCTCGGCGGACAGCCTTGTAACCGATGTGGGCGGGCTGTTTAAAGATTTAGCAGATATCCGCGAGCAAGTGCGTTTTTTTATGGGCATGAATGACGAGAATGTTGTATATTGGCTGGAGGCAAATGGAAATTACCGCAGCAAATCATTACAGTTGTATGCCGTGCCCGTCGATGTCAGCGCGCAGCTGAAGGAGCTGTTCTTCGATAAGAAAAAAAGCGCCATCCTGACTTCGGCAACGTTATCCGTTGATAAATCGTTCCAGTATATGATCGACAACCTCGGTTTAAACGAGGCCCAGGAGGAAGGGAAGCTAAAGGCCGTGCAGCTGCCTTCTCCCTTCAAGTACCGGGATCAGGCGCTGCTGGTCATCCCCCGGGATTTCCCCAGTGTGAAGGGCACCGTCGGCGACGCCCGGTTTGTCGATACGCTGGTTCATTCCCTTGCCGAAGCCGCGGTGACGACGCGCGGACGGATGCTGGTGCTGTTCACATCGTATAAGATGCTTCGGCAGGTCTACGAACCTCTTAAGGAGGCGCTCGCGTCCGAGGATATCGCCGTGCTGGGCCAAGGCGTTGAAGGAGGAAGCCGGACCAAGCTGCTGCGACGGTTCCAGGAGAACTCCGCTTCCGTCCTGCTCGGAACGAGCAGCTTCTGGGAAGGAGTGGATATCCCGGGGGACGCGCTAACCTGCCTCGCGATTGTCAGACTGCCTTTTCAGCCGCCCAGCCATCCGCTGGCGGAGGCGAAGGCCGAGCTGCTGCAGGCCCAGAAGAAGAACCCGTTCATGAAGCTGTCCGTGCCTCAGGCTGTCATCCGTTTCAAGCAAGGCTTCGGCCGGCTTGTGCGGACCGCGCAGGATCGCGGCATTGTTATTGTTTATGATACCAGAGTAATCGAATCTTATTACGGCAAGTATT
Source organism: Paenibacillus forsythiae T98 (assembly GCF_000520735.1). Classification (GTDB taxonomy): domain Bacteria; phylum Bacillota; class Bacilli; order Paenibacillales; family Paenibacillaceae; genus Paenibacillus_AQ; species Paenibacillus_AQ forsythiae. The sequence goes on from NZ_ASSC01000480.1 coordinate 6,585, forward strand.
TCCTGTACTCCTTGCCGGGACCCAAAATGGAGCATATGGCAACGGAACAAATGGTCCCCCGCATCGCTGAATGGCTGTCGCAGGATGGCGTATCCTAACCGCAGGCAACCAATATCTTTGCACTCGATCGGCCATAGTACAACATGGGCCGATCCAGTCTTTCGCCTTTAAGCACTTGATCGGCCATTGTACCACATAGGCCGATCTGACAGCATTTATCTTTTTTGCGGTTTTTGTAACTAGATTCCGCCAAGTGTCAAGCGTGTCCCGTCAGGGACGAAAAGCGATCCTTCATCCGCCTGATTCAAGGTCCCGCCCAACTTCCGCCAACGCCAATTTGCCGTTAGCGGGTGTCCAGAGGGCGGCAGCCCTTGGGGCCCTCCCTGTTAGGGAGGGTTTGGGAGGGTCTTATTAAAATGTAGGAGGAGAACACATGAAATCGGACAAAATATCGGAGGCCGTCGTCCGCAGATTGCCGGTGTATCTGCGTTTTTTGAACGACCTGCATAAACGAGAAATCGCTACTGTTTCCTCTCAAGAACTCGGGCAGCGGCTGGATTTGAATCCCGCGCAGATCCGCAAGGATTTGGCCTACTTTGGCGACTTCGGCAGAAAGGGCATCGGGTATGACGTGCCTTACCTGATCGAGAAGATCCGCCATATCCTGAAGCTGGACCAGCAGATCAACGTAGTTCTGGTAGGAGCCGGGAATCTGGGTCAGGCGCTGTCCAACTACAATATCTATCTGAAGGACACAATGAAAATTACAGCCGTCTTTGATTCTTATCCGCCAAAGATCGGGACGAAGATCAATACATTGACCGTTCAGCCCATGGATGAGCTGGCAAGCACCGTCCGCGAGCAGGGCATACGCATTGCCATCATTACCGTGCCCGAGCAGGAGGCGCAAAAGGTAGCGGATATTCTCATCGAAGCCGGCATTGAGGCCATTCTCAATTTCGCTCCGGTTATTCTGAAGACGCCATCCGGGATTCGTGTGCATGCGGCGGACTTTACGACCGACCTGCAAAGTCTGGCTTACTATCTGCATGAAGGAAAGGACGAGGAAGAGCATGAGTACTAAATGGATGATCCGCAACGGCAAATTTGCCGTACCCGGCACAGATAAGCCTGTGCTTGGCGGCTATATGGTAATCGATAACGACTGCATCACATACATAGGGGAAGAACCGCCTGTCCTTGAAGAAGACGTACCTGTCTTTGAAGGCAGCCGCCTGCTGTTCCTGCCCGGACTTGTTAATACGCACGGGCATGCGGCGATGTCGCTGTTGCGCGGATATGGAGACGATCTTGCCCTCCAGGTATGGCTTGAGGAGAAAATGTGGCCGATGGAAGGAAAGTTCACCGGAGACGACGTCTACTGGGGAACCGCTCTCTCGGTGCTGGAAATGCTCAAGGGCGGAACGACGACGTTTCTCGATATGTATGACCAGATGGACCGGGTGGCGGAGGTTGCGGAAGCATCCGGCATACGCGCTGTTCTGATGCGCGGCGTAATCGGGCTGTGTCCGGCTGAGGTGCAGGATCAGAAGCTTGCGGAAGCGGTTGCTTTTGCGAAAAAATGGCATAATGCGGCGAACGGACGAATTACCGCCATGATCTCTCCCCATTCGCCATACACCTGCCCTCCAGATTATTTAGAGAAATTCGTTCAGGCGGCGCATGATCTTGACCTGCCTATTCATACCCATATGTCGGAAACCCGGCGGGAAGTGGAGCAGAACGAGGCGGATTACGGCCTGCGGCCCGTTGCCCATCTGGAGAAGCTTGGCATGTTCACCCGCCCGTCGCTGGTGGCGCATGCCGTCCATCTGAACGATGAGGAAATTGAGATTCTGGCCCGCAACTCTGTTGGCGTCTCGCATAATCCGGGCAGCAATCTGAAGTTGGCTAGCGGTGTGGCGCGCGTTCCCGAGCTGCTGAAGGCCGGCGTGACCGTATCGCTTGGAACGGATGGCGCGGCAAGCAACAACAACCTGGATATGTTTGAGGAGATGCGGCTGGCTGCGCTGATTCATAAAGGCGTGTCCGGCGATCCGACGGCGGTTCCGGCAGGCGAGGCTCTGCGTATAGCAACAGAGTATGGCGCGAAGTCTGTGTTCCTTAATCAAGTGGGCAGGCTTGCGCCGGGAATGAAGGCCGATTTTATCGCCATTAATATCGATCAGCCGCATCTGCTGCCGCATACGGACCTGTTATCCCACGCGGTATACTCGGCGAGCGCCAAGGATGTAGAGCATGTGTGGGTGGACGGCAAGCAGGTTGTGAAGCACGGAAAATGTCTGACTCTGGACGAAGAGGAAATCCGCCGCAAGGCGCAGGAAGCCTTCGAGGATTTATTGAAGCGTTAATTTCATGGAGCGCCGCCGGCGGCCTCCCATCAATACTGGAACAAAGGAAACGAGAGCCGCGTCTTTTGGGGACGGCGTTACGGTTTCTTCCTAAAAGGAGAGCTGCACGTTGAGAAAAAGGAGAAAATGGCTGGTGTACGGGGTGTTTCTGGCCCTGCTCCTTCTGTTTGGAATCTATCAATTTTTTGCCTACGTGTTGAAGGATCAATGGAGCGAGCGGAGCGCTGCCGAAGCTGCGGCGATTGGCGGGGCAGGCCTGACCGAGATCGATCAAGCGGAGAAATCGGTGTGGGACGAGAACTCCATCTATTGGGTGGTTACCGGGAAGAACAAGACCGGCTCCGAGATGATGGTGTGGGTGCGTTTTACGGCTGACGGAAAGCCGGTCCAAGGGGAGAACGCGGTGTATGCGCAGGAGCTGTCCCAGGGAGTCTCCGAGGACCAAATGCGGCAGAAGATCGCCGCCTCCATTCCCGGCGCAGAGATCAAACGCCTGCTTCCCGGCGCGTATAACGGCGAGTACGCCTGGCAGCTTTTTTATAAAGAAGGAGACCGGTACTATTACCGCTTCTACCGCTTCTCGGATGGCGAGCAGATCGGCGAAGGATACAGCCTTCCGAACCGTTAGCGGGACGTAAATAAAGAACCAGCCATGCCTCTAGAGGTTGGCTGGTTCTTTATACTTCAAAGATTTTTTCGGGCAGCTCAGCAAGAAGTAAATGATAAAAATGATCTTTGGCCAATCTTTCTTTCCAGGGGGTATGTCCGCAGTGCTCCAGTAAGTGATAACGGAAGTCTTGAAGGACGGCAGACAGAGGTTGTATGACGCCTGAATAAGGATGAGGATCATGTACTCCGTGAATCGCGACAACAGGACAGACAACATTATAGCCTAGCTTCAGCAGTTCGCCGGATGACCTAAGTGCATCGGCTTCTTGCCATATGTGATGATAAACATTCAAATTGAATTCCACCATGCCATCATCAGAGGGTAAGGGATCATACAGGTCTGTTATTTCCATTAGTTTACCATATTGACGAAGAATTTCATTCTTATTGGATTCGTTTTTTTCCAGCCCGGCCTCGAGCTCACGGACTCTTCTTTTATCCTCCTCGCTTAATCGGGCTAACCGGGTGGCTTGAAGATCTTTGGTATAATGCTGCTTGTAAGGAGCGCTCCCGACTAGAATTGACTTCCGAACGAGCTCCGGAAAGGAGGCCGCAAAAATATAGCTCAACCACGCACCCCAAGAGTAACCGACCAAGCTGACTGGCCCGTCGCTGTAATGCTCAATATCCTTCTTAAGTTCCAGGATTAATTCATTTATTGTCAGCCGGGTCTGAAAGGACTCGACAACTCCGAATCTCTGTGATAAAAAAGTCGCAACTCCAGCCATCTCTCCGGCAGCGCCCGGCCCGCCATGAATTAAAAAGGTTTGATAGGGAGGCTTGCCGTACGTTTTAGCCACACAACTGATCTCCTTTCGGGCAGCCCCGGAAAGTTATATGTATGTCGGAATTAAAAAACAAAGGGAGAATTTAGAACGTAAAATTTTAAATATTATTCACATTTGATTCGTTCTAGTATATACACCTATGATATACTACTAGTTGTATCGGGGGCATGCCAAAATGCATGCCGACCTCGGATGGCGTTAGCACGCTGCTTGGAAGCCATAATATTTTGACATCATTAGAGAGGGGGACATTGTTTGAAGATCCGTCTAATACCTGTAGTGTTGACTGCATTGCTGTCTGGTGCGCTGCTGTTCGGCGGGTGGTTTTTGTACCGTGAGTTTGCCGTTCAGGAACCGCTTGAAAAGGTGGTCAGCAGCTATGAGGGTGTTAAGCAATCCCATATTACCATTAACCGCAATGAAGTCACTTTGAAACTTGATTTGCAGCCGGGCACGAAGCTTCGTGAACTGGTTCAATATATAAACACCGAGGGCAAGTCCATAATCGGAGACCGGACCATTAAGCTTGATGTGGAGGAGCATTCGAGCCAAGTGCTGGACGATTATTGGGATCAGGCGCTGTTCTCCGTGGCCGAAGCAATGGAGAGCCGCAAATATACGGCTATCCCGGAGGCGCTGAAGAAGCTGTCCGCCCAGTATAAGAATGTTGCCGTTACAACAGAAATCGACGACAAGAATGTATACGTGAGTTTGTCGGACGGCAAAGAGAGCAAATTTATTATTTTGCCGCGCGAGCCTGAAACGATGGGGGTATGGAACAATGCCTAAATGGAGCAAAGAAGTATTGATCGGATTTGTGCCGGTGCTGCTGATTTTTCTCGCTTTTCTCGGCATTAATATCGTGCCTGTCATCGTCGCGGGTGCAATGGTCGGCGCTCTGCTCGTCATCACTCATATGCGCGGCGGCATTGCCGTGAACGCGGGCGCGGAGAAGAAGCGCAAGAAGAACGGCCCGGCCAGGCTGACGTTTGAAGAAATCGGCGGCCAGGATAACGCGAAGCAGGAGCTGCGCGAGGCGCTCGATTTTTTGATCCGGCATGAGGAAATCAGCAAATTCGGCATTCGTCCGCTCAAAGGGATTCTTCTGACAGGCCCTCCCGGGACAGGCAAGACGCTGATGGCGAAGGCTGCGGCCCATTATACGAACTCCGTATTCGTGGCGGCCTCCGGCAGCGAGTTCGTTGAAATGTATGTCGGCGTCGGCGCCGGGCGCATCCGCGATCTGTTCAAGGACGCCCGTAACCGCGCCGTCAAGGAGAGCAAGGAGAGCGCCATTATTTTCATCGATGAAATCGACGTCATCGGCGGCAAGCGGGAGGGCGGGCAGCAGCGGGAGTACGACCAGACGCTTAACCAGCTCCTTACCGAGATGGATGGTATTTATAACTCGGAAACTCCGCGCATTCTGCTGATCGCCGCCACGAACCGCAAGGAGATGCTTGATCCGGCGTTGCTGCGTCCCGGGCGCTTCGACCGGCATATTCAAGTGGACATGCCCGACAAAAAAGGCCGCAGGTCGATTCTTGAGCTGCATGCCAAGAACAAACCGCTTCACCCGGACGTCATTCTGGATAAAGTTGCGGAGGAAGCTTACGGCTTCTCCGGTGCCCAGCTCGAAAGCGTGATGAACGAAGCCGCGATCTATATGATGCGCGATAACTTGACCCAGGTAGAGGACCGCCATCTGGCGATGGCGATCGACAAGGTGATGATGGGCGAGAAGACGGACCGCGAGACGAATCAGGAAGAGAAGAAGCGGGTGGCGATCCATGAGCTGGGACATGCCATTATGGCCGAGCTTCTGCGTCCGGGCAGTGTCAGCCAGGTGACGCTTACTCCGCGCGGGCAGGCGCTCGGCTATGTGCGGCATAACCCGCAGCAGGACCAGTATCTGTACACGAAGGACTATCTGGAGGAGCAGATTATGATCGCGCTTGGCGGAGCGGCGGCCGAAGAAATGCATTACGGGGGGCGGAGCACCGGCTCCCGCGGCGATTTCGATCAGGCGCTCGGCATTGTGGAAATGATGATGAAATCCGGTCTGACCTCCCTCGGCATCGCCAAGCTGGAGATGGTGACGACGGAAGAGCTGATGAAAGAGAACAGCAAAATTTTGGACGAATTAATGGAGCGAACCCGTTCGCTTCTGGAAAATAAACGAAATGTATTCGAGTATTCCCTGGATATCCTGATGAAGGAAGAAGTGCTCTCTGGAGAACAATTTCGTTGTCAATTTCGTGACAGTGTCCTTTTACCGGCATAATTCTTGATGCCGGTTATTTTTTTTTACTTTTAATGCATGCTAAGATATGATTATATGTCGGAATATGCAGTTTTTTTCGACACAAAAAAAGGTGCTACAAAAATGTAGAGATACCTAAAGGATGGAGGCTTTTTATGAATTTTAAAAAAATCGGTGTCATCGGCGGAGGCACGATGGGACAAGGGATTGCCGAAATGCTGGCAGCCAAGGGCCTGGATGTTCTGCTGGTGGAGAAGACGCCGGAAAAATTGGACTACTCTTACAGCATGATCGAGACCAGTCTCGACAAACAACTGGAGAAATGGGCAATCACCCAGGCGGAGAAGAAGCTTATCCTCGGCCGAATCCAAAAAGTAACTCATTTCGCTGAGCTTAGTGCCTGCGATATGGTCATTGAAACCATAATTGAGGATCTGGAAGAGAAGAAAAAGGTATTCAATCAGCTCGACCAGGTGTGTCCGAACAATATTATTCTTGCCAGCAACACGTCCACGCTCAGCTTGACGGAGCTTGCAAGCTCCACGATGTATCCTGAACGTGTCATCGGCATGCATTTCATCTATCCGGTTGCCAAGGTGGACGTTGTAGAAATCGTACGCGGCCTTAAGACATCCGATTCGACATTTGAGAACACCAAAGCTTTTGTTGACGATGTTGTCGAGAAGAAAGGCGTAATGATCTACGAATCCCCTGGATTTGTAACTTCACGCCTCATTTGCCTGTTCATTAATGAAGCTATGCATGTTCTGCAGGAAGGCGTCGCCTCCCCTGAAGATATCGACGATGCCATGCGTATCGGCTATCAATTCCAATACGGCCCGCTTGAAATGGCTGACCGCTTCGGCCTGGATTCGGTGCTTGCCGCTCTGGAGCGCATGTTCCGCGAGTATGGCGAACTGAAATACCGTCCGTCGACCATTCTGAAGAAGATGGTGCGCGCGGGGCAACTGGGCATGAAATCTGGCGAAGGCTTCTTCAAGTATGACAAGGATGGTGACCGTATATGAAGGTACTAGTAATTAACGCAGGCTCTTCTTCGCTGAAATATCAGCTTTATGACATGACGGATGAATCCGTGCTGGCCAAAGGTTTGGTTGAGCGCATTGGTATGGATTCCTCGATCCTGACCCACAAGCCGACAGGCAAACAGGAAGTTACCGAAGTAAGCGAAATTCTGGAACATACAACGGCAATCCGTAAAGTATTGGCCAATCTGACCGACAAGGAGCATGGCGTGATCGACTCCATCGAAGAGATCAATGCCGTTGGTCACCGTGTCGTTCACGGCGGCGAGACCTTTAAGGCATCGGCACTGGTAAACGGAGCGGCCAAATCGGAAATCCGCCGGCTGTTCGACCTCGCGCCGCTACATAACCCGGCGGCCGTTATGGGGATTACCGCTTCGGAAGTCAATATGCCGGGTGTTCCACAAGTTGTCGTATTCGATACCGCGTTCCATCAGACTATGCCGGAAAAAGCTTATATGTACGCCATTCCGAGAGTGCTGTACAACAAGTATAAAGTCCGCCGTTACGGCGCTCACGGCACATCCCATGATTTTGTAAGCAAGGCTGTGGCCGAGTACCTGGAACGTCCGCTCGAAGACCTTAAGATCATCACCTGCCATATCGGCAACGGAGCCAGCGTTACTGCGGTTCAAGGCGGAATTTCGGTGGATACCTCGATGGGCATGACCCCGCTGGAAGGCCTCATGATGGGTACGCGCAGCGGTGATATCGATCCGGCGGTTGTTCCTTATGTAATGAACAAGGAAGAGCTTACTCCTGGCGAAGCCAGCTCCATGCTTAATAAGCACAGCGGATTGCTCGCCATTTCCGGAACAAGCAGCGACATGCGCGACATTATTGAGGGCTATGAGAAGGGCGAACCCAATGCCACATTGGCCTTTGAAATGTATGAATACCGTCTGCGCAAATACATTGGCGCCTATGCGGCCGCGATGGACGGTGTTGACGTCATCGCCTTTACTGCTGGTGTAGGCGAGAATGCGGTCGTTCTCCGCGAGAAGGTACTGAGTAACCTGACCTTCCTTGGAATCGAACTCGACAAGGAAGCGAACAAGATCCGCTCCGGCGATCCTCGCCGTATTTCCGCGAGCGGCTCCAAGGTGGAAGTGCTGGTCGTTCCGACCAACGAGGAACTCGTTATCGCCCGCGATACGCTTCGCATCGTGCAAGAACAAGCGTAAAGAGTTACAATATAGTTGAAGAAAGAGGAACCCACAGCCAAAGGCCCGTTAGCGGTCTTTGGCTGTCGGCTCTTTTGCGCACTGTACTTCTACCTAGGAGAGATGGATGGCATGGCTAACAAAACGGTTATCCGCAATGTGAAGGATCATGTTGGAGAAAGCGTTATTATTGGCTGCTGGATAAACAACAAGCGCTCCAGCGGCAAAATTCAGTTCCTCCAGCTTCGGGACGGAACCGGGTATATTCAGGGCGTTGTAGTGAAATCGGAGGTGCCAGAGGAGACCTGGAACGACGCTAAAAGTCTGACCCAGGAAAGCTCCCTGTACGTCACCGGGACCATACGTGAGGAGCCCCGAAGTCCATCGGGATACGAGATGACGGTGACCGGAATCGAAATTCTGCACCTGACCGAGAATTATCCGATTACGCCCAAGGAGCACGGCGTCGACTTCCTGATGGATCACCGGCATCTGTGGCTCCGCTCTTCGAAGCAGCGGGCGATTCTTGTCATCCGTGCGGAAATCATCCGTGCGGTTCAGGAGTATTTCGATATTAACGGCTTTACGCTTGTTGATCCTCCGATCCTGACGCCGACATCGGCGGAGGGAACGACCAATTTGTTCCATACCAAGTATTTTGAAGAAGACGCCTATTTGACGCAGAGCGGACAGCTCTATATGGAAGCCGCTGCCATGGCGCTGGGCCGGGTCTATTCGTTCGGGCCTACCTTTCGAGCGGAGAAATCGAAAACCCGTCGCCACTTGATCGAGTTCTGGATGATCGAGCCGGAGATGGCCTTCACGGAGCACGAAGAAAGTCTCCGCATTCAGGAGGAGTTCATTAGTCATGTGGTGCAGTCCGTTCTCAAGAACTGCCGGGCGGAGCTGGAGGCGGTTGGCCGCGATATTTCCAAGCTGGAGAATATCAAGGCTCCATTTCCGCGCATCACCTATGACGACGCGATTAAATTCCTGAATGAGAAGGGCTTTGATATCCCTTGGGGCGAGGATTTTGGAGCGCCGCATGAAACGGCGATTGCGGAAGAATATGATAAGCCGGTATTCATTACCCATTATCCTGCCGGAATCAAGGCTTTCTATATGAAGCCCGATCCGGGCCGCCCAGAGGTCGTGCTGTGCGCGGATATGATTGCTCCGGAAGGATACGGGGAGATTATCGGCGGATCGCAGCGGATCGACGATCCCAAGCTGCTTGAGGAACGCTTCAAGGAGCATGAGCTGTCGCTCGACACGTATAAATGGTATATGGATCTCCGGACCTATGGCTCCGTTCCTCATTCCGGTTTTGGTTTGGGTCTTGAACGGACTGTAGCCTGGATTTGCGGGCTGGATCATGTGCGTGAGACGATTCCGTTCCCGCGCATGCTGTACCGTCTCTACCCTTAAGAGAGAGGAGGGGCTTATGGACGGCAAAGAAGGAAAGAATTGGAGCGGCGGCGTGTCTTTGGGATTACAGAGCGGGATGGCGCTCATTCCCTATGCGCTTCTAACCGCTTACCGGAAGCTCGGTTTAACCGGCAGCGAGACGCTGCTGCTCATTCATCTGCTCTCATTCCGCCAGGTGGAGGCCAAAGATTTTCCTTCTCTGGAGGAGCTTCAGGCCGTAACCGGCCGTAGCGCTTCGGTGATTGCCGGTGAGCTGCAGAAGCTGATCAAGGAAGGATTCCTGAAGATTGTGGCTGGCAGCGACGACCGGCAGGGCATCCATTACGAACGGTATGATTTCTCGGGACTGTACGATAAGTTGGGTATTTATCTCGCATCCCGGAATGATGCATTCGCGGCGGATGATAAGAGTGACCTGTTTCGAAGCGGGAGCCGGGCAATATCGCCGGAACCCGGCGGCATTTTTTCCGGGGATGCGCCAGGAGAAGACGCAAGCCGCAGTCTATTTTCTGTGTTCGAAAAGGAGTTTGGCCGTCCGCTTTCGCCAATGGAATGCGAGACCATCTCCGGATGGCTGGATCAGGACCGGTACCCTGAAGAATTGATTCTGCTTGCGCTGAAGGAATCCGTATTCGCAGGAAAAATGCATTTTCGTTATATCGACCGGATTCTGCTGGAATGGAGCCGCAACCGGGTGAAGAACGCCCAGGACGTCAAGGCGTACTCCCAGCGGTTTCGCGGTGGAAGGTAACAGGATGGTCGCTGCGGAAATTCAGTATATATGGACATAGTTAAGGCCGATCAAGGAATCTAACCTGATCGGCCTTGTTTTGCTGCTTGATGATCTGGAATTATTGCGGATGCCGGAGCACTTAAGGGCGATTGTTCCAATCGGAAGCGGGTCCCTTGGTGGTTGATGAATTATTCGTTATCGTCTTTTGGTGTAAGCTCCTCGTCCAGCGCCGCGCCCATCTCGCGCGAACGCTCGGCGCAGCGGCTGACTGCGGCTATAACCGTTTCAAAAAAATCTCCCTTGTCGAGCACTTCCAGCGCGGCTTGGGTCGTACCGTTTGGCGATGTCACCTTTTTGCGGAGGGAGGCAGGCTCTTCGCCTGTCTGCTGTACCATGCGGGCCGCGCCAAGCACGGTCTGAACGGTCAGTTCGGTGCTTTGCTCCTTCGACAGTCCGCCGCGGATACCCCCGGCGATCATCGCTTCCATCATGTAATAGATGTAGGCGGGGCCGCTGCCTGAGACGCCGGTCAGCGTTTCAATACGCTCTTCATCAATTACGGCCGTCAGGCCGATGGCTTCGAACATGTTAAGCGCAAGCCGCCGCTGTTCTTCGGATACTTCTTTGGAGAAGGCAATGCCTGTTGCGCCAAGACCGATGGAACTGGAGGTGTTCGGCATGGTGCGGACAACAGGCTGTTTCTTGCCGACCAGCCCCTGAATCGTGCGGATGGACAGGCCCGCGATGACAGAAATGATTAGCTGTTCGTCCTTAAGCTGCGGGGCGAGGCTGCGAAGAGCCGCCGCCGCATCCTTGGGCTTCATGGCAAGCACAATAACCGGGGCGCTGCGCAAATATTCCTCCTTATGCTCCGAATCATTGGTCCCGGCAACGCCGTAGCGGGAGTGCAGTTCAGCCAGACGTTCGCTGCTGCTGCGGTTAAGCATCACAACATTGTCGGCATAGATGACGGAACGGGCGATCAGACCGCGAACGATCGCTTCGGCCATGGAGCCAGCTCCGTGAAAAACGACTTTATGATTAATCAAAGGCTTAGCGGTTTGTTGACACATCGTCTTGTTTCCTCCTTGCCGGATAAGGGCTAGCTCCGGATTTGTCCGTTGCCGTAAATTTTATATTTGGTAGAAGTGAGCGCCGGCAGGCCCATCGGGCCGCGGGCATGCAGCTTCTGGGTGCTGATTCCGATCTCCGCGCCGTATCCGAATTCGAAGCCGTCGGTGAAGCGGGTGGACGCGTTATGGTAGACCGCAGCGGCGTCGACTTCATCCTGGAAACGCTCGGCGTTCTCTTCGTCCTCCGTTACAATGCACTCCGAATGCTTCGTGCCGTACCGGGCGATGTGCTCCAGCGCTTCATCAATTCCGTCCACAATTTTAATGTTAAGAATGTAATCATTATATTCCGTCGCAAAATTCTCTTCGGTGACCGGAAGCGCCCATGGAATGAGCGTTTGTGTTCTCGCGCATCCGCGAAGCTCTACCTTGGCGCTGCGGAAAGCCTCTCCGAGCGCGCTCAGGTGCTCGGCCGCGAAGCTCCGGTGAACAAGCAGGGTCTCCATCGAGTTGCAGACGGAGGGACGCTGCGCTTTGGCGTTCAGACTGATGGATTCAGCCATCGCCGGCACCGCGCTGGCATCCAGATACGTATGACAGATGCCTGCGCCCGTCTCGATAACGGGAACCGTGGCGTTCTTCACTACATTCTGAATTAGCGAGCTGCCGCCGCGCGGGATAATAACGTCAATCAGACCGTTCAGCTTGAGCATTTCATCAACAGAGGAGCGGTTCGGGTCCTCGATAAGCTGGAGCGCGTTCGGGGGGATGTTCGTCCCGGCCAGCGCGGCGTGCAGCACCTCGACGATTTTGCGGTTGGACGACAGGGCGGCGGACCCGCCCCGGAGTACAACCGCGTTGCCCGTCTTCAGGCATAGACCGGCGGCATCGACCGTAACATTCGGGCGGGCTTCATAAATAATGCCGATAACGCCGAGCGGCACACGGATTTTCTCAACAATCAGACCGTTCGGGCGCTCCAGCGTTTCAAGTGTATCGCCGATCGGATCAGGAAGAACGGCGATTTGCTGAAGCCCTTCAGCAATCGCGTCAATCCGCGCCGTATCCAGCGACAACCGGTCCAGCATGGATTGCGGCGTGCCGCCTTGTCTGCCCCGTTCCAGATCCTCGGCGTTGGCCTCGATAATCGCGGCAGGCTCCC
>NZ_ASSC01000481.1 GCF_000520735.1 Paenibacillus forsythiae T98
TACGATTCACAGATACCGTCCCCGCATCGAAGGCGCGTTCGCGCGGATCGAGCGGTGGACCGACAGAGCGACAGGCCAGATTCATTGGCGTTCCTTTACGCCGGACAACGCCGCCGCGATTTATGGCCAATCGGAGAACAGCCAAATCGCCGATCCGGACGAACCCGCGCATGTGTACTCCTGGCTTCTTTGCGAAAGCCGGGACGACAAGGGGAACGCGGTTTTGTATGAGTATGCGGCGGAGAATGCCGCGAACGTTGACTTCACTCAGGCCAATGAGCGCAGCCGCAGCCGCACGGCCAACCGGTATTTGAAGCGTATCCAATATGGCAACAGCGTTCCGCATACGCT
>NZ_ASSC01000482.1 GCF_000520735.1 Paenibacillus forsythiae T98
AAAAGGCAGAGCCGCCCCGGGGCGGCTCTGCCTTTTCTTCTCCCTCGACTCTCGGAGAGTCATCCTCTGCCCTCTTCCGGTCTTTGGCGTCCCATCTCCACACGGACCCGTCTCGTACGAACGAACCGCCAGCCGGTCAGCAGAGCAGCCGTAAGACAGAGCGCCGCCGAAGTGGTGAACACAGCATGCATCCCGGCCAGAAAAATATCGGGCCGATCCGGGATCAACCCGGTGACGCGATGGCCGGCCTTGCCGCTCATTACATTGAACAAGATCGTTGTGGCTAGGGTGATGCCAACAACCATGCCGATATTGCGCACAAGCGAATTTACGCTGCCCGCCGAACCGAGCTGGGTACGGGGCACCGTGGACATAATCAGGGAATTGTTCGGAGACTGGAACAGTCCGCTGCCTATGCCGAGCATCCCGATCCATACACCGACCAGCCCGACCGGAGTTCCATCGTGAAGCTGAGCCAGCCCGAATTGGGCGATAACCATCACGACCAGCCCGGCAAAGGTAAGAGATTCAGACCCGATCTTGTCCGACAAAGCGCCGCTGAGCGGAGCGATCACGACCATACTGATCGGAAATAGCATGAGCAGGAAGCCTGCCGAAGACGGAGACAGGCCAAGCATGCTCTGCGTATAGAACGTGGCAATAATGCTAAAGCAGAAATTGGCGGAGAATACGAGAAACCCGCAAAGAATGCTGAGCGAGAACAGCGGATTCTTGAACAATTTCAGTTGCAGCAGCGGCTCGGGTCTCCGCAGCTCCACCCGGATAAAAGCGGCAAAGGCAAGAACGGCGGCGCACAGCGCTATAATAATGCCGGTATTCGAATATCCATGCTGCTGTCCGAGCAGAAGGCCCGCAAACAGGGCAATAATGAAACAGGCGAACAGCACACTCCCGGGGATGTCAACTTTGGCCTTTACCCGGATCAGATCCTTCGGGAGCACCTTCCAGCCAAGGGCAACCGCAATCAGGCCGATCGGAACATTGACCCAGAAGATATACTCCCAGCCGAGATTGGAAACAATAATGCCGCCCAGACTCGGACCGGCGATGCTTCCGAGGGAAACGAAGGTGCCGATAAGTCCAAGCGCCTTCCCCCGCTCCGTTGCCGGAAAAATATCTGCCACAATGCCCTGGCTGTTCGCCATCGTCATCGATGCGCCCACCGCCTGAACTACCCTTGCCGCCACCAGCGCAGGCAGCGAGCCGCTCAGTCCGCACAGCAGGGAACCAAGGATGAAGACAACCGTGCCGATCTTGAACAATCTAATCTTCCCGGCGATGTCTCCCAGTCTGCCGAAGAACAGGATGGCCGCGCAGATAGCCATCAAATAGCCAGTGGTTACCCATTCGATCTGCGCGATCGGCAGACCCAGCTTCTCGGAAAGCACCGGCAGAGCGATGTTCACAATGCTTCCGTCCAGCGTGGACATAAAGACAAACAGATTTAATACAATGAGAATCAGCCAGCGACGGCTCTGTATACCGGCATCCTCTTGATAAGTTCCCTGATTGATCGTGCTCATCACGCCACCTCTTTTCGCGCACACCGTTTTAGTTGCGCACGCAACTATATTATAATCCACAGTGTACTGCAACTTGGTTGCGTATGCAACTATTTTACGGTAATATTTTTTATCATGATGAAATCATCCGGATATGAGTTCCGCTGTCCCGAAAGGAGCACCTTATGATAGAACCATCTCCTGTAAAGAAAGAACCGATCGGCAAGCTGATCTCCTGTGTGTACCGAACCCAACTGAAACGTATGTCCCGCTCGCTTGGCGAATACGGAATCGGCGGCGGCGGACAGTACAGCTTCCTTAAGGCGATTCTCATGACTCCAGGAACCACGCAGGACCAGTTGACCGTGAAGCTGAAATTCGACAAAGCCACCACCGCCCGTTCGGTGAAGCAACTGGAAGCCGCAGGCTATATCAAGCGCAGCGCAGATCCGGAGGACC
>NZ_ASSC01000483.1 GCF_000520735.1 Paenibacillus forsythiae T98
CCGGAATTAATGCCCGGGGCACAAACAGCCGCGCCAGTGCGATCATATCCAGTGTGTCCTCCAGCGTGCCGGCCGGCTCGTCCTTTAAAGGCGTGGCTTCGTGCGGCAAAAAAGGGCCGATGCCAATCATATCCGGATTCAGCTCCTTGAGGTACAGTAGATCTGCGGCCAGGTCTTCGAGCGTCTGTCCAGGCAATCCGACCATGAATCCGGCTCCGATCTGATAGCCGATCGCTTTCAGGGCGCGCAAGCGGTCCCGCCTGTTCTCAAAGGTCATGGTCGGATGCAGCGCTTCATACAGCCTGCGGGAAGCCGTCTCGTGCCGCAGCAAAAAGCGGTCCGCCCCCGCTTCGAATAGCCGGGTATACGTCTCGTCGTCCCGCTCGCCGATCGAGAGCGTCACTGCGACATCCGAATATCGCCGCTTGATATCGGCAATCAGCCGCGCCAGCTTCTCCGCTGTATACCAATCGTCCTCTCCGCTCTGCAGCACGAAGGTGCGGTAGCCCAACTCATATCCTTCCCGGCAGCAGTCCAAAATTTCTTCGGGCCGGAGCCGATAACGGCTCGCTGTGTTATTGGCGGAGCGGATTCCGCAGTACATGCAGTTTTGCTTGCAAATATTGGAGAATTCAATCAGCCCGCGCAAGTAGACCCCTGTACCGTAATGGAACACCCGCTTCTGATTCGCAAGGGCATGCAGCCGCCTTCGGGAAGTCTGGTCCAGCTGACCGAGCAGATGGACAATTTCTTCGGAATCCAGTGATTCCTTCGCATATAAACGTTCCAGTAAATGATCCGTTGAGCATCCCTCCCCAGGCATCAATGAGCTTTCTGCTTGAAATCGCAGGTTTACTTAAATGTTGTTCAGGAGCGCACAATCGCTGATGCGTTCCGGTCGTGTATACACATTACAGGAGTCCTGACGAATGAACCCGACCGTCGTTATGCCGAGTTGTTCCGCCAGCTCCAGGGCCAGCATGGTGGGAGCGGATTTGGACAAAATGATTTCACAGCCGATTTTGGCGACCTTCAATAGAATTTCCGAAGAAATGCGGCCGCTGAACACGATGATTTTGTCATTCAGTTTCATCTCGTGCTTCAGGCAGTGGCCATAAATTTTGTCGAGCGCGTTATGGCGGCCGATATCGCTGCGGGAGAGCAGCACCCCATGGATATCGCAAATCGCCGCAGAGTGGACGCCGCCTGTCCGGTGAAACAGCTCCGCGCCGGCTTGCACGCCCTCCATAAGACGAAAGCAATCGTCAAAGGATAAAGATACATGAACACCGTCCATCACTTTGGCGGTCCTTGCATCGTTAACATACACGAAGCCATGGCGGCCCGCGCCGCAGCAGGAACTGACATAGCGCTTGGCGTACAGCTGGCGGTGAAGGTTACTCCAGCGGTCGGTGCAGACGTGCACGAAGCCTTCCTCTTCCTGCGTCCAGAGCTCCTTAATATCCTGAATTCCCCGAATGATCCCTTCCGAAGCCAAATAGCCGACCGCCATGTCCTCGATGTATTCAGGGGTGCACACCAGGGTCACGAACTCCTCGCCGTTAATCTTCAATGTGACGGGATGCTCCGCCGCAATGAGATCCGGTTCTCTGGTGATCCGGCCCTGCCGGTAACGAATAATATGTCCTTGCTGTTCAGGTCCCCTCATATTTCGATCACCCTTATTTTAGAAAAAAATAGAAATCAAACAGCAACTTTACTACACCACTTTTTGCAATGACTGTCAATTTTATAATTCACAACCAGCGATATTTACGCTTCCGGTCCTTCATTGCGCCATGCCATGCAAGCCCATGGAACGCTATGGTATAATGGGTCGGAGGTGACTGGCGAGGTATGTTTTTGAAACGGATTGAATTAACTGGCTTTAAATCATTTGCCGACAAAACGGAGATGGAGTTCGTGCGCGGCATTACGGCCGTCGTCGGTCCCAATGGAAGCGGCAAGAGCAACATTTCCGACGGCATCCGCTGGGTGCTTGGCGAACAAAGCGCCAAATCGCTGCGCGGCGGCAAGATGGAGGATATTATTTTTGCCGGGAGCGATGCCCGCAAGGCGGTTAACTACGGCGAGGTGTCGCTGACGCTTGACAATGAAGACCATGCTCTGCCGCTGGACTTCAGCGAAGTGACGATAACGCGGCGGGTTCACCGCAGCGGAGACAGCGATTATATGATCAACAAGCAGGCATGCAGACTCAAGGATATTACAGAGCTGTTCATGGATACCGGCATCGGCCGCGAAGCGTATTCCATTATCGGGCAAGGCCGGATCGAGGAGATTCTCAGCACCCGGTCCGAGGACCGGCGCGGCATATTTGAAGAGGCGTCAGGCATCGTCAAATATAAATCCCGGAAAAAGGACGCGGGACGCAAGCTGGATGAGACCGAGCAGAACCTGCTGCGTATCCATGATCTGATCAGCGAGCTGGAGGACCAGATCGGTCCGCTGAAGGAGCAATCCGAGAAGGCCGTCCGCTTCAAGGAATTGAAGGAGCAGCTGAAGCAGCTGGAAATATCCGTCTATGTGCATCAGATTGAAGGCATTCATGCGGCGTGGAAAGACGGCAATGCCAAGCTTGAGCTTCTGCGGGACGAGCAGCTTCAATTATCGACGGTCGTCACCGCCCATGACGCCAAGCTGGAGGGCGGCAGAGCCGCGCTTCGCCAACTGGAGGAACGGATCGAACAGCTGCAGGAGCAGCTGCTGCGGTACAGTGAGGCCTACGAGAAGAGCGAAGGCTACGGTGAGCTGCTGAAGGAAAGGCGGCGCCATCTGGAGAACAACCGGGAGCAGCTCGTGCAGACTATAGGCTCCGTCGGAGAGCGTTCGGAAGACCGCCAGCGGGAGCTGACGGCTCTTGAAAGCAGCCTGGAGCAGACCCGGCTCCGTCTTGCGGAGCTGCGGCAGCAAATTGAGGGCGAGGAAGCCAGGCTGACAGGCGTTACGGACGGGCTTAGCCAGAGCAAAGAGGAGAGCTTGAAGAGCGCGCTGCTTGAGCTGATGAATAAAATGGCGCAGGCGCGCAACGAGATACGCTATGCCGACCAGCAGAAGGAAGGTCTGGAGCGGCGGATGAACCGCAGCGCGGAAGAGAGCGGGAAGTGGACCTCCCGGCATGAGGAGCTTATTCGGGAGCAGGCCAGGCTGAAGGGCCAAATTGAGACGCTTGGCAAGGAGCTTGGGAAGCTGCGCAAAGACTACATCTCCGAGAGCGAGCAATCGGTGTCCCGTCAGAAGCTGCTGGACGAAGCCCATTCGGGTCTCCGCAAGTGGGAGCAGAAACGGGAAGCTCAAGTGTCCCGCCATGAGACGATGAAGGAAATGCAGGATGACTTCGACGGATTTATGCTCGGTGTCAAGGAAGTGCTCAAGGGCGCCCGCAAAGGACAGCTTGGCGGCGTTCACGGCGCTGTGGCCGAGCTGATTTCCGTGCCGGAGAAGCTGGAGACGGCTGTCGAAACGGCGCTGGGCGCTTCGCTCCAGCATGTCGTCATGGATAATGAAGCCGTGTCGCGCCAAGCGATTTCGTTCCTGAAGCAGCGGCAGCTTGGACGCGCGACATTTCTCCCGCTTGATGTCATCCGGCCCCGGCAGATTACCGGCGGCGACCGGGGAATGATTGAGGGGGCGGATGGATTCGTTGGCATCGGCTCCGAACTGGTCGGCTTTGAAGACAGGTATGCCAGCATTGTCGGCAGTCTTCTCGGGAACGTCGTCATTGCGGAAAGTCTGGAGCAGGCGAACCGGATTGCCGCCAGATGCCAGTACCGCTATCGCGTCGTTACGCTGGAGGGCGACGTCGTCAACGCTGGCGGATCGATGACCGGCGGCAGCCAGCACAGGAAGAACGCCAGTCTGCTCGGACGCAAGCGCCAGCTGGACCAGCTCCAGAGCGAAATTGGCGAAACCGGGCGCCAAATCGACAAGCTTAAGGCAAGCATTGCCCGGCTGCGCAAGGAGCAGGAAGACTCAAACGACAAGCTGGAGAAGCTGCGCCAGGGAGGCGATGAGAAGCGGCTGG
>NZ_ASSC01000484.1 GCF_000520735.1 Paenibacillus forsythiae T98
CAAGAAGCTCCGTTTTATGGCACGGCCTTTCCTCAACCCTACTCGGCGGCACCTTCCTACCCGGCCGCGGCGTATAGCTCTCCGGCGACCACGGGTATCCCTCCGGTCCCGAAATTCCCAGGCACGGAGGATTGGGTATATTCCAACCGACTTCCTGTTGAGACGGAAGCTGTGCCCGCCGCAGGAGCATCGTTCGGGGAGGAAGGCGTTGCTGGCGGCGAATTGACCGGTGAACAGAATAATATTGAAGATCAAGGAGAAGTCAAAACGTCTTCCTTGTCTTCCGAGGCCAAAGCCAAGACATCAAGCCGCCGGGGAAAAGAAATTAAAACGAGCGGCACGACGAAGCAGCAGCGTTCGGGCAAAGGCAAGGAGACAGTGAAAAAACGCCGCAACCCCTGGATTTCTGATTGATTTTTAAAAGGTTATCATAGATATCGCATATGCAGATTCGTATCTTCGGATACGGTCTGCATTTTATTTTTTGCATAATCTCCTCTCCCGGACTTTAGGGTGGCGAAGTGAGGAAATAGTATCAGGCCTGTTGAATAACCGAAATATGTAAATTAAATAGGGGACTTTTGTTCGAACCTTCGAAAACGTTGCGAAAGCCAGATGAG
>NZ_ASSC01000485.1 GCF_000520735.1 Paenibacillus forsythiae T98
TGCACTGCCGCGAGGCGTCTTCGAGCAGTCTTGCCAGCGTGCGCGCTCCATCCGGCGCAATGTCGGCAAGCGTATCCAGCACTCTGGCCGGGATGATGCCCATTCCTTCATATCTCGCCATTCCTTCCGGCCAGCCGCCGGCGAACCATTGGGCATAGGAGCCCGCGCGTTCCGCCGCAAGCAGCAGACCCCAGGCCGCCGAGACGGCCAGCTCGAAGGCCGGAGTTCCCGGCGCAGCGCTCCCCCGAGGCGGGAGCGATTCCCATGGCGTTTCATAGGAAGACAGGCAGTTGTCTAGGACGACGCAGAGCATGCGTCCCTTCTCCCTCTCGGGAACGCGGCTTTGCAGAGAGCCGCGCCGGGCCGTGCTTTTCCAATCCACCCGATTCATCGGATCGCCCGGCTGGTAATTTCGGATATCCGCCTCCTCCGTTTCCCCCTTCCGTCCCCGGCTCAGGGCTGCGGCCGCCCCGGGTCCGGCGCCGGAATCGGCGGAGAGGTCCCCGCAGTACAGCGGAGCCGGAAGCACCTTGAACTCCCGGTTCCCCTCGGGAGCGCTTGTTCCGGTGAACCAGCCCGGCAAATCCCCCCAGCTGACGCGGCAGGAACGCAGCTGCTGCCGGCCCCGGGCCCGCCGCTCCAGACTGTAGGTATACTCGAACGTGCGCCGGAAGCCGGGGAACAGCAGCAGCCGATGCTCCCCGCAGGTCCAATGCTCTTCAATCAGCATCCAGGGAATCGGCAGACGGCAGCGGAAGCTGAGATTAACCGTTACCTGCACGCTGCTGCCGGCTGTCGGCTGAGCCGGAGAGAGCGTCCGCGCAAGCTCAAACTTGCGGGGGCCGAGCGCCTGCAGCAACAGTCCGCCAAGCATGACAAGCCCGACAAATATCAGAAGAAACAGCAGGGCGAAGCCGCCAAGCCAGCCGTACAGCCCGGCGATAATGCCCGCTGCGGCCAGCGCTCGCGCCCACTGGCCAGGCAGACTCGGGTTCGGAGAGACGGCAGGCTGATCGGACCTGCGGATTGGTTTCATCAATGGACGATCCTTCCTTTTCCTTGGGTTTGTTCATTATTATTCCCATGAAAAGGAAAAGACAGACCTTACGATATACCCGGTATCCGTACGTGCGGTTTCAGGACGCTCTTACCCGCTGTGCTTCCGAAGCCGATGCCGCCCCGGGAAGACGGTATCCTGCGGATTCCAGCAAATCCCCCAGCGGCACCCAGATGGCCCCGCCTCCAAGCGTCACTTCCGAGACAATCGCTCTCTGATCCCCGCTCCCCGCGCTAAAGACCAGTCCGCCGCCGGACGCATCCGCCATTATGGTCCGCCCATTCAGCACCGCCCGGCCGCTGCGGGTGCCGGTATTCCAGCTCACCTGTCCGCCCAGCCGCTCGACTACAGCCCGC
>NZ_ASSC01000486.1 GCF_000520735.1 Paenibacillus forsythiae T98
CGCTGGCCGCGAGCGCTGCTCCGGCCACGGCCGCCACCAGCATGCGCGGAAGCCGCATGTTGAACACGATGCTGCGCGTCAGATCATCTCCGCCCCCGGCCATCACCGCGATGATATCCGATAGGTGCAGCCGCAGGCTTCCCAGGGAAATGCCCGCAATCCAGACGATGACAAATAGAGCGGACAGGATCGCAAGCAGAACAGGGTAGGAGGTGCGACGAGACAACCGGGAAGCCAGAGATGAAGAATCCGAAGAGCTCTGAAGGTGACCGCCTCCCTTGCGGGCGCGCATCGCCAGCCAGATCATCCACGGCCCTCCGATGATCGCGGTTACGGCGCCGGCCGACAATTCGTTGGAGCCGTCCGCAACCATTCGTGCCAGTGTGTCGGCGACCAGCAATACGATGGCTCCCCAAATCATGGAGGAAATGAGCAGAGGCAAATGGCGCCGGATCCCGATCAAACGCATTAAGTGGGGGGCAATAAGCCCGATAAAGCCGATCCCGCCCACAACGCTGACAGTCGCCGCCGCCAGGAGGACGGCTAGTATGAGAGCCA
>NZ_ASSC01000487.1 GCF_000520735.1 Paenibacillus forsythiae T98
ATACTGGCCGGGCGCAGCGCCGGTCTGAGTCCGCGCGCTTCTTCCAATATCGGCCTGACGATCGTGTCACGCGGCGAATTCTCCATTATTATGGCCAATCTCGGCAAAGCGGGCGGTCTGCTCGCCATCTTGCAGCCGTTCGCGGCCATGTACGTGCTGATCCTGGCGATACTAGGCCCGCTGCTGACCAAAGAATCCAAACTGATTTACAAGGCGCTGGATAAAGTATTCAAATTCGAGAGCAGGCATGTCAAGCGGATGGCGCAGAAGCGCACCCCTGCCTCCGAAGAACAATAATGTTCGCACATGTTGAATCGATAGTTGCAGAAGGCTCCATTTAGAAAAAGCGTTCCGGCCTCAGAAGCCGGAACGCTTTTTCATTCCCATACCATTTAGGGTCTGCCTCTCCCCCGCACAGAGCCGCCAAAAGCGGCTAACGGAACATCCCCCACAGGCGAATCAAGTGGAACGTATTATTGGGATCAATCTTTTGGGCAATGACGAATCTGACAATGCTGTCCTCCTGATCGGAGGCCAGTCTTTCTCCCAGAATTCCCGCAGCATTTCGAACCAGTCTGCGCACCACGCCGGGGTCCTGCAGCTGCTGTCTGCTGACGCCGTTAACCAGACTCTTGACTCTTTCCTTAACCGCCGGATTCTTCATCTTCAGCTTGATCCGCTCCACCAGCTGCGGACTGATGCCATATTGCTGATAACTCAAGCCTGACGCACCTCCCGTCATATCCAATCTTTCTCAGTATATGACGGGACGTGTCTCCATTTGCCTCAATCGATCAAATCTCCCTGAAAAATTTGTTCCTTCTGGAGATAACTTCGCAGCGGAGAGAACTCGGCGGAAGTCCAGAAGGTGCCATCCCGGAGCAATTCGGCGGCATCGCCGCGCGCTTGCTCCAGGACGGCAAAATCGGCCGACATGTCCGCCAGGCGGAACTCCGGGAGGCCGCTCTGCTTCGTGCCGAAGAAATCGCCAGGTCCCCGCAGCTCCAAATCGCGCCGGGACACTTCGAATCCGTCGTCGGTCTCGGTCATCGCCGCCATGCGCTCGCGCCCGACCTCTGATTTCGGATCGGCCATCAGCACGCAGTAGGAAGCGTGCTCTCCCCGCCCGACCCGTCCCCGAAGCTGATGGAGCTGCGACAGTCCGAACCGGTCGGCGTCCATAATAATCATCAGGGTGGCATTCGGCACATCGACGCCTACCTCCACAACGGTCGTTGATACGAGCACTTGTACTTCATTTTCGTAGAAAGCGCGCATGACCTCGTCCTTCTCCCCGGGCGTCATCCGGCCATGCAGCAGCCCCACCCGATAATCGGGAAAAGCCTGTGACAGCTGAATATGCAGATCAATGGCATTCTGCACATCCAGCTTGTCCGATTCCTCGATCAGCGGACAGATGACGTATGCCTGACGCCCCTGTCCCACCTCGCGGCGGACCAGATTCAGCACCCGTTCCATCATGTCCGGCTTCACCCAATAGGTAGAGATCGGGATACGCCCTTTCGGACGCTCGGACAAGGTGGAGACATCCATATCCCCGAATACGGTAATCGCCAGCGTCCGCGGAATCGGGGTCGCCGTCATCGTAAGCACATCCGGATTATAGCCCTTGCGCCGCAAAACGCTGCGCTGGTTCACTCCGAACCGGTGCTGTTCATCCGTTACGACGAGGCCAAGCTCCCTGAAGAACACATCCTCCTGAATCAGCGCATGCGTCCCGACGACGACATCGACGAGGCCCATTTGCAGCGAGGCGAGCAGATCCTTGCGCTTGCGTCCGTTCACGCTGCCTGTAAGCAGCGCCACGGAAATGCCGAACGGCTCGAACATCGCCTGAAGCGATCGGCTGTGCTGCTCGGCCAATATCTCCGTCGGTACCATCAGCGCTCCCTGAAAGCCCGAACGGACCGTCGCGAACAGCGCGACGGCCGCAAGCGCCGTTTTACCGGAGCCCACATCGCCCTGGAGAAGACGGTTCATGCAGTAAGGGGAACGCATATCCTGCAAAATTTCAAGCTCCGCCGCCTTTTGCGCGTTGGTCAGCTCGAACGGGAGACTCCGGACGAATTGACGGACCGTCGCATTGTCCACCGTATGCACCATCCCGTCCATCCTGCCCCGGTTGAGTGTACGGAAAGCCTGAACCTTAAGCTGGAACAGAAACAGTTCCTCGTACACCATTCTTCTGCGGCCCTCCTGGCCCTCCCTTGAATCCTCCGGCTGATGGATAGTTGCAATGGCCCGCTTGCGCGGCATGAAGCTGTATTTATGCATAATGGGCTGCGGCAAAAGTTCGGGGATCATCTCCCCGAACTGCAGCAGCGCCTGGGCAATTGTCTTGCGGAGCCAGCCTTGCGTAATTTTGCCGCCGACGGAATATACCGGCTGAAGCGTTCCCTTCTTCCCTTCCCCGCGGTCCGGAAATTCATAGTCGGCCACTGTAATTTGCGACCGCTTCTGATCCCATTTTCCGCTGATCACAACCTGGCGCCCCGCAGTGAGCTGCTCGCGGACAAAATGCCGGTTAAACCACGTAGCTGTGAACATCCACGGTTCCGCCATCATTTTGCAGCTGAGCCGCGATTTCCCGCCGAATCGCTGAAGCACCGGAATGCCGATAACTTTGGCCTCGACCGTAACTTTATCCCCGTGCTTCACCTCGCTGAGCGATTTCGGACGGTAATCCTCGTAGCGGAAAGGATAATACTCCAGCAAATCCTTCACCGTATATATGCCAAAGGCGTGAAGCTCAGCCTGCTTTTGAGCGCTCACGCCACTAATTTGTCTTACCTCGGTTGTATCCAAAGCTAAAGTCATATTCATCCCTCACCTACGCGGGCCATATAAATACGGCAAGTGTGCCGTTGCCCACATGACTTCCGACAACAGGGCCTACATTGGTCAGCACTTTTTCCTCAAGGGTGAAATGCGCTGAGAGCTCCTGCAGAAATTCCTCACCCGCAGCGGGCTGGGCCGTATGTCCGACAGCCACATTGACTTTGTCCGCGCCTTGCAGATCGCTCTTGAACAGTTCGATCATCCGGGCCACCGCTTTTTTTCGTCCCCTGACCTTCTCTACCGCATAGATAATGCCATCCTCATCAATCGACAGAATCGGCTTGATATTGAGCAGTGTGCCAAGGATAGCCGAAGCTTTGCCGATCCGGCCTCCCTTTTGCAGATATTCAAGCGTATCCACCAGAAAATACAGCTTGCGCGAGCGGCGAAGCCGTTCGACAGATTCCAGGATTTCCTCCGGACCTTTTCCCTCCGCCGACAAACGGGCCGCATGAACCACCAGCAGACCGAACCCGTAAGACGCCGACAAGGAATCCACTACGGTTATCCGGTCGCCTTCTTCCTCCAGCATCGATTTGGCGAGCAGCGCGGATTGATAGGTTCCGCTCAGCCCGGAGGAAATATGGAAAGACAATACCGGACTGTCCGGATATTGCTCCAGAATATTTCTATACACATCCATGTATTCCACAGGCGATGGCTGTGACGTGGTCGGCAGCTGTGGAGAACGGGGAAGTCGCTCATAGAATTGTTCCGGCGTTATATCGATCCCGTCGCGGTAAGATTCCTCCGCGAACATGAGGGTAAGCGGCACGACGTGGATGCCATAGGCTTCCGCCATGGACGGAGGAATATCGGATGTGCTATCGGTAACGATTACGGTATGATTCATGGTAAACCTCCCCATTTTAAATATTTAATCAGCCTTAAGCTTCTACCGAGAACAAATAATAGTACAGCGGCTGACCGCCTGCATGGATTTCAATTTCCGCATCGGGATAATTCGCTCCGAGCCAGTCCTCCAGCGCTTCCGTATCTTCAGATTTGGCTTCTTGCCCCGTCAAAATAGTAATGATCTCGTCTCCGCTCTCCACCATCCTGGACAGAAGCGCCTGGCTGGCGGACAACAGGTCCTCGGCGGCGGCGACGATTTTGGAATTGGAAATCCCGATATATTGACCCGCCTTAATGTCCATTTCTTCGTACTTGGTATCCCTTACCGCATAAGTGACCTGTCCCGATTTCACCCGTTCAATAGCCTCCAGCATTCTGCCCGTGTTGCTGTCTGCCGATTCTTCCTCCTGAAAAGCGAATGCGGCCGCAATACCCTGCGGGATGCTCTTGCTTGGAATGACCGTAATTTCCCGGTCGCCTTCAAGAAGCTCTTTGGCCTGCTCGGCGGCAAGAACGATATTGGAATTATTCGGCAAAATATAGATATGCTTCGCTGAAATTAACGACACGGCTTTTACGAAATCCTCTGTGCTCGGATTCATCGTCTGGCCGCCTGACAGCACTGCATCAATCCCCAGGCTCCTGAAGATGTCGGAAATTCCGTCACCGGAGGATACTGCGATAAAGCCATATGGCGCCAGATCGTCCGCTGGAGGCACCGCGGGGTCCTGGGCGCCGCTCTTTTCCTCGGGGATATCTGCAAATACCTCAGGGCTTGGAGCGATGTCCATCCCGGCCGTAAGCAGCTCACGATGCTGCTCCCTCATATTCAGTATATGAATCTGGGTAATCTCCCCGTAGAGCAGCGCAAGATTCAGCACTTCACCCGGAGCCCTGGAGTGCACATGCACCTTGATGGTGTCGTCATCAGAAATAACGATAATGGAGTCGCCATTCACCGATAACGCTTTCCGGAATTGATCCTCATCAAACGCCTTGGCCCCGGGGCTGCCCAATTGTCGATTGATAAAGAACTCCATGTCATACAAAAACTCAATATCCTCCGTGGACAGCCGCGATTGGGCGGATACCGGCACATATGCGGGCTTCGCCTCCGGCTTCCCGGGCACTGCTGCCGGCTCTCTGGACGCTGTCCCGGCGGCGGCTTGTCCCTGATCTAAATCGGTGAACCGCCCGCCTGCCAAAGACTCCAAAAAACCTTCATATATATAAACCAAACCTTGACCGCCCGAATCCACAACACCCACCTGCTTGAGAACCGGCAGAAGTTCCGGCGTTCCCGCAAGCGCCTCTTTGGCCTTGGCCAGCACTTCGGACATCAATTCATTAATATCGGTTGTCCGCCGCGCCAGGTAAACGGCATGTCTGGCAGCTTCCTTGGCTACAGTCAGGATCGTTCCTTCAACCGGCTTGACCACGGCTTTATAAGCGGTATCCACACCGGTCTGCAGCGCAGCCGCAAATTGAAGAGAATTCAGTTCTTCGTACGGGGCGGCATAACGGCTGAATCCGCGGAACAGCTGGGACAAAATAACACCGGAATTGCCGCGCGCGCCCATCAGCAGTCCTTTGGACAGCACGCCTGAGCTTTGTCCGACCGAAGCGGAATGATTCTTTCGCAGTTCACCCACTCCTGCAGTCATCGTCAAGTTCATATTGGTCCCTGTATCTCCGTCCGGAACCGGAAAAACATTCAGGGAATTCACGTGCTCCGCATGCTGCTGCAGCTTCTCAGCGCCGGCCAGTACCATCGCTGTAAAATCTCTTCCATTTATAGAACGCTTACTCAATGAAGATTCCCCTTCCTGCCTTCATGCCTCTCATAGCTAATACAAAGTGGACGCAATACACTAATCTATATTGTACTATAAGCAACTTGAGAAATAAATGTTTTTGAACCGGTTGACGGGGCATTTTTTACTGTGATATTATATTTAAGTATTGTTTTATGCAGGTGAATGCAACAAGGAGGTGTAATCATGTCCCGTAAATGTGCTGTAACTGGCAAGAAGCCGAGCAGCGGCAACCACGTATCCCACGCCAACAACCGCAACCGTCGCTCCTGGGGAGTTAACGTTCAGAAGGTTCGCATTCTGGTGAACGGCAAACCGAAGCGTGTATACGTAAGCACCCGCGCCCTGAAATCCGGTAAAGTAGAACGCGTCTAGTTTCCGAAACTTAATTTCAAACAAAAAGCACCCTTTACATATGTAAGGTGCTTTTTTTCATGTTGCCCTATGCTGCTTGCGGCCCTCAACTCTTCTGAAATGTGTTCAAGATCGCCTTCACAAACCCTCCCAAAAACTTCGGCAGCTTAAATGTATAAAATTTCATGTTTCACCCTCCGATCAATGCTGCAGCCCTGGGTTAAGACACAAAAAAGGCTACATGAGATTTCTGCTCATGTAACCATATTTATGCGTTGGCAACTTGGCCTATACCTCCCGGCCTTCACTCCTGTCAGCGAGCTTCAGCCGCCGCCCGGATCGTGGAAATGGCCTCTGCCCGGTCGCTTCGGCCGAACACGGCGTTGCCGGCAACCAGCACATCCGCCCCGGCCTCGCTTACGGTACGCGCCGTCGCTTCGGCAATCCCTCCATCGACCTCGATACGCAGATCATGGCCGATCTCCTCCGCCCACTGGCGAATTTCCCGGATTTTATGCACGGTGCCGGGGATGAATGCCTGTCCGCCAAAGCCGGGGTTAACGGTCATGACCAGGACCAGATCGACATCCGCCAGAACTTCTCTCACGGCGGAGGCAGGCGTTCCCGGGTTGATCGCCACACCGGCCAGCAGACCAAGCTCCTTGATCTGATGAATCACCCGATGCAGATGAACGCAAGCTTCGGCATGGACGGTAATGACAGCCGCCCCCGCCGCCGCGAAGTCGGCTATGTAGCGCTCCGGCTTCTCAATCATAAGGT
Organism: Paenibacillus forsythiae T98; assembly: GCF_000520735.1. Lineage (GTDB taxonomy): Bacteria > Bacillota > Bacilli > Paenibacillales > Paenibacillaceae > Paenibacillus_AQ > Paenibacillus_AQ forsythiae. The sequence goes on from NZ_ASSC01000487.1 coordinate 6,663, forward strand.
GAACGTCCAGCGGCAAAGACGTATGGGCCGATACCGCCTTAACAATTGGCGGACCGAGTGTAATATTGGGAACAAAATGGCCGTCCATGACGTCCACATGAATCCAGTCCGCGCCGGAGGCTTCAACTTCGGCCACTTCGGCGCCGAGTGCGGCGAAGTCCGCCGACAGAATGGAAGGAGCAATTTTGATCATGTGTCAGTACCTCCGCTTCTTGTCTTTCATTTCAGTAAAGAATTGCTTGTAATGCTCATATCGGCTGTCCGCAATCTCTCCGGCCTCCCAGGCCTCGATGACACGGCAGCCCGGTTCATGAAGATGGCTGCACCCCCGAAACTTGCATTCCGAAGCCAAGGGCACGAACTCGCGGAAGCAGGAAGACAATTCTTCCACGCCAAGCTCCAAAAAGTCCAGCTGGCTGAAGCCCGGCGTATCGGCCACATAGCCTCCATCGCCGATATCCATCAGCTCGACATGCCGCGTCGTGTGGCGTCCTCTTCCCAGCCGCATGCTGATCTCGCTGGTCTCCAGAGACAGCCCGGGAACAAGCCGGTTAAGCATCGACGATTTGCCTACGCCGGACTGTCCGGCGAATACGCTGATTATGCCGGCCAGCCGCTTCCGAAGCTCCCCGCTGCCCGAGCCCGTCCGCGAGCTTGTCACCAGCACCTCATAGCCAATCCGTTCGTACAGCTCTTTTACCTGGGCGATGCCCTCCCCGTCCTCTTCCGCCAAATCCCGTTTGGTCAGCACGATGATCGTCTCTAGTCCGGAATGCTCGATATGAACGAGAAATTTATCGAGGAGCTGCAAATTCAGATCCGGTTCCCTTACGGAGAACAAGAGCACCGCCAGCTTAACATTCGCCACCGGCGGACGGATCAGTTCGGAATCGCGCGGGCGCAGTTCATCCACCGTCCCCTCTCCATTCTCTGTCAGGGAATAAAGAACCCGGTCCCCGACAAGCGGAGACTGGCCTCTCTTCTTGAAAATACCGCGGGCTCTGCACTGAACGATTTCATCCTCCGGGGAAATCTTCCCTTCCCGGAGCGGTTTCACATAATAATAACCGCTTAAAGCCTTGACGATTACACCCTCAGGCATTAACGAAGCCTTCCTCTCTTGGATTCGGAGGGTACTGTTGCGGCCGCCCTCCCCGTTTAAATGCAAGAGCGGCTGTCTAAGCGGCCGCTCTTGTCCTTGAATCATTTCTGCGATTAGTTGCCGTCTTTCTTGTTGCCTTTGTCTTTATGGCCGCCCGAAGCTTTGGGGTTGTTCTTGCCCGATGTGATCAGGGCAGTGTCCGCGTTGTACCCCGTCTGATTGACGCCCGGCTCGCCTCCGGTATCGGAAGGAGCATCTCCCGTTCCGGGTGCGGTAACCGGCTCTGCCGACGGCTCGGCGCTGGCAGGTGTGCCGGCGGGCGTCTCGGCCGGGGACGGCGAAGGCGGATTGACCGGCGAAGGCTCAGGGATGGGCACCGTGCCGTTCTTTGCATCCATATACGATACAGGATACGTATCGTAGAACTCGCCGTCCCGGTACACGATGACAGCTCCATCCTTATTCGGAGCGAGAACGAGATTCACGGAGAGCACCTGGGTCTTGCTGATCGTGCGGGTTCCCCAATCCTGATTCTCGCCATTGTTGCGGGCATCGGCGTATTCAATCCGGATTTTGGTCTTCTTTCCTTCCTGCGCCGGAGAGACCGGAAGATTGAATGTATATTCCAGCGCCTCCGGCGGATAGCCGCTGCTGATATAGATTGTGATTTTCTCCCCGGGCAGCGCTGATGCGCCTTTTTCATACGGCCATTGCTTTGTTATTTTACCCTTTCCCATGGAGAAGCTGCCTTCGGTCTTCACATCGCCGAGCTCCAGTCCGACCTCAGCCAGCTTGGCCTTCGCTTCCGATTCCGTAAGGCCCGTCAGATCCGGCATGACTATACTCTCCTGCCCTTTGCTGACCGTGATGGAAATCGTCGCAGTATCGGGATCATAATCACTGCCTGGCAGCGGATTCTGCCGGAGCACCTGGCCTACCGGAACATCTCCGCTGAATTCGCTTTCCTGCGTAATGCGGCTTTGGTCGACGCCTTGAGCCATAAGAGCTTTTACCGCATCGTCATAGGTGTTCCCTGATAAATCCAGCATTTGCGAGAGCGGTTTGGGAATGCTTACCTTAAGGGTGATAGTCGTTCCTTCCTTCACTGTCGTATCCGGCTCCTTGCTCTGCTCGAAGACGATGCCTTCGGCAAAGTTAGGGTTGTACTCGGTCGTTACCGGCTCTTCCAGAACGAGTCCGGCCTCGGCCAGCCTGGCTTTGGCGTCCTCCAGCGAAAGACTGACCAATTTGGGCACCTTAACCTCCGGAACGACCAGCTTCGCGTTTACATACCATACGACTCCGGTCATCGCCAGCAGAAGCAGCAGCGTCAGTCCGATCCAGAGAACGGGCCTTCCCCAGTCCCTTCCCTTCTTGGCAGCGGGAACATCATCCTCACGGATCATTCTGTCTTCGGTACGACTTCGCAAGCCGCTGCTCTTGGGGAGCGGCTTAATGGCCGGCATCACCCTTGTCCTGTCCTCATCGTCTTCCAGAAAGCTTAGCTTGGGCTCGCTGCGGCGCTCCGGGAGCAGGCAGGTTTCCAGATCCTGAAGCATTTCTTTGGCCGACTGATAACGCTCGTCGGGATTTTTGCGCATCGATTTAAGAATAATATTCTCCACGCTCTGGGGAATCATCGAATTCAGCTTCCGCGGCTCCTCGAATTCCTCCTGAAGGTGCTTCAGCGCTACGCTGATTGGACTCTCGCCCAGAAAGGGCAGGCTCCCGGTCAGCATCTGATAGATCACGATACCGAGCGAATACAGGTCCGACTTCTCCCCGGTGGCGACTCCCTTGGCATGTTCCGGAGAAAAATAATGCACCGAGCCGACGACCGAACCGGTCTGGGTAATCGTAGTCGAAGTTACTGCCCGGGCAATCCCGAAGTCAGTCACCTTGACCCGGCCGTTGCGTCCGATAAGGATGTTATGCGGTTTAATATCCCGGTGGATGATCTGATTCTGATGAGCATGATCAAGCGCGTCACAGATTTGAGTGGCGATTCTCACGGATTCGTCCACCTGCAGCGGCGCCCTCTCCTTGATGATTTCATTCAGATTCTTGCCTTCCACGTATTCCATGACAATATAATGAATTTCATCTTCCTGTCCCACATCGTAAATGCTAACCACATTGGGATGAGAGAGCGAAGCGGCGGATTGCGCCTCCCGCCGGAAGCGGCGAATAAATTCCTCATCGTGCACAAATTGATTACGCAATACTTTTATAGCGACATTACGATTAAGCAGAATATCATGCGCCCTGTATACGAGCGCCATTCCGCCCCCACCGATCCGCTCGATGACTTGGTAACGGCCTCCCAACTCGTGACCGATCATCTCTCCCACTCCTTTGATTCGGGCACAGCGGCCTCCTCATGATGTTCCAGCATGGCGACGCTTATGTTATCGCCGCCGCCGGCAAGCAGAGCCAGCTGAAGCAAACGGTCCGCTCTTTCCTTAAGCGATATTTCCTGCATGCCGGCAACCTTCCCCAAATGCTCGGCACTGACAAAATTACTCAAACCGTCGCTGCACAGCAGCAGCACTTCACCCGGTTCAAGCGTTACCGGAAGCAAATCGACCTTGATTTCCTCATCCGTTCCCAGAGCGCGTATGAGAACATTGCGCCGCGGATGGGTATCCAACTCTTCAAGTGTAATCTGGCCGTTCTTGAACAGCTCGTTTACCAGTGTGTGATCCTCGGTTAGTTGCCGCGCCTTGCCATCCTTAATTATGTAGGCTCTGCTGTCGCCGATATGGCCAATGTAGCCTGACGGCCCGGCGAGCAGCGCAGAAACGACGGTTGTCCCCATGTTGTGGTAACGCTCATCACTGGCCGCCTGCTTGTAGACGATATCATTGGCTTTCATAATCGCGTCCGACAAGACCGCGCTCAAGTCTTCTCCCGAAAGACCCGGCGCGATTCCGTCCAGACCCTCCCGGACAGACTCAAGCGCCAGACGGCTGGCGGTGTCGCCCGCCAAATGACCTCCCATTCCGTCGGCGATAATGCCCAGCGTATATCCGTGGCTCGTGACACCGGTCCAGACCGAATCCTCATTGACGGAACGTACCCGCCCAATGTCGCTGGCATGAACTGTTCTGATCAAATGACTTCACCTCAACTCCATATGTTTGGCGCGCAGCTGCCCGCACGCGGCGGCGATATCATGGCCCTGTTCCCGGCGAATCGTCACATTGACTCCCTGCTCGGCCAGAATCCGCTGAAATTGAAAAATATCGCCGCGTGAAGTGCGCACATATTTGCGTTCAGGCACATGGTTAACCGGAATGAGATTAACATGGCACAGCATATGCTTCAGCACTCCGGCAAGCTCTTCGGCATGCTCCGGCCGATCATTTACGCCGCCGATCAGCGCGTATTCGAAGCTGATTCGCCGTCCTGTCTTCGCCTGATAATAGCGCAGCGATTCCATTACTTCATCAAACGGATAACGGCGGTTCACCGGCATCAGCTTTGAGCGAAGCGCGTCATTGGGCGCATGAATGGAGATCGCCAGATTGATCTGGGTATCCTCATCGGCGAACTTGTAAATGCTCGGGACAATCCCGCTTGTTGATACCGTTATATGCCGCTGGCCGATATTTAATCCTTTTTCGTGAATCATCAGACGCAGGAATCTCATTGTGGCATCATAGTTCTCAAACGGCTCGCCCGTGCCCATGATGACAATGCTGCTGACGCGTTCGCCCCGGGCATCGAGAATCTGCTGGGAGCGTACGACCTGAGCCACAATCTCGCCCGCCGTCAGATCACGCTTAAGCCCGCCAAGGGTCGAAGCGCAGAAGGTGCAGCCGATCCGGCAGCCCACCTGGGTGGTCACGCATACGCTGTTGCCGTAGTTATGCTTCATGATGACCGTCTCAATGGCATGATCGTCGCTCAGACCGAACAGGAACTTCACCGTCCCGTCCTTCGATTCGAGTCTTGTAATTTCCGAAAGGGCGTTAATCGAGAACTGTTCATCCAGCTTCACCCGCAGCGCCTTCGGCAGGTTGCTCATCGAGTCAAAGTCGCTGACGCGCTTGACGTAGAGCCAATCAAAAATTTGCCCTCCCCGAAAAGCCGGCTCTCCATTGTCCCTGGCCCACTCCACCAGCTCTTCAAGGGTGAAATCATATATTAAAGGTTTCATTATCGCAATCGCACCTGTGCTTTCTTAATGATGTCTGAACTTATAAGTGTTTGTTCATGAGATATTCATATTATTTCTCATCCCGCCTATTTTAACACAAATCTCACAGAGGGTAAAAGAAAACCCGCCAAGGCAGGCCCGGCGGGGTTAAGACAGTCTTGGATTTAATTGGCGGCTCTATGGATGGAGCCGTTCAAGAATGGCGATGTAGAAGCCGTCGCTGCCGTAATGCTGGGGCAAGATCTGCATCCCCTGCCCGCTGGCAAGTGCGGTATCGCCAAGACGTTTCCACAGCGGTGAAGCGAAGGTCGCAGCGGCGAACTCTCCGCTTCGCTCCAGGAAGGAACTGATGATATCGCCGTTCTCCATCCGGTCCATCGTACAGGTGCTGTACACCAGCAGTCCGCCCGGCTTCAGCAAGGCGGCGGCCGAATCCAGCAGCCCGGACTGGAGCCTCGCAATCGCCGCCGCATCCTCCGGCTGCTTGACCCATTTCAGATCCGGCTTCCGCCGGATAACGCCAAGTCCCGAGCAGGGAGCGTCCAGCAGAATCCGGTCGAAGGAACCGGGTGCGAATTTCCGTCCAAGCTCCAGTGCGTCGCCGCTTAAGGTGTCGATGCACTCCAGACCGAGACGTCCGGCCTGATCCGAGATCAGGGCCGCCTTGTGCTGATGCAGCTCATTTGCATAAATGGAGCCTTGGTCCTTCATCAGCTCGCCCATATGCGTCGTTTTGCCCCCGGGAGCGGCGCAGCAGTCCAGCACCTTCATCCCGGGCTGCGGACTTACGGCCTCGGCCACAAGCATGGAGCTTTCGTCCTGAATGGACAGAAGGCCGTCGCGGTACCAGGAAGAGAGCGCCAAGTTGCCTGCCCCTCTGGCCACGATTCCATATGGGCTAAGCTCCGACGGCCGGGCGTTGATACCCTGAGCGAGCAGCTCATCCAGCAGCCGTTCGCGGCTGGTCATTGTAGTGTTGACCCGGACGCTGACGGCAGGCGGCTCATTGTTAGCCTTGCAGATCGCCTCGGCCGCTTCCGCTCCGAACTCATCCCGCCACCGCTCTATCATCCACAGCGGATGCGAATGAAGAAGCGCCGTCCGCTCCTCCCAGGATATGTCCTGCGGGATGACCGGCAGCGGTCCCGCGCGAAGCACGCTCCGCAGCACGCCGTTCACCATGCCTGAGATGCCTTGATGACCGCGGCGCTTGGCCAGATTGACGGCCTCGTTCACCGCCGCGTGAGGTGGTATCCGGTCAAGATACATAATCTGATAAAGGCTCAGAGACAGCAGGCTGCGCACCCAGGGCTGAAGCTTGTCCAGCCCTTTGCTCACAAAGCCCTTCAGCACATATTCCAGCGTATTCAGACGCGAAATCGTCCCGTACACGAGCTCCGTAGCCAGTCCCGCGTCTTCGCGGGACAGAGCCGCCCGCTGCA
>NZ_ASSC01000488.1 GCF_000520735.1 Paenibacillus forsythiae T98
CGAATCGCTCGGCCTGCCGGGAAGCCGCGTCCAGCCGCTCGCGGCACTTCGCTGCGCGGCGCACAGCCTCGGCAAGACGTTCCTCGGCCGCCCGCACATCCTCCGCTCCGGCGCTGCCGAGCCCCTGCTGCTCGGCCTCCAGCGCGCGGAGCGCCGCCTCGTTCTCCTTGACCCGGCGGCTGAGCTTCAATGCCAGTTGGTCGCCATACTGTTCCAGGTGGAACAGACGCTGAAGCATCTGTCTGCGGTCCACGCCGCGCAGCGACAGAAATTCGGCGAACTTGCCCTGGGGCAAGACAACAGCCCGGGTGAAATCATCCATTTTAAGCCCGATTTTGCCCTCGACGCAGCGCGTTACCTCCGCAAGCTTGTCCGCGATTACCTTTTCGCCGTCCGGCCCAAGCTCAATGAAGCGGCTCACCGTATTGCTGACGGACTGCTCGCCCGTCCGCTTGAATCTCCGCTCCACCCGATAACGGCTGGCCCCATGGGAAGAGGCAAGCTCAAAGGTGAACGCCACGGCAAGGGTATCCTCGGAATGGTTCATAATCCCCTGTGTGCCGTTCACGGCGCGTTCCACCTTGCCGTACATCGCCAGGGTGATGGCGTCGAGCAGGCTCGATTTCCCGCTGCCCGTCGGTCCGAAGATGCCGAACAGCCCAGTCTCGCACAGGCTGACGAAATCGATCTCCTGACTTTCGCGGTAGCTCTGCAGCCCGCTAACTTTTAACAGTATCGGCTTCATTGGATCTCCTCCGCTTCCTGGCCCTCACGCTCTTCCTCCGCCAGTTCCAGAAACAGCTCCACAAGGCTGTCTTCCGGCTCGGCTCCGCCGGTCTGCCGCTGGTAGAATCTTCTGAACAGCTCCTGCACCGGCATACGGGAGCGAAGGGAAGCCTCCAGCTCCCGCTCCATCTCCGGGTAGACCGGCCGGATATGTACAATGCCTTCCCGCGCCTTGCGCAGCCGCTGGATATCCCCCATCGACAGCGCCTCGCTCAAGCGGATTCTCAGATCGATGAACGCATCAAGGTCCCTGTCCTCGTCCAGCCACCGGAACACTTCGTCAAGTCCCCCCGCGCAGTCCCACTCCACCAGGGGACGGCCGCAGCGCAGCAGAATCTCTTCCGGCTTCGCCTCCGCTCCCGGCGAAAGGTCCAGCATCGTTACGGACTTGGCCTGTCCCGCCTCCGAGAAGCTGTACGCCAGCGGTGAGCCGCTGTACCGGATCACTCCTTCTCCCTTGACCTTCTGCGGCCGGTGGAGGTGGCCAAGCGCCGTATACTGCGCGCCGCATGCCAGCGCCGACGGATCGACGGTATACGCCCCGCCGACCTGGATCGGGCGCTCGGAGTCGCTCTCGACGCCGCCCAGCACATAAATATGGCTCATGGCCAGATTGACCGTGCCTGGCGTGAATTCCCGGGACAGCTGCTTCATCAGGCGGCCTACCCGCGTGCTGTAGGCAAGCCTCAGTCCGGCTTCGTCGCTGTCCCCTGCCAGAAGCTCACCAAGACGGGCTTCGGAAGGGTACGGAAGGGCCGCTATACGCGCGATTTCCCCGGTCCGGGCCACCTTGACCGTTACCGGATCGCCCGCGGGCAGACCGACAAGGGTAATGCCGTGTCCGAAGACAAGCGGAGATACGGAGGATACGCGCTCGGGCTGGTCGTGATTGCCGGCGATAACAACCAGCTGCCTTCCGCCGGACGCAA
>NZ_ASSC01000489.1 GCF_000520735.1 Paenibacillus forsythiae T98
CCAGCGGAAAGGATAAGGCCGGCCAAACCGCCGATTGCAACTTTTTTCAGACCTTTGTTCATTTGTTTATATACCCTCCCAGTAGTAAGTACTCAAATATAGTCTAAGGGGGGAGTATTTGCGCCATGTAAAGATATGGGCAGACTTGGGTTAATTTTCGCTGGGCAAAGAGGGGGAGGCCCCAAAGCCTCATTAATGGCTTTGGGGCCTCCCCCTTGCATAAGCATGAATATGCTGCCTGGATATCAAGCCGGCGCTCCGCCCTCCAGGAGCCGGATTAATTCTTCCTCATCGTCAATGACCGGCACGCCGAGCGCTTGCGCCTTTGCCAGCTTGCTGCCGGCTTTCTCCCCGGCGATGACGAGATCGGTCTTCTTGGAGACGCTGCCGGTCACCTTGGCGCCCAGCGCTTCCAGCCGCTCCGCCGCTTCGTCCCGGGTCAGCCTGTGGAGCGTTCCGGTCAACACTACTGTCTTGCCGGTGAAGAAGGAATCCTGGCTGACCGGCGCAGGAGCCTCCGGCGCCTTGGCCTGAACGCCCAGCTCAAGCAGACGGCGGATGCCTGTCACCACGAATGGATCGGCAAAATAGGAAACGATGCTCTCGGCCACAATGCCCCCGATATCAGGCAGCGCCGACAGCTCCTCCGCACTCGCCGTCATCACGGCGTTCAGATCGCGGTAGTGGTCGGCCAGCATCCGGGTCGTCGCCTTGCCGGTATTCGGGATGCCCAGCGCGTACAGGAAGGATGCGAGGTCACGGCCCTTGCTTTCTTCGAGCGCCTGAAGCAGATTGCTTGCCTTCTTCTCGCCGAACCGTTCCAGCTTCACCAGCTGCTCCAGCGTAAGCTCATAGAGATCCGCAGGCTCGCGGACGTTCAATTCCTCATACAGCTGTCCCGCCGTCTTCTCGCTGAACGTCTCGATGTCCATGGCGTCCCTTGAGGAATAATGCGTAATTCTCGCAACGATCTGCGGCTTGCAGTTCAGCTTGTTGTTGCAGAACAGATGCGCCCCGCGCATTTCCAGCGGAGAACAGCAGGCCGGACAGTGCTCGGGATAGATGATCTCCCCGCCGTCCTTCTCTTCGGTTACCTTCCCCAGAATCTCCGGGATGACGTCGTTGGAACGGCGGATGAAGACCCGCGTCCCGAGCGCATGCTTCAGGTTCTTCCGCTCAATGTCGCCGACATTGTTAAGCGTACAGTTCTGTACGGTAACTCCGGCCAATTCCACCGGTTCGACCCGCGCCAGCGGCGTCACTTTGCCGGTCCGGCCCACATTCCAGATTACCGATTCCAGTATGGTGGTCGTCTCCTCCGCCTCGAACTTGTAGGCGACCGCCCAGCGCGGGAACTTGTCCGTATAGCCCAGCACTTCCCGGATGCGGAAATCGGTAATTTTGATGACGGCGCCGTCGATCAGATAGTCCAGCTTGGAGCGGCCCTCCTCAATGTCGGCCAACTGCTCTGTCACTTCATCGAAATTATCGAAGTAGGCCAGGTAAGGGTTGACTTTGAATTGATTGTCGCGCAAGAACTGCATCATTTCCTGATGGGTCAGGAACTCTGCGCCTTCCGAATATCCGATATTGTAGAAAAAGGCATTCAGCCGCCGCTCGGCCGTCAGCTTCGGATTCAGGTTGCGCAGCGCTCCGGCCGCTCCGTTGCGCGCATTCTTCAGCGGCTCCGCCGCCGTCTTGTTATATTCGGCAAGCACCGACAAATTCATGATGCCCTCGCCCTGCACCTCAATGACGCCTTCCTTGAAAGGAATCGTCAGCGGAACCGATTTGATCGTCTTCACCTGAGCCAGAATGCCTTCGCCCGTAACGCCGTTGCCCCGCGTGGACGCCTGAACCAGCCGCCCGTTACGATAGGTCAGGTTCAGCGTCAGGCCGTCGAATTTCAGCTCCACGGCATAGCGCGGCTCGGGAAGAGGCTGCTCGGGATTTTTGCTGTTGTAGTCGTTCACCAGCCGGAGCACCCGGGCGTTCCAATTGCGGAGCTGCTCAATGTTCTGCGCCTTGTCGAGACTCCAGAGGGGAGCAAGGTGCCGGTGCGGGACAAAGCCCTTCAGCAGCTCGCCCCCGACGCGCTGGGTCGGCGAATCCGGCAGGGCGACGCCGCTCTCCGCTTCCAGGGCGACGAGCTTGTCGTACAGGGCGTCGTACTCCTTGTCGCTGATGAGCGGCGCATCCAGCGTATAGTAATGGTAATTATATTTATTCAGCTCCGCCACAAGCTCTTCCATCGTATGCATTGCGTCCATGCCTGAGACATCCCTCCGCCATACCAAATTGTGTCTTTATATTTCAGCCTGATCCAAAAGCCGGGTCTTTAATCGCCGGGCGTTCTCGCTCGCAACGCTCCGGCGCCCGAGCCGCCCGCAGCCGGACGCTTACTCCACCTTGGTGATCGGCGCGAATCCGGCCAGGAGCCGCTTCACGCCCATCGGCGCCGGAAAGGCAATCTGCAGCTCCATGTCGTTGCCGCTGCCCTTCACGGCGACAATGGTGCCGACGCCCCATTTGCCGTGCGAGACCTTGTCGCCCGCCTTGAAATCGGCGGGCGCTCCTCCCGCCGGGCGGGCCGCAACCCCGCCCGAGGTCACGGTCACGCGGCTGCGCCCCGTCGCCGCGGACGCCGAAGCGCCGCC
>NZ_ASSC01000490.1 GCF_000520735.1 Paenibacillus forsythiae T98
CCTGAAAGCGGGCGAATTCCTCTGCGCTCCGCCGCCAGCGGGCGTAGATATGCAGCCCCGCGTCGCCGGGCTGCGGATGAAACAGCCCGCCCGGTATTCCGACCAGCAGCTCGCGGAGAATGCGGCCGCGTTCGCCATAGAGGCGCGTCATGCGCCGGATATGGCGGGCATATACGCCGAGCGACATGAAGCGGGCCAGCGCCCGCTGCTCCAGCAGTCCGGCGGGAAGCGGCTCGTACAGCGCCTTCGCGGCTACCGTTGGCGCAACCAGAGACGGCGGAAGGACCGCGTAGCCGAGACGAAGCCCGGCGAACATCGTGTTGGAGAAGGAGCCAATGTACACGACCCGCTCCTCCCGGTCCAGCGCCTTCAGCGGCTC
>NZ_ASSC01000491.1 GCF_000520735.1 Paenibacillus forsythiae T98
TCGGGCAGCAGGCGGTTGGCATTAGCCCCGGGCGGTTCTCCCCCCGCAGGCAGTTGCAGCGACCAGCTCATCCAGCGGACAAAAGTTGGCCCGAGCGTAACGGCCAGCCCTGCGCCGACGGCAGCCTTAAGAAATCCGCGCCGCGTATACACAGGCTGGGGACGAGGGGGAGTTTTTTCAGCTCTATTGGAAGCTGCCGCATCCAGAATCTCTTGCTCCGGCCGAATCGACCGTTTGTCCGGCTCCTTCAGCCAGCGGGTGCGGGTGATCGAATGGTATATAATAATCGGCAGCCCGATCCAGGTGAAGAGGTCATGCGCCAGCAGCGCGGCATTGGCCGCCCGTGGACCGAAGGCTTTATACTGCCACAGCACAATCCCCGATACCATCCAGCCGAACAGCAGCGTTAGTACCGTGATGACATTGGCTTTTTGCGAGGGTTTCCCCTTTAGCCGTTTCCAATGCTTGGCCGCCAGCAGCAGATAATAGACAACCGGAACAAGCAGGGCCAGCCCGCCTGCGATATGTCCCCATTTCAGCCAAACTCGGCCTTCGCCCAGCCATTCCCGCCAAAATGCGCCCAGCAGCATCAAACCGCTTACAGCCAGGAACAGGACCAGCCAGGCGTTCCATGCGTGAATGGAGACCAGCTTTTTCCCGTAGCCTCTTCGGATGAGCGTCAGCGATTTTTTCAGCATCATGCTTCCTCCCGTCCCCATGTACAGGGATATTTCAAGTTTTAATTAATTGTAACGCAAAAAACGGAGGTTGAATAACTCCCGCATAGAGTAAAAAACAGGAATTTATCTGATAGAATTTAAGGAGGTGCTTACGAGGGACAAGAGGAGGATGCATGCTGTGAGGCAGGAGACGATATTGCTGGTAGATGACGAGAAGGAAATTGTGGAGTTGCTGGAAATTTATTTAAACAATGAGGGTTATCGGCTGTTTAAAGCCTACAACGGTATGGAGGCCCTGAAATGGCTGGAGCAGGAGGAGGTGGATCTGATTATTCTGGATGTCATGATGCCCCATATGGACGGGATTGCGGCATGCCTGAAAATTCGCGAGGCCCGGAATATGCCGATAATTATGCTGTCCGCCAAAAATACCGACATGGATAAGATCACAGGTCTTAGCCTGGGCGCGGACGATTATGTCGGCAAGCCGTTTAATCCGCTGGAGCTTGTAGCCCGGGTCAAATCCCAGCTTCGACGTTATCATAAGTGGAACCGGGAGTCCACTGCCCACCGGAGCGAGCATGAGCTTCAGTTCGAGGATTTATGTATCGACACCGCGAAGCATGAGGTCAGTGTGGAAGGGCGCAGAGTTAAGCTGACTCCCCGGGAGTTCGCCATTCTGGAGCTGCTGGCCCGGAGTCAGGGTCAAGTGTTGAGCATGGAGCAGATTTATCGCAGTCTGTGGAACGAGCCTTTTCTGGACGGAGGGAACACGGTCATGGTACATATTCGCAATATTCGGGAGAAAATCGAGCTGAATCCGAAGCGCCCGCGCTATATTCAAACGGTTTGGGGAATCGGTTATAAGCTGGATGGTCCATCCTAGAGAGACGAAAGGAGGGCATCCTCATGAACGGCAAAATCATCCTGACAATCCGGTGGAGGTTTATCCTGGCTTTTGTACTCAGCAGTGCGACGGCGGCGGGGCTGCTGACAGTCTGCTATCAGTTGGTGAACTCGATGGTCTATTCGAACTCCGGTCCCCCGAATGCTCCGTACCGCCGGATACTCCAGTGGATCATCAATCATATTGGGTCCGTTCCTCTGCTAATGATGGTGGGAATCGCCAGCTTCTTGTTATTTTTCTTTGTTTATACGCGCAAAATCGTCGTATACCTGGAAGAAATCACTCAGGGCATTCAGCAGATGACCGGCGTGGGGATGACGTATCGAATCGAGGTTCGCACCGGAGACGAATTGGGAGTGCTGGCGCAAAATATCAATGAAATGGCCAAGCGTCTACAGCGATCTCTGGAAGAAGAGCGCAAGGCGGAACAGGCGAAGAACGACCTGATTTCGGGTGTGTCTCATGATCTTCGGACTCCGCTTACCTCCATCCTCGGATTTCTGGAATATATTGAGCATGATCGCTGCCGGGAAGAAGCCGAGCTGCGTTATTACGTAAGTATTGCCTACCAGAAAGCCCGGGTGCTGCAAAAGCTGATTGACGACTTGTTCGAATATACCCGTGTGAGCGGCGGGGGACTGACGCTGGCGCTGCAACAGCTTGATTTAAAGGCGTTCATGCGTCAACTGGCGGAGGAATCAGTCCCTGCGCTGGAGCAGGCGGGCATGACTTATCACATCGAGGAGGATACGGGTGAACTGTGGATTATGGCGTCTCCCCATGAATTGGTCCGGGCCTACGAGAATTTGATTACGAATGCGATTCGTTATGGAAAAGAAGGCAAGAAAGTGGAAATCGGACTTAGCCGGGAGGATGATGCTGCGGTAGTGAGAATCCGTAATTTCGGCGAGCGGATCGCAGAGAGCGATCTGCCCCATATTTTCGAGCGCTTCTACCGGGCGGAGCGTTCGCGTTCACAGCATACCGGCGGGGCCGGGCTGGGCCTGGCTATCGCCAAAGGAATTATTGAGCGCCACAACGGGGTTATCTATGCGCAGAGCGACATGAGCCGGACCGATTTCATCACTCGCTTTCCTTTATCCGAGAAAGGGAGGGCTGATCCAATGTTAAGAAAATCTTAAGAAAAGACGCTCGCGTTTCTTAAGATTTGCCTGCTATCCTTCTTTCTGTGAATCGGCAATTGAACGAATAAGGGGAGGAAGCGGCATGAAAAGAAGGTATACGCTACGACTTGGTTATTTGTACATTACATGCGGGTGCGCTCTGTTGAGCGGTGCTCTGTTACTAGCCGTCCGGCGGATTTGCGCCTTGCTCTATAGCTGGTATTCGCCGGAATCGGCTGCTCTGTTTATCCGACTGTCGAACGGGGCAATCAATACCGTGGGGCGAGCCCCGTTCTCCGTCATTTTGTATTTAACAGGCTTCGGGCTATTGTATGTACTCCGTTCCGGAATACTGGCCGGCGATATGAAGACGCTCTTGCGGGCATCGCGTGAACTGGCGGAAGGCGGCCTTGTTCCGGAAGTCGCTGTACGCTCGGGAGGAGAACTGGCGGAGCTGGCGGCCAACTTGCAGCGAATCGGCAGAAACGGATCGGGTGATCTGCCCGAAGCCCATGGTTCATACTCGCCTGCGCTTTCCGGGCCGACTGAACGTGTGGATGGCGGGGAGGCACTCGCTCTCGTCCTGAGAACGAGAAGAATTATCCGGGAGCTGTCGGCGGCGGAAGCGGAAATTTCGGACAGGGAAAGCGCTCTATATGCTTATCTGGAGTCGGCTCAAGCGGAATTGCAGCACATGGAGCGCTCGCTTGAAAGCCTGGTTGCCTCATGAAGAGCCTATTGCCCGCTTGCGGAGAATGCCTGTATCCCCACAGCTATGAAGTTCAGCGCTCGCGCATCGGAGTTCTTCGCCTTCTGTGCAGATTGTTTGACGCGGGAGTGCTTGCTGTGATGCTCGGGCTGATGGTTCTTGCGTATATGTTCGCTTACGGAAGATATACTGTTCATCATCATTCCGATCTTCTGATTCTTCCTGAATCCAGTGTCATCACGGCTTCGGACGGCACGCTCATGGGCCGGTTTTCCCTGCCCGGCTCCGGTTACAGACAAACGGCCAAGCTGCAAGAAATGCCAGAACTTTTGATTCAAGCGTTCATTGCTGTTGAGGATAGGCGTTTCTATGACCATGCTGGTCTTGATTACAAGGGAATTTTGCGTGCGTGTGTGAACAATTTGGCTTCGATGAGACTTTCCGAAGGAGGGAGCAGCATTACGCAGCAGCTTGCCCGCAGTGTCTACCTGAACAGGGACAGAACGATATGGCGCAAGCTTAGTGAAGCCTCAATTGCCGTCGCTCTGGAAAGGCAGCTGTCCAAGAATGAAATTCTGGAGCTTTATTTGAATGAAATCTATATGGGAAGAGGAATGTATGGCGTCAAATCTGCGGCAGAGCGCTATTTCGGTGTCACTGATCTGAAACGGCTGGAGATTTGGCAGATTGCAATTTTGGCCGGAATTCCCAAAGGGCCTTCCATTTATAATCCGGTGGATCATCCCGGGCGTTCGCTGGATCGGCGCAGCATTGTTCTTGACGTCATGCGGCGCGACGGCCTCATCACAGACCGCGAAATGAAGGAAGCTGCCGCCCGCAAGTATAACCCGCTCGAAGAAGCCGGATACGGACCGTCGGCCTTCTCCTATATGGATGCATCCCTCCGCGAAGCGTCCCGGGCCACCGGCATACCGGAGAATGAGCTTCGAAAGGGCGGGTATACCATTGAGACGGCGATGAGCCGGGGAGCGCAATCAGCAATGGAACAGGCTTTTTCGCGGAAGGAGGCTTTCCCGCCGGACGTCAAGAGCCGCAAGGCGGAGGCCGCTATGGTCATTATCAACCATCACAGCGGCGAGATTGTCGCCATGATGGGCGGACGCACTCCCCGCACAGGGGGACTGAACCGGGCCGTGCTTGACGCCCGCCAGCCCGGTTCAGCCTTTAAGCCGATAATCGCTTACGGACCCGCATTGGAGAGCGGGCGGTTCACGCCTGACAGCCTGCTGCCTGACCGTCCATACGCTTATGGAAGTTATCGTCCGCAGAATATAAACAAGGTCTACGCCGGACAATTGCCGATGAGAGAGGCGCTTCGAAAGTCCGTTAACGCTCCGGCAGTATGGCTTCTGAGAGAGACGGGCCTTGATTATGCCCGTCAATTCGCCTCCAGGCTTGGCATTAAGCTAACTGATGAGGATAACAACCTTTCTGTAGCGCTTGGCGGATTGCATAAGGGAGTGTCTCCGCTGAAGCTGGCCCAAGCCTATAGTGTGTTCGCAAGCGGCGGCATTTACCGGGAAGCGCATACCGTCCGCCAAATCACGGACCGTCACGGTACTGTGGTGTATAAGCATGTCCCGGAGGAATCCAGGGCGATTTCGACTCGAACCGCCGGAGAAATGACCGCAATGCTGCGGGACGCCGTTCAGGAAGGCACAGGCATAAGAGCGCAAATGAGCCGCCCGGTCGCCGGAAAGACCGGCACGACGGAGTTGGGGCTTCCGGGAACCGACCCCAAGGCGAACCGCGACATCTGGTTTGTCGGGTACACGCCGGAATGGACGGCAGCCGTGTGGATGGGATTTGACCGAACCGATCGGAATCACTACATCACTGCAGGCAGCGGAACCGCCGCCGCACTATTTTCCAGGGTCATGGAGTCGGCCTTGCGGCAGGCGCGGCGATAGGCAGGGAAGGTGCTCATCCCCTGCACGGTGACGCTGACCTTCCCGGCAATACAGAGCAGTAAGCCACTCTGTGCCGGATCAGATCCGAAACTCACCGGTTACTCTGCGGCCCATTTCTCCAGCTTGTCGTCTCCCGGAAGCAGCAGGGCGAGCAGCCCGAGAAGCGGCAGGGAGGCGCAGGGGG
>NZ_ASSC01000492.1 GCF_000520735.1 Paenibacillus forsythiae T98
TCAGACGGCCGCCGGAGGGGATAAGCAGCCCGTTGAAGGTCCGCACAAGGCTGGATTTGCCGCTGCCGTTCGCGCCCGTCAGCGCGACCCATTCCCCTTTTTTGATATGTATATTAATATCCTGAAGCGCCGTCAGGCTCCGCTGGCCGTCCCGCAGCGTCAGGCTCAAATGCTTGGCATGGATCATAGTTACGCTCGCTTTCGAAAGAGACTGTTTCCCGCTTGCGTAATTGATTATAACAAATTCATACATTGATGTATTTGACCTAAGGTGTTATATTGGTCTAAAAAATGGAGAGGAACAATCAACTCATGAACAGATGGTCCTTGCGCGGACTTATTTTCAGCGCGCTCTTTGCCGGCGTGATGATCGCGTTAAGCTCTATGAAAGTATCGCTTCCGTTCTCAACGGTGCCGATTACGCTCCAGACGCTGGCTGTCATGCTGGCCGGCTCCGTGCTGGGCGCCAGATACGGAGCGCTCGCCGTCCTGATCGTTATCGGCCTGTGCGCCGCCGGGTTTCCGGTAATGGGTGGACGGGGAGGCATGTCCGTCCTGGTCGGCCCGACTGCCGGTTACATCTTCGCCTGGCCGTTTGCGGCATTCCTGATCGGCTGGTTTGCCGAGCGGATGTCGCAGGGCAAATTCACCTTCGGCAAGCTGCTCGGGGTGAACTTCCTATTCGGCTCCCTGCTGGTATATCCGACCGGCGTAGCCTGGCTGGTGCATTCGATGCCGAGCATCGACACGCTGTCCAAGGCACTGACTGCGGGCATGCTGCCGTTCCTGCCGGGAGACTTCCTCAAGGCGGCCTTATGCGCTTCGGTTGTCACCGCCGTATGGAGAGTCTATCCGATTGAGCGGATCGTGGGCCGAAGAACCCCGGATTGGGTGGGAGAGAACGCGCACGAATAGAGACCGGCAAGCTTTGTTGAGTATTGCCTTCTTTAATCATATGCAAATAACAGCAGCCCCGCTGCCCGCCTGTATTTTTCGCGGTCAGCGGGGCTTGCCGTTTCTGCAATGAGCCTGCCCTTCTGAAGCTCCTGCACAGTCTTTCCTTATTTTTTCCCCGATTGAACTTTTTCCACCGTATCTGTCTCCAGGCCATGTGCCAGGGCGGTATCCTTCCCATCCTCTTGCTCCATTGGCAGCGCCCATACGGATACGCTACCTCCGTTTACCGGAAAGACCGCCCATCCGTCCCTGCCGATCTCTACCGCACCCTCCCGGTTCAGCGTCAGATCGGTCCAGCGCTCCCCGGCGCGATTCGCTCCGACGAACATGCGCTTCTCGCCGTCGTCTCCGCCGGATACGACGACCGCGCAGCCCGAGCCCGGAATTTCATCCACCCCCCGGCGCACCCAGCCGATGGTATTCGGATGATCGAAGTAATCGCTTTGCTCCCCGTAGGCTTTGTGGTAGCGGGCGGACAGCAGCCGGTCGATCGCCTCGCGCTTGCCTTCAACCGGCGTCGGTCCGCCAATGCCGTAATAATCGCCGTAGAATACGACCGGGTAGCCGTCCAGCCGGAGCAGGATGAGCGCGTACGCGCTCGGCTTGAACCAGTCGCCGACCCAGGACTCCAGCGATTCATGGGGCTGGGAGTCATGGTTGTCGACAAAAGTGACGGCGTGGGTAGGGTGCGTCTGCACGAGCGTGTCATTAAAAATGGTGGTCAGATCGAAGTTCCTGCCGCCGAGCGAAGCGGCCTGGAACTTGTAGTGGAGGGCTACGTCGAACAGATCAATCTGGTAATCGACCGTATCCAGGAACTGCCGGCAGGCGTCCAGATCCGGATTCCAGAATTCGCCGACAATGTAGAAGTCCTCCCCGCGCTTGCGGGTCATTTCCGCCGCGAACTCCCGGATGAAATCATAGTTGATATGCTTGATCGCATCCAGACGGTAGCCGCCGCACTGGAGCGTATCGACGAGCCATTTTCCCCATTCCAGCATTTCGGAGCGGACGACAGGGTGGCTGTAATCGATATTGGCGAACATCAGATAATCGTAATTTCCGAACTCGTCGTCTACATTGCGGTTCCAGTCCTTGTTCTCGCCGATAATCTTGAAGATGCCGGTCCGTCCATTGCCCGCATCATAGTCCGTACCGTTGAAATGCTCATAATTCCATTTGAATGAAGAATACTCGTCGCCGCGTCCCGGGAATGTGAATTTCGTCCAGCCTTCAATTTCGAACGGCTCCGATATGACCTTCAGCCGGTTGCCCGGATCAACCTCAACGACCTTGAATACCTCCGTTTCATCCGCTCCGGCCTTGTGGTTCATGACGAGATCAACATAGACCGCAATGCCGTGCCGCATACATTCCGCAATCGCGTCAATCAGCTCCTGCTTCGTGCCGTACTTCGTGCGGATCGTGCCTTTTTGGTCGAATTCCCCAAGGTCGTACAGATCGTATATTCCGTATCCGGTATCCTCGGCGGATTGGCCTTTGGTCACCGGGGGAATCCAGACGGAGTCAATCCCCGCAGCTTTCAGCTCCGGCGCAAGCCTTGCCAGGCGCTTCCAGTGCTGGCCGTCGGCGGCCACATGCCACTCGAAAAACTGCATCATCGTATGATTGCGTTTTATCATGATCGGCCTCCTGAATGTTTTATCCGCTAGAGCCATAACTAGAATATGCAAATCAAGACGAATGGTCGAACAAATCAAGCTGCAGGGGCGAAAGTCCGCTGTCATCTCCGCCAAGGAGAGCCTGAAGCTCTTTGGCATTGGGGGTCGCATCGCCCGCCGAATTGTTGTTGAAGACCACATACACGTTCTTCGAGTCCTTCTCCAGCTCCTTCAGCCGGTCCTGCCATTCCGTCAGCTCTTCCGTACTGTAGCGGTACAGATAGCGCAGCTTGCGCCACTCGGGGTGGCTGCTCTGATGCCAGCCTTTGGCGTTTCGCCCATGCATCCGCACATAGGTCAATTCCGGCGAGGTTGCCACGGACACGATCGGAATGGAGCCAATTCCGGCCTGTGGCTCATCGACTACCGTATGAATCCAGCCTTCTTTTTTCATAAAAGCCAGCGTCCGGTCCCGGTATTCCGGGCTGTACCAGGTGGAGTTGCGGAATTCGAGCGCGCAGGGCACATCCCGCATCCTTTCCCTCGTCTCCCGCAGGATATCCACGTTCTCCTTGGTGCAATCAAACCAGGGCGGAAACTGGAAGAGCGTCATGATCAGCTTGCCTGCACAGGTGACGGGTTCAATCGAGGTATGAAACGCCTGAAACATTTCCTCGGCGGTGTCGAAATAATTCTTTTTGCCCCGCAAGTGCCCGGTCATGCCCTGATAGGCTTTAATAATAAAACCGAAATCCTCGGGGGTCTGGCTTACCCATTTGGCGTAATTTCTGACCGGCTGCACGGCGTAGAAGGAGCTGTCGATCTCCACGATGGAAAAATGCGCGCTGTATGCGGGCAAGCGGTCTGCGGGCTTTATTCTTCCATACAGCTCGTCATGATCGCCAAATCCCGTCAAACCGACCTTGATCACAGTCTCTCCTCCTATTCTTGACATAAATAAATGCGGGTAGTACCCGGATATCTTCTATTTAAACTGAAAACGCCGGGTGAAAAACAAAAAAAGGGGGTAAAGGGACATAGAGGTCCAGGTCTGCTTCAGTAAAGCGCGTTTGTAACCCTCAAATTGACGGGCTGGACAAAATGACGGAAATTCCCCAAAGCTATTTTACTTTTTGTCTAGTGTGAGGGACAAGAGCACAGTGTAACATGTTAGTTAAAGCTACATGGACAATGTAATTTTACCGGAAAAACTAATTTTGGTGTCAACTAATATGCCATATATAAAAATAATACAGGGGTGGGGGGATTTCGGTGTCACTTATGGCGACAAAGGTTCCTGAAATTCAAATGGAGAATGTCGAGATGCGCTATCAGACCGATACGGCGGATGTTCTGGCGCTGCATCAGGTGAGCCTGGATATTGCCAAGGGAGAGTTTGTCTCGCTGCTTGGGCCGTCCGGCTGCGGCAAGACGACGCTGCTTCGGCTTATGGCCGATTTGATCGAGCCGACGGCAGGACGGGTGACGGTAGCTGGCAAAAGCGCCAGGGAGGCGCGGCTCGCCCAGAAATACGGCATCGTCTTTCAAAGCCCTGTGCTGTACGACTGGCGCAAGGTGAAGGATAACATCACGCTGCCGCTGGAGCTGATGGGCGTCAAGAAAGCCCGCCGCGACGAGAAGGCGCTGGAGCTGCTGGAGCTTGTCGGGCTGAAGGGCTTCGCCGACAAATACCCGTGGCAGCTGAGCGGAGGGATGCAGCAGCGGGTCGCGATTGCCCGGGCGCTGTCGATGGAGCCGGAAATCCTGCTCATGGATGAGCCGTTCTCCGCCCTCGATGAATTCACGCGCGAGCGTCTGAATGAAGAGCTGCTGTCCGTATGGAGCAAGGTGGGCAATACGGTTGTATTCGTCACTCACAGCATTCCCGAATCGATCTTCCTGTCCGACCGGGTCTTCGTGCTGTCCCCGCATCCGGGCCGCCTGTCTGCGGTGGTTGATATTCCGCTGCCGCGTCCGCGGACGGCCGAGATGAGAAACAGCCCGGAATTTTTTGATCTGATCGCGGGCATTCGCGACAGCTTCGAGGGAGTGTAGTCATGAAAGGAAACAGCATGCTGGTGAAGGGGCGGTTCCTGCCTCTGCTCGTCTGGGTGGCGGGGCTGCTGATTGTCTGGGAGGCCCTTTCGTGGGTGCTGCTGAATGTGGTGCGTACGCCGCTTGCCCAATCGAAGCTGCCCTATGTGCATGAATTGGTTGCAACGCTCTTTCGGTACGCGGGCACGCTGCTGAAGGAGGGGGCCGCCACGTTCGGCAACGCCGGAGTCGGCTTCCTGCTCGGCGCCGCCGCCGGGGTGCTGCTCGCCGTGCTGATGAGTGTGTCGAAGACGATTGAGCAGCTTACCTTCCCTTACGCGGTCGCTTCGCAGATGATTCCGATTCTGGGCCTGGCCCCGATCATCTACGGCATCGTCCGCGACGAGCAGATTTCGCGGATTATTATCTCGGGTTATATTACCTTCTTTCCCGTGTCGCTCAATATGCTGCGGGGACTCCGGAGCGTCAATCTCTCCGCTTTGGAGCTGATGCATTCCTACGCGGCCAAACCGTGGGCCGTCTACTGGAAGCTGCGGCTTCCCGCCGCGCTTCCCGGCCTGTTCAGCGGGCTGAAGATCGCCGCTCCGCTTGCGGTTACCGGGGCGATTCTGGTCGAGCTGATGGGCGCGCAGCATGGAATCGGCGTCATTATGCTGCGCAATCTGTATTACGGCCCTTCCCATACTTACATGTTCTGGTCGACCATTCTGGTCGGCGCGTTCCTTGGCATGGCCAGCTATGGAATCATGAGCCTGATTGAGCGGCTTGTCGCTCCCTGGCAGCCTGAATTCCGTCCGAAAGGGGGCGGCAGATGATGAAAGGCAATACCACCCGCGAACCGGCATTCGTCTCATCCCAGGGCGCTGAGGGCGGAGGCCGTCCGCAGGCCGCTTTGACGGCCGCATCGGCCCCGCCGCCGCAGGCGGCGCCCGTGCAGAAGGGCAAGCCGCGCCGCCGCGCGCAGAAGTCCGCAGTCTTTCGCGTCATTCTTCCTGTGCTCGCAGGCGTGCTGTTTCTGGCGCTGTGGGAGCTGCAGGTCATCCATAAGCTATTCGATCTGAAGAAATACCAGCTTCCGCTGCCGTCCGCGATTGCGGAGGCGATGGGCGATAATATGAGCCTGCTGCTCTCCTATACGGGATATACGCTCACTGAAGCGGTGCTCGGCATGCTGGCCGGCTCGGCGCTTGGCTTCATCATCGCGCTGGCCGCCACGGCCTGGCCGAGATGGGGCGGCGGAAGCCTGACGCTGGTCGCCGCGCTGAACGCCGTTCCCATCGTGGCGCTCGCGCCGATCATGAACCTGTGGTTCGGGGACGGCTTAGGCTCCCGCATCGCCATAGTGACGGCCACGACGATGGCCGCGATGGCGATCAACGCCTACAAGGGCATGGCCGCCATCGATCCGCTGGCGCTGGATCTGATGCATTCCTACGCCGCGCCCAAATCGGCGGTGTTCCGCCACCTGCGGATCAAGAACAGCCTGCCCTATGTGTTCACCGCGCTGAAGATCAACGCGACCGCAAGCATGATCGGGGCGATTGTCGGCGAATTCTTCTTCTCTTCGCGTGGGCTTGGTTATCTGCTGTCCAACTCCATCAAGGTCGCCAAGATGCCGCTCGGCTGGTCATGCATCGTGCTTGCCGCGATTGCGGGCGTCATTTTTTACCTGGTGGTGGAACGGCTGGAGAAGGTGTTCATCCGCTGGCATCCTTCGCGGCGGGCTTGACAGAAGCGGGATTGTCGGTACAACCGGCCGCTGGCTTTGCGATGAGAGATCGGGCCTGGCCGTTTGCATACAGCACATCATGATGGCAACCATACTGCACCAGGAATCGTGTTCTTCATTTATTTCAAAAATTTTCAGTGGGGGGAATTGGGTTGATGAGCGTAAAAAACAGAAAATTTCGCGGTGTGCTGTTATTGGCGGTAGTGGCGTTGGTATTGTCGGTGCTTGCGGGCTGCGGAGGCGGAAATAACGCCTCGGGAAGCGAGCCGTCCGCTGCTGCGGGAAGCTCGGCTGCTCCGGAAGCAAGCATGGCGCCTTCGGCGGACCCGGTCCCGGTCAAGCTTCAACTGAAATGGGTGCCGCAGGCTCAATTTGCCGGGTACTACGTCGCGCTCAGCAAAGGCTACTACAAGGACGAGGGTCTGGACGTGCAAATCCTGCCCGGCGGACCGGATATCGTGCCTGAGCAGCAGGTTGCCGGCGGATCGGCGGATATCGGCGTCGATTGGGTGGCGAGTCTCCTGACGAGCCAGGAGCAGGAAATGCCGCTCGTGCAAATCGCCCAGATTTACCAAAAGAGCGGTCTTGTGCTGGTCTCCAAGAAATCGGCGAATATCAACACTCCGGCTGATCTGAAGGGCAAACGGGTCGGCAACTGGATGGGCGGCAATGAGTTCGAACTGCTAGCGCTGTTTGACAAATACAAGCTCGATTCGAATAAAGATATCAAATTTACAAAACAGGGCTTTACGATGGACCAATTCCTTGGCGGAGAGCTGGATGCGGCTTCCGCGATGACGTACAACGAGTATCAGGTTGTGCTTGAATCGGGCGTCAAGGCCGAGGATCTGAATGTCATCGACATGAACGACGAGGGCGTGGCCATGCTGGAAGACAATCTGTTCGCCAACAAGGAATGGCTGGAGGCCAACAAAGAGACGGCGGCGAAATTCGTCCGCGCTTCGCTTAAAGGCTGGAAGGATGCCATCGCCGATCCGGCGGCGGCCGTGGACATCGTGATGGAGCAGGCGGAAGCCGGCAGCACGACCAAGGATCATCAGCTCAAAATGATGGAGGAAGTCGCCAAGCTGATTCAGCCGGAAGGCTTCGACATCTCCAAGCTGGGCTACACGGACGAAGCCGCATTCAAGCAAACGGCGGACATCGCCTTCAAGTTCGGCGTAATCAAGAAAGAGGCCAATCTGTCCGAAGCGTATACGAACGAAATTATGGACATGGCTTCCAAATAATGCAATCCGCAGGATAAGCCCGCTTGGCTGATCCTGGAGCCTCCGCGAAATTCCTGACAGCCCGCCCCGGGCCTGTGCGGATCTGATTTTGCGGAGGCGGTTTTTTTCGGGGGGAGTCAGTGGATCGCCCAAGAAGCGCAAACTCCGAATTGCCGGAGATATTTAACTGGAAAAGAGGTGCCTTGCATGTCTCTGCTGGTCAGACAGACTGAGAAAGTGAGAAATTTTATCAACGGGCAATGGGTGGAGTCGTCCTCCGGGCGGGAGGAAGAAGTGTTCAATCCCGCAACGGAAGAGGTGCTCGCTTACGTGCCGCTGTCCAGTCGTGAGGAACTGGGTGCCGCGGCTACGGCGGCAAAGGCGGCCTTTTACAGCTGGAAAAAGATCGCTGTGCCTCGCCGGGCCCGCTATTTCTTCGAATACCAGCAGCTCCTGCTGAAGCATGCGGAAGAGCTGGCGGAATTGATTACACTGGAGAATGGCAAGAGTCTCGAAGAAGCGCGCGGAGAGGTGCAGCGCGGCATCGAATGCGTGGAATTTGCCGCCGGCGCTCCAACCCTGATGATGGGCAGCCAGCTTCCGGACATTGCCACGGGCATCGAGTCGGGCATGTATCGCTATCCGCTCGGCGTCGTCGGCGGCATTGCGCCGTTCAATTTCCCGATGATGGTGCCGTGCTGGATGTTCCCGCTGGCGATTGCTTGCGGCAACACGTTCGTGCTGAAGCCGTCGGAGCGGACGCCGCTGCTTGCGGGCCGTCTGGCCGAGCTGTTCGCGGAGGCGGGCTTCCCGCCCGGCGTGCTGAATGTCGTGCATGGCGCGCATGAGGTCGTTAACGGCATGCTGGAGCATGAGGACATCAAGGCCATCTCCTTCGTCGGCTCCCAGCCGGTTGCGGAATACGTCTACAAGAACGGAACCGCGCATGGCAAGAGGGTTCAGGCGCTGGCCGGAGCCAAGAATCACTCCATCGTTCTGCCCGATGCCGACATGGACAATGCGGTCAGGAACATTACCTCCGCCGCCTTCGGCTCTGCCGGCGAGCGCTGCATGGCCTGCTCCGTCGTCGTTGCGCATGAAGCGATTGCCGACGAGCTGGTGGCGCGCCTCCAGGCTGCCGCCGACAATCTCAAAATCGGCAACGGTCTGGACGCGGGCGTGTTCCTGGGACCGGTGATCCGGGGGTCCAACAAGGAGAGAACCGTATCGTATATTGAAACGGGGGAGCGGGAGCAGGCGAAGCTTGTCCGGGACGGCAGGAAAGACGCCGCGTCCGAAGGGGCGGGTTATTTCATCGGCCCGACGATATTCGATCATGTGAAGCCGGGGATGACGATTTGGCGGGACGAGATTTTTGCTCCGGTGCTGGCCGTTGTTCGCGTCAAGGACTTGGCGGAAGCGATTTCTGTCACCAATCAGTCGCCGTTCGCCAACGGCGCCTGCATCTATACCGACAGCGCCAAGGCCGTCCGCGAGTTCCGCGAAGAGATTGACGCCGGGATGCTGGGAGTCAATCTGGGCGTGCCCGCGCCAATGGCCTTCTTCCCGTTCTCGGGCTACAAGCAATCATTCTACGGGGACCTGCATGCGAACGGACGCGACGGCGTAGAGTTCTATACACGCAAAAAAATGATCACAGCCCGCTACTAAAGCGTCGCGGGCCATGGAGAGGGGATAAGCGCAATGCTCAAGACGGGGATGGAGAGCGACCTTGCAATCAGTAAAGACCGAAAATATCTGTGGCATCACATTTCGCCATACAGTGAAGCCAATCCGCCGATGATCGCGGCGTCCGCAAGCGGCTCCTGGGTTACCGATATCGACGGGAAGAAATATCTGGACGGCATGTCGGGCCTGTGGTGCGTCAATGTGGGCTACGGCCGCAAGGAACTGGCTGAAGCCGCATATAATCAACTGTTGAGCTTGCCTTATTTTCCGCTGACACAGAGCCATATGCCCGCCATTCTGCTGGCGGAGAAGCTGAACGAATGGCTGGGAGATGAATATGTGATCTTCTTCTCCAACAGCGGATCGGAAGCGAATGAGGCGGCCTTCAAAATGGTTCGGCAGTATCAGCAGCAGATCGGCCAGCATTACCGGCACAAGTTCATTGCCCGTTACCGGGGCTATCACGGCAACTCCTTCGGCGCGCTGTCCGCCACGGGGCAAGCCCAGCGCAAATACAAGTACGAACCGCTGAGCGGCGGCTTTCTCCATGTGGCGCCGCCGGACAGCTACCGCCGTCCCGCCGGGCAGTCGGTTGAGGAATTCAACCTCTTGATGGCCCAGCAGATCGAGGATACGATCGTCTGGGAAGGCGCCGAGACGGTGGGGGCAGTCATCATGGAGCCGGTCATTACCGGCGGCGGCGTGATTGTGCCGCATCAGGTCTACATGGACCGCGTGCAGGAAATCTGCAAGAAGCACGGCGTGCTGCTCATTATCGATGAAGTAATCTGCGGCTTCGGCCGGTCGGGTCGGAGGTTCGGACACCACAACTTCGGCGTGAAGCCAGACATCGTGACGATGGCCAAAGGGCTGACCAGCGCCTATCTTCCGCTGTCGGCAACTGCCGTCCGCAAGGAGATTTACGAGGTCTTCAAGGATAACGGCGACGACTCCGGCTACTTCCGCCATATCAATACGTTCGGCGGCAATCCGGCCGCCTGCGCCCTGGGACTGCGCAACCTGGAAATCATGGAGCAGGAAAATCTCGTCGAACGCGGCGACCTTCTCGGCAAGCGCTTGAGCGCCGGACTGTCCGGGCTGCTGGATCACAAGCTGGTCGGCGACGTCCGCAGCTTCGGCCTCATCACGGGCGTCGAGCTTGTGGCCGACAAAGCGACCAAGGAGCCGGCCCCGCTTGATACCGTGAAGGGCATCATCGCCGATTGCAAGGCCAAGGGTCTTATTATCGGCAAGAACGGCGATACGGTAGCAGGTTTCAACAACGTGCTGACCTTTGCGCCTCCGCTTGCCTCGACCGACGAGGACATCCAGTTCATCCTCGATACGTTCACAGAGGTACTGAACGGGAGCTGGGCAAAGTAAGCTTCTCCGGGTACAGGAACTGGTAGGCCCGCAGCGCGACCTGAATGGATATGCGGTTCTCCGGCGACATGAAGTCCTCGCCGAGCAGCTCCGTAATTTTGTCCAGACGGTAGTATAGAGATTGTCTGACGATGAACAGCTTGCGCGCCGCAATCTGCTTGGAGCCGTCATGATCCAGATAGACCCGCAGCGTCAGCAGCAGCTCGCTGCCCTTCTGCTGGTCGTGGTCGATCAGCGGACCGAGATAGGTACGGATGAAATTTTGCAGCGTCTTGCCGTCGTTCAGGCTCAGCAGCAGCTGGAAGACGCCAAGCTCCTCATAGAATAGGGTCGGCTTCTGGTGACAGGGGTAGAGCGACAGCGCCTGCACTGCTTCCTGGTAGCCGGATGGAGCATTTTTAAGCTTGGTATGCGATTTGCCCACGCCGATGACGAGCTGAAGATCCTTCAGCTTCTCGTCGGAGCGGATATTCTGCAGGGTTTCCAGCGCTTGCTGCAGCCGGGTTCGCCCGGGCAGCTTGGACTGGATGTCCAGCGCGATGACGGTCAGACGGTTGTTCTTCAGCGTAATAAGCGGCCGAAGTGAATATTTCTCAAAAATGGAACGCAGGACAAGTGAAAGGTGAAACGTAATCGACTCCCATTCATTTTCCGAGCTGTTCCATTTTACGTTTCGGGGATTCTCGATCTCGATCAGGCACACGCGGTAAGCCAGCTCGTTGACGACGCCGAAGTCCGGTCCGATCAGGCTCTTGAGCCGGTTCTCGTCGTCAATGCGCCCGTTGATCAGTTCGTCAACCCACAGATTTTCGGAAAAGAGCTTGCGCTCCTCCATATAGCGTGTGCGCAGCAGCTCCTGGGCGATGGACAGCGAGGCCGAGTCGAGCAGCAGACAGTCGAACTCCTGCGGCTTATGCGGGCATACCATCAGAATATAGGCCCAGGTCTGGTCAAGGGCGCCGACGGGCTTGAGCACAACCGTCTTGCCGCCAAATTCGCGGAAGCTGGGGGCGGCGTCCGGCTGATGGATTCCTTCCATTTCTTCATAAAAAGCCGAGAAGAAGCGCAGCAGAGGCTCCTGCTCCTCCGGCGGCAGCGCGGGGAAGAACTGCGGCTTGCCTTGCAGCTGCATGTACAGAACCTGCGTGCGCGTGCTTCTGGACAGCAGTTGCAGCACCTTGACCGTTCCCTGCGAGGTCAGCGTCAGGCGGTGGAATTCGCGGGAGATGCTCTCCAGCTCCCCGAGCATGCGGTGATGGCGGTTGATAATAAGCGAATGCAGGTCGAGCGTGATATCGACGAACCGCACGGTGCGGTTAAACACAATCAGCGGAAAATCATGCCGGTTCGCCAGGGAGACCAGCTCTTCAGGCACGGCGCTCATATAAGTTCCCAGCTCGATGCACAGACAGGCTGCGTTCTTCTGGATCAGGTATTCAAGAAATTCAAGAGAGGCGGGGAGATCGGCGCTCATCCCTATGCCTGTTGTGAGTATCATTTCCTGTCCGTGGATCAGGCTCTCAATGCTTGAGCTTTCGAGCACATGCACCCAGCGGATCGCCCGATCGAGGCCCGAGCTTCCTCCGACGACTCTGGCGTCGGCGAACAGCGGTCTTTTCAGCGCTTCCCGAATGGTGAACACAAGCTCCCAGTCCATATTCATCCTCCTCGTCTTGGCAGATTTGCCGTATATTTTTCTTGTACCGAAGTCTGCCCTGAACCTGTTCTCTCACGTAAAAAATACACTTTTGAAATTAGACATTATGTCTAATGTAACGAAAAAATGAATTGACTATAGTGTGAATATAAATGTTAGGATAACTTACCTAAGTAGGTAGAGATAAGCTTGGTTTTAAGGGATACAGCTTATTTTACTATATAAATCTGTCGAAGTAAGTAGAATTATAAGGCAAAAATCGTAATTGCGTTATATTATGTAACATACACCTGGGAGGGATCATTCTGATGGAACACGCATCGAAGTTGACCGCATTTTCACCTGACCTGTTCATGCGAAATTTCGCCGAGGCCGAGCCGGGGCTTACCCGCAAGGGCGCGGTCGAAGAATCCAACCGCTGTCTGTACTGCTACGATGCTCCTTGTATCAAGGCTTGCCCGACGGGGATTAACATTCCTTCCTTCATCAAGCGGATTGCGACGGACAACCTGCGGGGCGCCGCGCATACGATTATGGAGTCGAACCCGGTGGGCGCCAGCTGCTCCCGCGTCTGCCCGACCGAGGAGCTGTGCGAAGGAGCCTGCGTGCTGAACGACGCTTCCGAGCCGATCCAGATCGGCCTGCTCCAGCGCTATGCGACAGATTGGGCGATGAATAGCGGCGCCGAGCTGTTCAAGGCGGGTGCTCCGAACGGGAAGAAGGTCGCCGTGATCGGCGGGGGGCCGGCCGGATTGTCGGCTGCCCGGGAGCTGGCTCGCGAAGGCTTCTCCGTCGTGATCTACGAAGCGAGAGAACAAGCCGGAGGACTGGACACGCACGGGATCGTATCCTTCCGTCTGCCGCAGTCCGTCTCCTTGTGGGAGGTGGAGCAGGTCGAGAAGCTTGGCGTGGACATCCGCACAGGCATGAAGGTAGGGACCGATGTAACGCTGGATGAGCTGAAGGCGGAATATGACGCGATTGTGCTTGCTGCCGGCATGGGCTACGTGCCTGAGCTTGGCATCCCGGGCGAGGAGCTGGACGGCGTGTATGACGCGATCAAGCTGGTGGAATCGACCAAGACGGGCGTCTCGAATATACAGCTGATGGGACAGCGCGTCGCCATTATCGGCGCGGGCAACACGGCGATTGACGCCGCAACCTGCTCGGTGCGGCTCGGCGCGGCCAATGTGAAGATGGTCTACCGCCGGACCCGCGAGGAGATGACAGCCTACGACTTCGAGTATGAGTTCGCCAAGCAGGAGGGCGTCGAGTTCAACTGGCTGACGCTGCCAAAGCGCATTGTCGGCGACGAGCTGGGCAAGGTGACCGGCCTCGAATGCGTGACGATGAAGCTGACCGGGGAGGCCGGCAGCGACGGCAGGCTCAAGCCGGTGCCGGTGGAGGGCTCCGAGTTCATCATGCCGGTGGAAGCCGTCGTGCTGGCCATCGGACAGAAGCGCCACACCGGCCTGATCGAGCATCTCGGCCTTGCGCATGAATGGGGCGTTGTGAAGATCGATGAGGCGACTCACCAAACCTCCGATCCGCAAATTTATGCCGCGGGGGACATCGTCTTCGGCTTCGGCAAGGGTGAAGCGATGGTCGTATCCGCGGCCCAGCAGGGCAAAATCGCCGCACAAGCTATTGTCAAAGAGCTGCTGCCGCAGCAGAGCGGCGTTGTCGGCTCGGCGGTATAACTATATTTTTCAGGGAGGGAATTATCAATGGCAGATTTGAGCATTAATCTCGCAGGGATCAAGTCGCCCAATCCGTTCTGGCTGGCCTCCGCGCCGCCTACCAATACAGGCTATCAGGTGCAGCGCGCTTTTGAAGCGGGCTGGGGGGGAGCCGTATGGAAGACGCTCGGCGATCCGATCATCAACACCTCGTCGCGCTTTGCCGCCGTCAATTTCAATGGTCAGCGCGTAGCCGGGTTCAACAATATCGAGCTGATTACGGACCGCCCGCTGGATGTCAACCTGAAGGAGATCTACGAGACGAAGAAGCGCTTCCCGAATCACGCCGTAGTCGCCTCCCTGATGGTGGAGCCCAAGCAGGAGAAGTGGCATGAAATCGTCAAGAGAGTCGAGGATGTCGGCGTAGACGGCCTGGAGCTGAACTTCGGCTGTCCGCACGGGATGGCGGAGCGCGGCATGGGCGCCGCCTCCGGGCAGCAGCCCGATCTGGTTGAAGCGCAGACGTATTGGGTAAAAGAAGTGGCGAAGACGCCTGTTATCGTGAAGCTGACTCCCAACATTACCGACATTACGGTTACGGCCCGGCATGCCGTCAAGGGCGGCGCCGACGCGATCAGCCTGATCAATACGATCAACAGTCTCGCGGGAGTGGACATTCATACGTGGAATACGGTTCCGCATATCGGCGGCAAGGGCGCCCACGGGGGCTACTGCGGTCCGGCCGTCAAGCCGATTGCGCTCAACATGGTGGCCGAATGCGCCCGCCATCCGGAGGTTACCGTTCCAATCTCCGGCATCGGCGGCATCTCCACCTGGCAGGACGTCGTTGAGTTTATGCTGATGGGCTCCACCGCCATTCAGGTGTGTACGGCGGCCATGCATCACGGCTTCCGGATCGTGGAGGAAATGATCGACGGCCTGAACAATTATCTGGATGAGAAGGGCCTCGCCTCTGTGACCGAGCTGACCGGCAAATCGGTGTCGAAATACTCGAATTGGGGCGACCTTAACCTCAACTACAAAGTGGTGGCCCGGATCAACGAGGAGAACTGCATCAACTGCAACAAATGCCATATTGCCTGCGAGGACACCTCGCATCAATGCATCGATATGCTGACGAATGCGGACGGGAAAGCGATTCTGAAGGTGCGCGAGGAAGACTGCGTCGGCTGCAACCTGTGCTCGATCGTCTGCCCGGCCGAAGGGGCGATCGACATGGTGGAAATCGACAGCGGCCTTCCGCCGATGACCTGGAACGAGCGCCAGCAAGTCGTTGGCGGTCTGAGCGGCGCCTATTCCAAAGCGGAGGTGGTTTGAGCATGAAGAAGCTCATCAAGAACGGGACGATTGTGACGGCGGCCGACACTTTTGCCGGGGATGTTGCAATCGAGAACGGAATAATTACGGAAATCGGCCTTGATCTGAAGGCGGACGGGGCCGAGATCATCGACGCTTCCGGCTGCTACGTCTTCCCGGGAGGCGTTGATCCGCATACGCATCTGGATATGCCGTTTGGCGGAACCGTGACCGCCGATGACTTCGAGACGGGAACCATCGCCGCCGCCTATGGCGGAACGACGACCGTGATTGACTTCTGCCTGACGAGCAAGGGGCTGCCTCTCCAGCAGGCGGTGAACACCTGGCATGAGAAATCGCAGGACAAAGCCGTGATCGATTACGGCTTCCACCTGATGGTGTCCGAGCTGAACGACATGGTGCTGGCGGAGCTGCCGCAAATTATCGAGAACGAAGGCATCACCTCCCTTAAAGTGTTCATGGCTTACAAAAATGTGCTCCAGGCCGACGACGGTACACTCTTCAAGACGCTCCAGGCCGCCAAGCAGGAAGGCGCGCTCGTCATGGTCCACGCCGAGAACGGCGACGTCATTGACTATCTCGTCGGCAAAGCGCTGGCCGAGGGCAATACCGATCCGATCTATCATGCGCTGACCCGGCCTCCGGAGCTTGAGGGCGAAGCCA
Organism: Paenibacillus forsythiae T98; assembly: GCF_000520735.1. Lineage (GTDB taxonomy): Bacteria > Bacillota > Bacilli > Paenibacillales > Paenibacillaceae > Paenibacillus_AQ > Paenibacillus_AQ forsythiae. The sequence continues at coordinate 16,002 of NZ_ASSC01000492.1, forward strand.
CGGGCCGCGCCGCCTATCTGACCGGGCTGACCGATTCGCAGCTGTATGTAGTGCATGTCACCTGCGCCGAAGCGGCGTGGAAGATCGAAGAAGCCCGCAAGAAGGGGCTGCGCGTCTACGGCGAGACCTGTCCGCAGTATCTCGTCCTTGACCAGACGGCGCTTGAGAAGCCGGACTTCGAAGGGGCCAAATACGTCTGGTCGCCGCCGCTGCGCGAGCAGTGGAATCAGGACGTGCTGTGGAAATCCCTCTGGAACGGCAGTCTGCAGACCATTGGCTCCGATCAGTGCTCGTTCAACTTCAAGGGCCAGAAGGAGCTGGGTCTTGGCGACTTCTCGAAGATTCCGAACGGCGGGCCGACGATTGAAGACCGCTTCACCATTCTGTACTCCGAGGGCGTGGACAAAGGCCGCATCTCGCTGAATAAATTCGTGGATATTATCTCGACTACCAGCGCCAAGCTGTTCGGCCTGTTCCCGCAAAAAGGGACGATCGCCGTGGGGAGCGACGCCGACATCGTCATTTTCGACCCCGCCGTACAGCGGACCCTTTCCGCGAAAACGCATCATATGAACGTCGATTATAACGCCTTCGAGGGCTTCGAGGTCAAGGGAGAACCGGTCTCCGTGCTGAGCCGGGGCGAGTTCGTGATCCGTGACAAGAAGTTCGTCGGCAAGCCGGGCGCAGGCAAGTATTTGCAGCGCAAGCGGTTCGGGACCGCTCCGGCGGTTCCGGCCAAAGCCGAGGTTAGCGGAGGGGTGATCTAATGTCCGCATACGATGATTTCGCCAAGGAGAAGCAGGACATCGACGATCTGCTGGCTCGCGGTTATACTGTCGCCGGTATGTTGGAAACCCTGGACGGAGCCAAAGTGAAGTTTGACGAAGCGAAGCCGGGGAGCGGTAGCGTAGAGCTGCTGCTGCTGACGGCGGATGCCCGCAAATATGTCACGACGCTGGTGTTTGCGGGGCTGGAGAAGGCGCAGTAGGCGCTTTGCCATATCAAGCAAAGGTTATATCGAGTCAAGCGTACGCCGGAAGTATCGGTTGTACGCTTTTTTAATTGACATCATAGTGCGGTTATTCTATATTATTAATTATCAATTAATCGCATTGAATTAATAGGAATTATGATTGACCAGATCAACTGGAGATCAAGCCGCTAGACGCCGTCAGGTAAAGTGGGCTTGATTTTTTATTTCCTGTGAAAGAAGGTCGGCCCACGCATGATTACCGTCACTAATCTGAACAAGAGCTACCGGACGCGCGGCGGAACGGTTTCAGCGCTTACGGACATTAATCTGCATATCGAAAAAGGAGAAATCTTCGGCATCATCGGCTTCAGCGGCGCGGGTAAATCCACGCTGATCCGCTGTCTGAACCGGCTGGAGGAGCCGGATTCAGGCAGCATCCGGATTGGCGAGACGGTCATTACTAACCTGAAGGAGCGCGAGC
>NZ_ASSC01000493.1 GCF_000520735.1 Paenibacillus forsythiae T98
TCGGTACTCATGCGTTCATCTCCTTCAATACATATTCGATTTGTCTGGCGCTGTCATAACGGTAAGCCCCAATCAGCTTCTGCAGCCGATCCGCATAAACCGGAGGCAACCCGAGCATCTGCTCGAACAGATACGGGTCCAGCGTGTATTGCGCGGAGTTGCGCTTATCCTCCAGCACATGCAGAAGCATTTCATGACGGAGCGAGTCTGGGCACCCGGCACGTTCCAGCCCTTTCAACAGGTCAGCCGCATGGCCATCCCGCAAATCGGGTCTCTCCTTCAGTTTCCCCTTGATATAGCTCTCGGCCCGGGTATGGCCCGGTCTGGCGAACGCGCAGACGAGTTGCAGCGCATCACGGTCGATCAGCCAATCCAGCCAGCGCTCGTCCCATTCCGCCGCGATCCGGGAAGCCGCAAGCATCTCCGCCCGCCGAAACGGGTATCCTTTGCCTTCGTTCCAGGACGTATCATAGACCCGCAATTGAGACCCGAGAATCAACCCCTCCAGCGTACGGATAATAGCCTTGTTCCGCCGCTCGTTTTTGGCGCCCAATGCCGATTTCAGCTTGTCCAGCAGCGTTCCGCCGTACCGGGCAAAAAGGTCGCGGGGCGTCAGGCGCGCTGACGCGGCACGGAAGGCGTAGGGTAGATAACCGACTTCCCTCTCTTCCAGTTCAAACAGCCTTTCCAGCGCCTCGGGACGTTCCGAATTCTCCATATAAGCGGCGGCATTCTCGATTAGATCCGTCCAGCCTGCGGCGATATAATCTTTACTTCGGGCGGCCACAAGGTCGTAAGCAGCGTCGAGGTCAGTGAGATGCGCATCGCCCAGCGCTGTTCGGAGTGCCTCGATGCGTCCCAGACTGGCCGCCCTCTGCTTGTCGCCCGCCGGCCATCCGCTCTCTTCCGCCTGCTGCA
>NZ_ASSC01000494.1 GCF_000520735.1 Paenibacillus forsythiae T98
GCCGCCTTCGCTCAGCGGGAACCCGCCATCCTTGCTCTGTATATCCAGTAGCCACCGCACCAGCTTGGCCTTGGTCCATGCCGCATTCGCCGGAACGGAGTAGTTCCCGCTGTCCAGCGCCAGCAGCGCAAAGATCGGCCCATTGCTGCCCTGCTTCGTGAGGTTCTCATTATTGTAGATCTTGGCGATCAGGTCATATCCCGCCGCGTTTCGCGGGTCTCCCCCGGCGGTGGAGATCGAGAGCGCCAGCCGCTCGTAATCGGTCACCTTGCGGAATTCGCCCTTGCTGTCCGCCACCTCCTTCAGCACGCCCGCCAGATAGCCTGCCGGAAGCGCATGCCCGGAACGGGCCAGGCCGAAGGCCTGCCAATCGCCAAGCTCTCCCGAAGCCAGAATCCATTTGGCCGCCGCCGAAATATCGGCTCTCACTTCACTTCCGGCAGCCTCCCATTTGCTGCGGTCGACTACGGCGTATTTGGTAAAATGGCTCACTTTGCCGGTAATCGTTCCCGTTGACAAATCCAGTACGGCAGGAACCGGAATCCATTGGTTATTCTTCTCATCCAGCCAGGCCACCGCCAGATTATGCGGATTTCGCGTCCCTACGGGAATCCGGATGGACAAGTCCGCAGGCTTGGCAAATTTCGTTCCGCTTGGCGTGAACTCGTACAAGCCGGATACCAGCTCTGGACGGGACGACGGCTGCTCCTGCACGCCGATCACAACGGCGCCGCCTTCCACCGCACCCGCCGGAATTTGCAGCCCCACTTCTCCGGCCGCATCCTTCAATATGGCCCCGCCGGATGTCGTCTGCTGTGTCAAGGATACGCTGTTCGACGCCAGCGTCTTGACCAGTTCGGCGGACTGCACCGCTGTCATCGGAGTGCCGCTGACAGCGGTTGTCGCGCCAACCTCACTGAGCGGCAGCGTATTGGCGCTCGTAATCGCCACACCGGAAATTGCCGGAGCTCCAGTGCCTGAAGCGCTGCCGGTCAACGCTTCCGACGAAGAGGTCACATATTTCCACAGCACGTCGTCTCCGTTTTGGAGCACATACTTATCAGCGCTGACAGACGGTTCGCTTCCATTGACGAAATACTTCCAGCCGCTCTCGATGCCCCGGTCATATTCGGCCAGACCGTCAATTGAATAGACATACATGCTTCCTGAAATGGGCTTTGCTGCTACCTTGCCGCCCAGGGTGCGGAGAAGCAGACTGTACGGACTGTCCCCTGTATCAAGGGTAACGGAGGTGCTTGGGAGAATCGTTCCTTTTGCAGCATCGCCGATAACGGAAATCGTCGCCTTCGAAACCGCTGGCGGTATGGAAATGCCCATCTGCTGCGTATACCGTACCAAGCTTGGCGCACCACCCGCCTGGTAACCCGTCACTTCAATTGTATAGCTTCCCGCCGGGAGGCCGCTAAAGGAAGCGATGCCCTCGCCGTTCGTATCCGCCGTCTGTCCGCCAATCCTTACCTTCGCCCCGGCAGCCGGTGAAGTCTCAGGATCAGAGCTGAAGGTCGAGTTATTCCACACCCACTGAACTTGAGTAACTTTTACCGTAAACGCCTGCCCCGGCTGAGGCTGCGAAGGCGAAAGCTCCAAAGAATGGACAACCTGAGTGGAGTAGCCGCCGTAATAGACAAGCACCTTGTCCGAGGCTTTAAGCTCGAAGTCGCCAATGCCGACGCTAGGATAAATCCACTCGCCCCCGCGCTGAACCACAAAGGACCACCAGTTGTTCAGGTCGCCGCTGATTCCGCCAATGCCGCTGATAAAGCTTCCGTAAGAGGATTGGGTAATATCCAGCGCAATATGATCCGCATCGGCCAGTCTTTGAAGCGCCTCAAGCGCGACGGACCCGTTAATGGAGCCTTCCAAGATCGTCCCCTGCGGTCCTTCTACCGCTAATGACACCGGCACTTCCTTCGGCAGAACCGTGACGGCCCCGGTATAGCGCACGACGGTCGGCGCGGCATTGTCCCGGTAACCTGTAATTTGGAGCGTCTGTGTTCCCGGCATCAGATCGGTTCCGAACGACGCGACACCCTGGTCGTTAGTAGCGGCCGTTTTGCCGCCAATCGAG
>NZ_ASSC01000495.1 GCF_000520735.1 Paenibacillus forsythiae T98
GGCATGATCCGCGATATGATGAGGCTGGACCGCTTCGGCGGCAAGATGAATATCCCTTACCGCGCCTTCCGCCAGCTTATCCCCCGACACCGATCCGGGCTGAAGGGCAATGGGGGCCACGCTGTTCTTCCGCAAATGCCGGCTGTCCACCGCTCCCGCCGCCAGATGCTCGGCGTCCACTGCGGCGTCCTGCAGAACGCGGGCGCTGACGCTGGAATCGGCGAAATGCTTCTCTCCCACCGCACAGAACGCGATGTGCTCGCCGCTCACCGCACCCGGCGCAAGCGCGGAACCGCCGACTGCGCCCGTGGCCAGCTTGCTTGCAACGACGCTGCCCTCAGCGAGCTTGGAGGAGGTGACGCTCTGCGGACGAAGATGTCCTTCGCCCACCGCTTCCCCGGCCAGCTCTCCGCCTCTGACGGCTCCCGCCGCCAGGTGCCGGGAGTGCACCGCGCTGTCCTGAATCTGGCCCGGCCCCACCGCGCCCGCTCCAAGCTGTTCTTCCTTTACCGCTTCGGGCTGGAGGTGGGCGTTGCCCACGGACTGGGGCGCAAGCTGCGGGCCGCGCACGGCGGACTTGGCGATATGCCGGGTGCTCACGGCCTCGTCGGCCAGCTTGTGCCCGAGCACGCTCTGGTCGGCAATCTTGGATGAGGTGACCGCCTGCTCCACCAGCTGCGCCGTGCCTACGGCGCCTTCGGCCAGCTTGGCGTAGGTGACGCCCCGGTCTGCCAGATGGCGGCCGGTAATGGCCCCGCTGGCGATATGCCCTCCGGTGATGCTGTCCGGCGCCAGATGCGAGCTCTGCACGGAGTCATCGCCAAGCTCCCTTGAACTGACGGCGCCTTCGGCCAGATGACTGCTGCCGACGGCGCCAAGCTGGATCTGCTCCCCGCCGATGATCCGGTTCCCAAGCTGTTCCCTGCTGATAGCTCCCGGCGCAAGATGCTGCGCTCCAATAATGCCGTTTCCCAGATGGTGGCCTTCGATGATGCCGTCCTCCAGCTTTTCGCCGGAAATGGAACCGTCTTCGATGATGTCGCCCCCGACCGAACCGTCAGCCAGCTTGGAACGGTCAATAAGGCCGTTCTCCAGATGGCGGCCGGCAATTGAGCCGCTCTGGATTTTGTCACCGGTGACCGCACCTTCCTCCAACAGCTCGGCAGTGATGACGAATTCACTCAAATGGCGGCTTTCAATCGACCGCTCGGCGATTTTGCTGGCGTCGATCAGGCGGTCGGCCAGCTTCTCCGGACCGATGCTGCCCTCCTTCAGCTTCTCCCCGCCGATGGAGTGGTCCAGCAGCTTGCCGCCGGAGACGCTGCCTTCGGCCAAATGCATGCCCGACACGGATTCCGGCGCGAGTTTGACCGAAGTAATCGCCTTGTCCGCGATATGAATGGTTTGCACCGCGTAATCCTGAAGCCAGGGAGCGCCGATAATGCCCGGCTTCAGCTTCGACCCGTCAATGCTGCGCGGAGCGATTTTCGGGCCGGTTACCGCTCCGTTCGACAGGTCATCGGTATAGATCTTTCTCTTCTCTTTCTCCAGCTTCCCGGCCAAAGAGATCGGCTCCGGCTTCAAGTCGACGTCGGAATCAGCCTCCATTTCTTCCCCGGCAGGGATTATAGCAGCTTCGGCTACACCCGCTGAATGCAGCGCCAGCGCCTCTTTTTCCATACTGTCTTCCGGTATGACAGCCGGGGGGACGGTGTCTTCCGGTTTGAAGGTCAGATCGATATCCGTTTCTTCACTTACCACATCACCCTTCCCAGACTGCTGCCACCCGTCTTCCACTACACTCAGTTCCTTGATGTTGGGATTATCCACAAAATACAGCCGTTTCTTCGCCTTGCTCGGCAGCTTTTTTCTGGATCTGCTCACAAGCAGTCCCTCCCTCCCTGTGTTATCGCCTAAGCATCATATGCGGGAAAACGGGCGAATGACACCCTTTTCTCCCATTTTGTAAACCATCAGGCGTATAGAAAAGAGATCCATCCTCCAGGAACATGGTGCCCGGTCAAGCGGACAACTTCCATCAATGAAGAAAGTCTGCGAAAAAGGGCTACTGCCTCTCGCTCATTCGTCCACCCTGACAAGCGAGCATGCACATATCCTGATTGAAGAGGTTTGAAATAAGCCGCAAGACGCGGATTACCGCACGGGAGGGATAAAACGAATGGAGCAAAAACTCGTCGGTATACTGCTGAATGCCGCCGCCCACCGGGGGGTTCCCCAAGGCAGAACGGGCTGGGAATCCCTCGCATGCTACGAGGAGGCTGCGGACGCATATGGCCTGACTCCCTGCTATTTAAAGCTGGCGGACATCGATCCCGTCTCCGGCTGCAGCGCCGTCTATATCAAGAGTCAGCAAGGCTATAAGAGAGTCGTTATCCCTATTCCCGAGGTCATTCATAACCGGGCTATTTATCCTTCCGGAAATACCGGGACGCAGCGGCTGGCCGCACGCGGGGTGAAAGTGTTCAATCTGCACAGCCGGTACGGCAAGGATGAGATCCACCGTCTGCTGTCGCTGGATTCCGGGCTCGTCGGCCATCTTCCGGGCACGGACACCGGAAGCGGCGGATTAATAAGAATGATGGAACAGTATCCGGATCTTATTCTGAAACCCCGCCGGGGGAGCATCGGAAAAGGGATCATGCGTTTAAGACGCAAAGACAAGGAGAGCTGGACGCTGGAATATCTCCATCATGGACAAAGGGCCTCCGTCCATATTCATCCCGCCAGGCTCCCCGGTCCGCTGCTTCGCCGTGTGGATGGCAGCTCTTATCTCATCCAGGAACGCATTCCGCTTGCGGAGGCAGGAGGAAGACCCTTTGACCTGCGGGTCACCGTTCAGCGGGGATGGGGCGGCGAGTGGGTCGTCACCGGACTCTTCGCCAAGCTGGCGCCCCCCGGCGGCTTCGTCTCCAACATTGCCAGAGGCGGAGAAGCGGCAACGGCCTCCTTTGCGCTGGAGCAGGCCTTTCCCGCCCGCGCCGCCGCTCATTACCGCATGTCGGCCGCCGGGCTGGCCCTTGCGGTCGCGCGCTGTCTGGAGCGCGGGCTGCCCGGACTGGCCGATATCGGACTTGACATCGGGGTTACGCGGGACGGGCAGCTTTTTTTCATCGAATGCAACGGACGGGACCAACGGTACGGGTTCATCAAGGCGGGACTGCCCGAAATCTGGAAGGACAGCTACCGGCGGCCGATGGGGTATGCGCGGTATTTGCTGGATGGCGGAGCGGAGCGATAACGTTATTGATTTGTCCTCTATTCTATGTCAATATAATGCAGAGCGGCCCGGACCTGTAAGACCCGGGACCGTGCCGTATGACGGAAGGGTGACAAGCCATGGTTAAACGACTCCTGCGGCTGATGACCGAGCTGTCCTCGCGCAGATGGATTTCCCGCATCATGGGCGCTTTTTCCCACAGCAGAATCAGCCGCTTTCTTATCCCGGCATTTATCCGGACCTATCAAATTCCCGCCTCGCAGGCCGAGAAAGACCCCCGGGAATATGCAACCCTCAACGAATTCTTCAGCCGGAGGCTGAAGCCGGGCATGCGGCCCGTCACGGAAGAAGCGAATGCTCTGGCAAGCCCCGTCGACGCGCTGATTACGGCGATGGGGAACATTGAATCGGGTACCCTTCTGAATGTAAAAGGTCAAGATTATAATCTGGAGGAGCTGCTCAACCACTCTCCCCACCAGGAGCTTTATAAGAAAGGCTTTTTTTTCGTGCTGTATTTAAGTCCGACGGATTATCACCGCATTCATTCTCCAGTTACCGGAAAGTTGGCGGAGAGCGACCACATTCGCGGGCGCTGCTATCCCGTTAACGAGTTCGGCATGAAGCATATGAAGGGCGTGCTGTGCCGCAACGAACGGCTGATCACCTACATCAACCACAGCGCCGGAGAAATTGCGGTGGTCAAGGTGGGCGCGATGAACGTCAGCAGCATCCGCTATTCGGGTGAGCGCCGGGAGGCATGGGAAATCGGCGAAGACCTTGCCTACTTCGAGTTCGGCTCGACGGTGGTGCTGCTGACCGAGAGCGGCATCTTCACTCCCCGGCCGGGGCTTGAGCCCGGAACGAAGGTCAAGATGGGCGAGCTGCTCGGCTTTTTGCAGCCGTCCAAATAAGCGGGTGCCGTAATTTGAACCGAAGCGGCCCGGCAGCTTGGCAGGATAGAAATCCGCCGGGCTGCCGGGCTGTTTTTTGGGTATGGGACGGTTGTTCGGAGACGCGAGGAAAAGAGAAGGAAGAATTATTAAATGGAAAAATCGGAGCTAATTTCATCCAAAATCGGGATACAGCGGCGCTAAAGGGAAAAGCTCCAGCTAAATCGGGCAGAAGCGCCGGGAGATGACCTCATGCCGGAAATTAGAAGGAATTTTTCCCGGCTAACATCAAGAATAAGCCCCGTCAGAAAAAATAACGGGATAATTTCCCGTTAGCTCCTGCCCGGATGCCCTACTGGACCGCTCTAATTACGAAGGATTAGCGGTCCGGTCCGTTCTCCACATCGAATACTCCGGTTTCCCAAAGATCATCAGCAGGAAAATAATCGCCCACCCTCCTTCATTCGCTCACCTTCCCCTGATTCGCCACCTCGCGGGCTTTGGCCTCCACCTCCTCCTTCTCGCCGAGATAGAACCGGCGGATCGGCTTCACATCATCGTCCAGCTCGTAGACGAGCGGAATGCCGGTCGGGATGTTGAGATTCAGCAGCTCGGCCTCGTCGATATCATCCATATATTTAATCAGCGCCCGCAGCGTGTTGCCATGCGCCGAGATGAGCACGCGCTCCTTCTTGCGGACAAGCGGCACGATCCGGTTGCCCCAGAAATCGCCGACCCGGTGGACCGTATCCTCCAGGCTCTCGCCGCGGGGAATATCTCCGGGACGCACCTCCCGGTAGCGTCTGTCGTTTCTTGCGTAGCGCGGATCGCCTTGCTCCAGAAGCGGCGGTCTGACCGACAGGCTGCGCCGCCAGATATGCAGCTGCTCGTCGCCGTATTTTGCCGCCGTGTCCAATTTGCTAAGGCCCTGAAGCGCGCCGTAATGGCGCTCGTTCAGCTTCCATGATTTCTGCACCGGAATCCACAGCAGATCCAGCTCTTCCAGAACCAGATGAAGCGTCTTGATGGAACGCTTGAGGACCGAAGCGAAGGCGAGGTCGAACGTATATCCGGCTTCCTTAAGCATTCTGCCCGCGTCCCTGGCCTCCTGTATTCCCTTCTCCGTCAGATCCGGATCGCTCCACCCGGTAAATAGATTCTGCCGGTTGTACTCGCTCTCTCCATGGCGCAGCAACACGATTTCGTACATATGCCCTCTCCTTTCCTGTGACTCCATTGCCGTTATGCTCACAATAGTCTATTTAAAACCATTTCCCGCCGTTATAAACGCGCTTGGCATATAAAAAAACCGAAGACCCAAAATCGTCTCCGGTTCGTTAGTCGTATTCATGTGCCGGGGCACAAGCGTTCTCGAACGTCCTTGTCCTTGTCCCTTGGGTCAGCCATCTGAAGTCTGGATTCAGCGAATTTCCGAGGGGCTCTTCCCCGTATGCTGCTTGAACTGGCGGCTGAAAAAGAAAATATCGCGGTATCCGAGGGCATCCGCCACCTCCGTTACATTCATTCCCGCGTACAGCAGCAAATGCTGGGCGCGCTCGATCCGGGTGCGGATAACGTAAGACTGGACGGAGGAGCCGATCAGTTCCTTGAATTTGATGGAAAAATAGCGCGGCGACAACCCCGCGCGGGCCGCCAGCTCCTCTACCCGATGAACAGCGCCGGGATGCTGGCTGATATAATTGGCAACCTCGTGAATGACCTCCACCAGTTGGTTGCTGACGCTGCGCTCCACCGGCTTGACCCGGTCTTCCCGCAGCAGGTTGATCATAATCTGCTTGAGAATCAGCTGACCCTCTTCCTCCGCGGCGAAGGTCTTGACCAGGAACAGCCGGACGTATCGGGCAAGCAAATGCTCGAATTCCACCGTCTCCGTCAGCTTGCGGTAAGGCTCGGGAATATCGGTGACAGGCCCCCTTATGTCAAAATGGATATATGTAAGCACAAGCGGCTTCTGCGGGTTATGCGACGCGCTCGTATGATCGCCGGGCCGAAACAGGAAGCAGCTCCCTTTCCCGACTTCATAGGCTGTGCCGTTGCGCACAACGGTGCCTTCCCCGCTCCAGATGTAGAACAGATCGTAATTGGGCAGCGGCGTCTCCCTCTTATGCCATATCCATCCCGGCTCGCAGACGATCTTGGCCAAGGCGGGAAGTATGACAAAAGCAGACGGCGATGCATGCAGCATCCTTTATCCCTCCTTCATCATTCAGTAGCTTATCCTATCATACCTTTTCACGTATCATTTTGCACATCGCTCCAGGCCAGCGCCAGCCGCCGCATCCCCTCGGTCAGCTCCTCCCGGTCCAGGTGGGAAAAGGCGAAGCAAGCGGCGGGCTCGCCGGGTGTAATCCGGTAAAGGGCGGCGTCCCGGAAATCGACGCCCCGCCGCTTGGCC
>NZ_ASSC01000496.1 GCF_000520735.1 Paenibacillus forsythiae T98
CGGCGCCGCGGGTGTTGGACGGCGTCGGGATTTTGCTCCAGCTCGCCCCTCCGTCCGCCGTGTAATAGGCGAATGCCCAGTCATACGCAAAGCCGTGTCTCCGGTCCGTAAACTGAATCTTCCTGAAGGATACAGGCCCGGCCGACAGCCGCTTCCAATGCGAGCCGCCATCTGTCGTCCGGATCAAATAAACCAGCTGTCCTTCCTGAACGGACGCAAGCGCCCAGCCGTATACGTTATCCGGAAAGTCAATGTCCCGAAATGACCACTGCCCTTCATAAATCGTCTGGAATGTGCAGCCGGCATCCGAAGTGCCGATCATGAAGCCGTTCCCGGCCGCCCGGCCGATTGCTGCGCCAAGAAACTGGATATCGTTAAAGGAAAGGGATGAACCGTCAGCGTTCATGCGCTTCTCCTGAAGCCCCTTCAGCAGCCCGTGATCGCCCCTCCCGCATACGGGAGCGGAAGCGGCCAAAGCCGGTGCTCCTTCCGCACTCCACCCGGGTACCGCCAGTATTGCCGCGAAGAGGCACAGCAGCACTTTTATGCGTACTATTTTTCGGCCAATTCTTCTTACCAAGCTCATGTTCGCACCTCCGTGATGTGTTGCCCTTGCCGGGCTTTATCTTTTATTACCCCTATTCCGCTCCTTTCCTGAATATCCGGACTCTTCCTTCCCCATAATGAGAAGAAGAACTCAATCTCTATAAAAGGAGCATGGTGTCATGCCGCTACAATCCTCTGACAAGCCGGTACGGAAAAAAAGCCGCTGGCGCAGGTTCCTGCTGGCGCTGACGGGCCTTGCGCTCCTGCTGCTCATCTGCGTTGGCGCGCTGCTCGGCTATTTATACCGGAAGGATCTGCCGCCGATTCCCGAGGATGCCCGTTCCCGGCTGATAGACTCCCGCGGAAACGTGATTGCCGTCTTCTCGGCTGACGGGCGCAGCCATGATCCGGTGGGACTAAAGGACATCTCTCCTCTGCTGATTCAGGCGACGCTGGCGGTGGAAGACCGTAAATTCTACGAGCATACGGGCTTTAATCTCAAGAGCATGGGCCGGGCGGTGCTGGTCAATCTGGAGAATGGCAGCCGCGCCCAAGGCGCCAGTACGCTGACCCAGCAGCTCGCCCGCAACCTGTATCTTTCCCATGAGAAAACATGGACCCGCAAGGTGAAGGAAGCGGTTTACACGATGCAGCTGGAAATGAAGTACAGCAAGGACGAAATATTGCGGATGTACCTCAATGAGATTTATTACGGCCACGGCGCATACGGCATCGAGGCGGCCTCCCGGATGTACTTCGGCAAATCCGCCGCTTCGCTGGACCTCGCGGAAAGCGCGCTCCTGGCAGGCATCCCGAAAGGGCCGACATATTATTCGCCGTATACTCATCCGGACAACGCCAAAAAGCGGCAAAAGATCATTCTCTCCTCCATGGCGGAGATGGGCGAAATCACGCAGGCGGAGGCGGACCGGGCCGCCG
>NZ_ASSC01000497.1 GCF_000520735.1 Paenibacillus forsythiae T98
ATGGTTTAGCCATTAACCAAACGACCGAGCAAGCAGCTGCTTGCCCGGTCATTTTTACGAATGAACAGCTGATTAGAAATTCTCCAATACAATCTTTCCAATTGCTCTTCCTGTCTCCAGTTTTTCATGCGCTAGACGCAGGTTTGCCGCATTAATGGGTTCCAGGCGTTCGGTCAGAGTCGTTTTCAATTTCCCCTTATCGATTAACTCAGCCAGTTGATTCAGCATATCATGTTGCTTGATCATATCTCTGGTTTGGTACATGGACCGCGTAAACATAAGCTCCCACACAAGCGTGACACTTTTAGAAAAAAGCAGATCCATCTCCAGGCTTCCCGACCAGGCGGACTTGTTTACCGGAACGATTGAGCAAATCTTGCCTTGAGGAGCGATGACGTCCGCCATATTCGCAAAATGCTGTACCGTATCATTTAAGCAAAATATATAATCCACGGTCTCAAATCCAATTTCTTTAAGCTGGGGAGCAAAAGGGCTATTGTGGTCGATTGTAAAATCTGCGCCGTGATCTTTGGTCCACTGTATGGATTCCGGACGTGAAGCGGTGCCAATGACAGTTAGACCTGCTAATTTGGCGAGTTGAGTAGCTATCGATCCCACCCCTCCCGCCGCACCGATGATGAGTATGCTCTGGCTTTCCTCTACGTTATGACTGATTCCCAAACGGTCAAATAAGCCCTCCCAGGCCGTAATCGAGGTCAGCGGCAGAGCGGCTGCTTGCGCAAAATCCAGACTCTTCGGCTTGTTTCCCGCAATTCGTTCATCAACCAGGTGAAATTCACTATTGCCGCCTGAACGAGCCACACTGCCTGCATAAAATATCTCGTCTCCCGGTTTAAACAACTGGCATTCCGGTCCAACCTGTTCCACGATTCCAGCTACATCCCAGCCCAAAATTTTGGGCGATTCTCCTTCATAATTGTGGTTCTCGCGGACACTCAAGTCGGCAGGGTTGACAGAGATTGCTTTTACTTCAACGAGCAGATCGCGGCCGGTAGGCACCGGCTTTTCTATATACAGATCAACAAGGCTTTCCGGATCGGATAAAGGGAGATATCGATAAGCGCCGACGGCTTTCATTTTTGGGGGATTGATCATTTCTTCCTTCCTTTCAACTTGGTATATCGTACATTCGAATTATATAATGTATACTTACATTAAATAAGTACGCATATTTTTATTATATAGTATTAAAAATCATACCTTTGGAGGAGGACGCGGAATGGGCGATCGGAGGAACAAATACGGGACTAAGCCAAACCTGGAATGCTGTCCTGTGGAAACGACTCTGGATGTCATCGGCGGGAAGTGGAAAGGGATCATTCTCTATCAGCTCATTGGCGGAACGAAACGATTTAATGAATTCCGGCGCCTCAATCCGGGAATTACGCAGTTTATGCTCACCTTGCAGCTGCGAGAGCTTGAACGGGACGGCGTCGTGCACAGAGAAGTTTACAAAGAAGTCCCCCCAAAGGTGGAGTATTCCCTCACCGATTTTGGAAGGACGCTTGAGCCGATCATCGTAGCTATGAAAGCGTGGGGGGAGTCTTACAAAATCAGACTTAACGACATCAGAACGCGGGAAGGGGAAGACGCTTGAGTATTCAGACGGGAGACCTGTCAAAATCAGCATCCACAATAAACTCGAAAAATATATTGGAAAACAGAGTTTTACTCTAAATCAGTGGGGCTTGGTAACAGGCCCTTTACTTCCCAACTACCTCGTAATGCAATGTATATTATTAAACGATGGTTAAGGAGGCCATATGGAAAT
>NZ_ASSC01000498.1 GCF_000520735.1 Paenibacillus forsythiae T98
TCACTGTAGGAGATGTTGTTGTCGCCATTGCAACGGGCTTCGGCTGGCTGAAGGGTTTTATTGAGAACATTGTCATTGGTCTGTATAACACCTTCATTATTTATGCGGACTTCTTGCGTAATCTGTTCATTGATCCCGTCTTTGCCGTGAAGAAATTATTCTATGATCTGGCGATGAACGTTCTGAACTTCATTTATCAAATGGCGCTGGGTGTGGAGAACTTTGCCGGCGGGTTTGTGGAGGCGATCGTTTGGGCGGTGGACAAGGCACTAACCAAATTCAAGGCCATAACGGATTTCCTGAGCAATATTCCCGGATTTGAAAAGCTGGCCAATATAAAGGTCAATCTGCTTGACACGGAAGACCCGCATGTGTTCAGCGGCATGGTTGATAACGTGCGGAAGATGATACCGGAGCCGGTAAGCGACAAGCCGGTTATCAACAGCGAGAAGAAGACTTTTGTCGATCCTTCCATTGCTGCCAAGCAGTACGGCCAGGTAGGAAAAGATATGGTGAACAAATTCAGCACCAAGGTAAAGGCATTAAAAGATGATACCAAAACCCAGAAGCAGCAGAAGATGCTTCAAAATCCGGGGCAGGGCAATATGAACAATCTGGGCAACATCAACAATCCGGGCAACATCAACAACGTCGCCCGTGTTGGAGAGGTGGGTTCCGTTAAAGGAACCGTGGATATTTCCAGCGACGATCTGGCTATGCTGCGCGAGCTGGCCGAAATCCAGGCCATTCAAAATTTTGTCGAACTGACGCCTACGGTGCAGGTAACAACCGGAAATATTAATAACGCCGGAGATATCGACTCGATTATCAACAAAATCAATCAAAGGTTGAGCGAGGAATTTGTGTCGACCGCGCAGGGGGTGTACACATGAATACGCATCAGGAGTACGGCTTTTTTCTCTGCTACAACAATATGGAGGATATCTTCCGTCTGCCGGTCAATCCCGAGACGCTGGAAATCAAGGAAGCGGGTGAAGGCAAGAGCTATACCATTATTGATCTGGGTGAAGTCAACGCCATTTCCTATCCCAAGCTGACCGAGATTACGCTGGAAAGCATCTTTCCGGCGCAGCGCTACCCTTTCGTCCTCGTGCCGGAGACAGGGAAGGACCGCTTGCTCCAACCTTTTGAATATGTGGAGATGATCAAAAAATGGATGACGAGCCGCCGGCCGATCCGCTTTATTTTTTCCGGTCTGGAGTTGGAGGGTTCGGCTCAAACCCATGATTTTGCCCTGAGCATGGCCATGAGCATTGAGAGCTTCAACTGGAAGCTAGCCGCCGGTACTTCGGGAGACATCGAATATTCGCTATCGCTGAAAAAGTATGTGTTCTACCAGGCGGCCCCGGTAAAAGTCATGAAGGGAGCGGCCAAGACGCAGCAGCAGCGGGCAAGCGACCGAAAGGCTCCGGCTGTCTATAAGCTGAAGGCGGGCGATACTCTGTGGAAAATCGCACAAAAAGTGCTGGGCGACGGCAGCAGGTGGAAAGAAATCCAGAAGCTAAATGCGATTCCTGACAGTGAGCTGAGAAAGCTTCCGGTCGGCAAGACGATCAAGCTGCCTTGACGTTGGCCCCGCTTTTTTTATCGGCAGGAGAGGAGGAAGCAATGGAACTGCTGGTCAAGAACAAGGAAGGCCGGATATGGGATATAGCCGGGATCGTCTCGGACATGTCCTGGAAAACGTCCCGCTCCGGGAAGCCTTCTACACTGGAATTCACGCTGCTGAACGGGGGGATTTACCAGCATCCGAAGTTTGCAATCGCCAACGGCGATATTGTGCAGTTCCGCAAGGCTGGAATTGATGTGTTTTACGGGTTTGTGTTCAGTCTGGAGACCGGCCAGGACCGGCAGCTCAAGCTGACGGCTTACGATCAGATCCGCTATTTGCTCGGAAGCGGCAGCTACGCCCTTGAGAACATTACGGCAACTGATGTCATACGCAAAATCGCCGCCGATTACGGACTTAAGACCGGGCTGCTGGAGAAGACGGAGTATGTTCAGCCGTCGCTGATCGAAGACGATAAGAAGCTGCTGGATATTATTATGGGCGCGATCGAAGCCGAGCTTCGGCAGAAAGGCAGGCTGCTAGCTTTTTACGATGATTTTGGCAAGCTTACGCTGCGCGGTCCGGAATCCATGCTGCTGCATGTCGCGCTCGGAGCGGGCAGCCTGCTTTATGACTATTCGCTCAAAACGAGCATTGATGACGAGACCTATAACACAATTATTTTGTATAAAAACAATGAAGAGACAGGGAAGCGCGATTTCTATCCGGCAAGCGACAAGGAGAATGTCAGAAGGTGGGGGATATTGCACTTGTCCCAGAAGGCGGACGACAATGCGAACGCGGCGCAAATCCGGGAGAAGGCGGAGCAGCTGCTGAAGCTGCATAACCGGGAGAAGATCAGTCTTTCGGTGCAGGCTATCGGCGATTTGCGCGTGCGCGCGGGCAGCTTCATTTATGTGCTGCTGGATGAGCTTGAGCCGCAGCTGTTTCTGGTCGACCAGTGCACCCACAATTTGTCGGGGGGAGAGCATACGATGTCTCTTGATATTAAGGTGGTGTAACCGGTGTTGGATATTATTAAAAAGGCGAGCCTCGGAGCGGTGGACAGCAGCAATCCGGTGGCTTTTTTTTATGGAACGGTAGTGGAGGGAGCGCCGCTGCAAATTCAGATTGATCAGAAATTTAGTCTGCCCGGCAGCGCGCTCGTTCTGCCCGAATCGGTAATGGAGAGCAAGCTTCTTCTGGACGGCGGGGAGGTCGTGCTGCGGCGGGGGCTTGAAGCGGGCGACCGTGTTCTGCTCTTGCGTATGCAGGGCGGCCGGAGCTATGTCGTACTGGACAGGCTGGTGAAGCCGTCATGATTCCCGAAGCAGGACAGTCCGGTTACATTGCTGTACAGACGGAAGGGGAAACGGGTGAAGCCCCGGGCTTGACCTACGGCATTGACTGGAGAACGGGGCGGATTAACGGCTATGTGGACGGTCTGGATGCGCTGAAGCAGGCGGTGGATAAGGCGCTGCGCACGCTCCGGTATGAACATCTTGTTTACAGCTCCAATTATGGGACCGAGTGGAATCTGGTGCTGGGTCAGGATCGGCTGCTGGCCGGACCGGAGATTCGGCGGGTTGTAACGGAAGCGCTGCTGCAGGACGACCGGATTGAGGGAGTGGATCAGCCGGAGGTTTCGTTTAACGGGGAGAATGTGTCAATTGATATTAAGGTTAGGTCGCGCTACGGCGATATCCGGATCAGAAAGGAGTTGAATGCCAATGGCTGACCAGACCTTTGAAGGGATTCTGGAACGGATGCTGGAGCGTGTGCCGGAGGAATTGGACAAAAGGGAAGGCAGCATCATCTATGATGCGCTGGCTCCTGCGGCAGCC
>NZ_ASSC01000499.1 GCF_000520735.1 Paenibacillus forsythiae T98
AACCTCGTCAACCGGATTAACAAAGCAATCGGAATCGCCATGCAAACGACCGTCGTATTTGATTACAATAACGTCGATCAATTGGCATCCTATATCATTCGGGAATACAAGCCCGTTTTGGTGGCCCAGCTTCAAGAGCAGCGGCCTACCGAAGAACGGGACACCGGAACCGAAGACAATCCCGTTTTGGGAGCGGAGCAAGCTCCCTCGCCTATTTGGAAGAAACAAACCCGTGAGGTTGCCACCCGGCCTCAGAAACGGGATGAAATAAACACGACTCCGTTCTCCATAGAGAAAAGGACAGGCTATTACAGGGTTGTTATCGATAGGCCTGAAGGTGTTGAAGACCTGCGGATCGTTGAATCTATTGTGCCTGATCTGGCTGAAGATGAGGTGCGCATATCTGTTCGGGCATTCTCTTTAAATTTCGGAGATTTGCTGTGTGTCCGGGGACTGTATCCGACCATGCCTGCGTATCCGTTCACTCCCGGTTTCGAAGCAAGCGGTATTGTAACAGAAACCGGCAAAGCCGTTACAACGGTAAAACGCGGTGATGAAGTGATCGCGGCTATGGATTCGGATTTCGGCGGGCAGGCGAACATGATTGCATGCAAGGTTGAACGAGTGTTCCGGAAGCCCCGGAACTTGTCATTCGAAGAAGCTTGTACACTGCCTTCGACCGCCATTGCCTTAATGAACGCATTCCGCAAAGCAAGATTGAAAAAGGGCGAGAGCATATTGATTCAATCGGCAGCGGGCGGACTTGGTCTTGCCGCGGTGCAACTTGCCCGGCATTACGGCGCGGAGATTTATGCGACAGCGGGATCAAGCGAAAAGCTGGATTACCTGCAGGAACAGGGGGTTGCTTTTGGGATAAATTATCTGGAAGCCGACTTTGAACAAGAGATTATGCGGCTTACGAATGGAAGGGGCGTACATGTAATCATCAATACGCTGCCTGGGGATGCCATTCAGAAGGGCATGAATTGTCTGGCTCCGGGAGGAAGATACATCGAGCTGGCAGTAACCGCGCTGAAGTCGGCAAAAACTATTGATTTATCCGTATTAAGCGATAATCAAAGCTTTTACAGCATTAATTCCAGAAAGTTGACGACCGAAAATCCGGATACGATTAAAGAATATGTGGATAAAATGCTTGAATTTGTGGAACAAGGAGTTGTTCGCCCCACTGTTTACCGCACCATACCGTTCACAGAAATCCGGGGAGCTTACCGTTGTTTGGAGGAGAGGAAGAATATAGGGAAAGTAGTTGTCGGTATACCCTATGATCTGCAGTTTGGACAAACGGACCTAGCAGTGGCGGACGGAATAACGGTTGATAAATCATCTTCGTCATTTCTGAACGAGCCGGTCGCAATTGTTGGTATGAGCGGACGCTTTGCGAGGTCGCGCTCAGTGGACGAGTTATGGACTCATCTGGCCAACGGTACAGATTTAGTACAGGAGGTTACCCGCTGGGATCTTTCGGATCAACTATTGCAGGAGAGTGTGGAGATTTGTCGGCACGGCAGTTTTCTGGATGGTATCGATGAATTCGA
>NZ_ASSC01000500.1 GCF_000520735.1 Paenibacillus forsythiae T98
AGACGTGCTTGACCTTGCCCGAAGCAAGTTGCAGACGGCGCTGGAGACTTGCGACCTGGTGATTACAACCGGAGGGGTGTCGGTCGGCGATTACGATATTATGGGCGATCTGGTTCGCGAAGAAGCGGGGGACATGCTGTTTAACAAAATCGCCATGCGGCCGGGCAGTGTCACGACGGCTGCGGTCCGGGGCGGCAAGGTGCTGCTTGCGCTCTCCGGCAATCCCGGCGCCTGCTATGTCGGCTTCCAGCTGTTCGCTCGTCCGGCCATCGCTTCCATGCAGGGAGCAGCGGAGCTGTTCCTTCCGGAGTGGACGGTGATCCTTGGCGTGGATTATCCCAAAATCAACAATTTCACCCGCTTTGTGCGGGCCCGCCTTGAGCTGCGGGACGGAAGCGTCTATGCCTATCCTGCCGCAATTGACGCCTCCTCCGTTATGGTCACGATCAAGGACAGCGATTGTCTCATCATCGTGCCTCCGGAAGAACGGGGGCTGGCCGCCGGGGCGAAGGTCCGGGCGATCAAGCTGCTATGAGACGGGCCTTCGGCCGCAAGGGACTGGCCTCTTCCGGTACGTTCCGGCGGTCTGGACAAGCCGCGAGGCCCACGAGTCTGCCTGCGCCCGGCTCCCGAAAGGGCTTCCGGGGTCATGGCGCAGGCAGGAGAGGGCCATCCTCCGTCCGTCCGGCGGTCTGCCAGTTCGTCGGATACAAGAACAGCGGCAAAACGACGCTGATCAGCGAATTGATTCCGCTGCTGCGGGCCAGGGGATGCAGTGTAGCCTTCATTAAGCATGATGTCCATGGCTTTGAGACCGACCATCCGGGAACCGATACGTGGAAGCAGCGGGAAGCTGGGGCAGGGGCGGTTGCCATCACGGGGAAGGATCAGTCCTTTATTTATGAAGCCAGGAGCAGAGAGCTGGCTGAATTGATAGACGGTTTTGCCCAGTATGACTATGTGCTTGTGGAAGGGTTCAAGGAAGAGCCCTGTCCCAAGATCGTGCTGATACGGAACGAAGCGGATTTGGAGCTGCTTTCCCGGCTGCGCGGAGTAGCGGCGGCTGCTGTCTGGGAGGACCAGCGAGGACCTGTAGCGGAACGCCTTGCCGCCGGGCAGCGCCAGTTTGGAATCGATGATACGTCCGAACTGGCCGAATATTTATGGCGGGAACGATCCTTTTTTCAAAATTTCAATATATGAAAAATTCATAATAGACATCCCCATATCTGCTGCATCTGCCGTGTTAACCAGGCGGAAAAAGGCGGCTTTCGCGCATCCCCGTCCGGATGCGGCGAAGCCGCCGATCAGATCATGATTCAAGCCGACGCTCAATGGCATCGGACATCGTCTTGTCGGTCAGATGGGCATACACCTCGGTCGTCTCGGTGGAGGCGTGTCCGAGCTGCTCCTTCGTCTTGTAAATGTCGTTCTGCAAATAATAGTCGGTTGCGAAAGAATGCCGCAGCTTGTGAACGGTCAAGTAGGGCTTGCCGAACCGCTTGGCGTACTTGATAATCATGGCCTGGATCGCGCGTTTGGTCATGCGCTTGCCTTCCTGGCTCCCGTTGGGCCTGGCGACGAACAGCGCTTTTTCCTTCCTGGGGGTCTTGTACCGGGCCTGGCGAAGGCCCAGATACAGCTGCAGATCATCCTTGGCCTGCTCGCGGAAGTACACAGGCGTCTTGAAGGTTTCATCGTTATGGCCTTTGCGGTACACATACAGCAGCTTGTTGTTCAAATCGAGATCATCCATATTCAAGTTGACGATTTCCGATACCCGCAGCCCCGAGTTGAGGATCAGGCCGGCAATGCAGGCATCCCGCTCGCGGTTTAACTGAAAGGCGTAATAAGCCTGCTTGTTGCCCTCGACGTCGCGCCCGTAGCCCTCAAGGATATAGCCGACAAATTCGAGCAGCTCCTCCTCCTCCAGTATCTTTCCTTTCAGCCTGGCGGCGGTGTCCTTCGGCTTGTGAATTCGCTTGATCTCCACCTTGGCCATGATGTTGCGCTTCAGCAAGGGATAGAAGTTCTCGTCTTCGGCGATTTGGCTGAGGTAGTGGAACAAGGAGCGGAGGGCGGACAGCTTCCTGGAAACGGTGATTTTCGAATTCGTGCTTTCCGTTCGGGTGGTCAGGTGCAGCCGGTAGCCGACAATACTGTCCATGTGAAGCGTCTCCAGATCCAGCAGTGTGATCTCTGCGTTGCTATTGGCCTCCGACAGCCCTTCCGCGCGCAGCCAGCCAAAGAAGGACTCATAGTCCCGGACGTATTCCAGCAGGGTGGAGGGGGAGAGGTCCGGCAGCTTGTAATCGATGAATTGCTGTACGAACCAGGGCATCGACGGCAGCTTTTGCTCCAAATGTTTTCGGTCGCTCTGTTTTTGAATGCTCATGCGGTCACCTTTATTCACAGATTGTTCGTTCTGCTTGTTATTTTATCATGTTCCGGACGGATTTTCTTTTGGCGCTCCGCCTTGCTCCGCTGGGTTCAAAGTTATATCATGTGGAAGAATAGAAAAAAAGAGACATGCAGAGGTGAATCTCTTGGAACTTGGACTCGAGCTGGTCCCTGCCGAACGAAAGCAGATTATCAGCAGACTGATGCAGTTCTATCTATATGACTTCACACGATACCTGGATCTGGATGTGGACCGGGACGGCGCGTACCCTGCGTATCCGGGCCTGGAAGCCTACTGGAACAGCGGCCATAACAAATATGCGTATCTGATCACCTGCGACAATCATCCGGCAGGCTTTGCGCTCGTTGACCGCCTGCTGCGAAGCAGCGAAGGACAGTTTTACATGACGGAGTTTTTTGTGATGCCCAAGTACCGCCGCAGCGGTGTCGGCACGTGGGCGGCGCATTTATTGTTCGATATGTTTCCCGGCGATTGGAAGGTGTCCCAGATCCGCGCGAACTCGCCTGCCCGCAGCTTCTGGCATCGAGTGATCGGTGAATATACGAACGGCGCATTCGAGGAAAAATTCAATTCGCGACAGGGCAACCCGAGCCAATATTTCAGCACGCTGAACGCGGGCAAGGTCAAAAAATAAACAGGCGGGGGCGGACAGCAATCTGGTTTTAACCGGGTTGCTTTTTTGCGTTCAGCAGACGGAATTCTGCATGAGGATTCGTCAATTAAGGCGGCAAAAGCTCATTGACAGCAGCGCAGGCAAGACCTATACTGAACATTGTTTAATACATTGAACAGTGTTTAATCAATAATTGAAGGGAGTCTCGGCCATGACGAACCGCTATGAGCGGCAGGAGCGCGAGCGGGATGAGATGCGGCAGGCGATTCTGGATGCGGCGGGTCTTATTGTGGCGGAAGAAGGGCTTAAGCGCCTGTCTATCCGGAAGATTGCGGAGCGCATCGAATATTCGCCGGGCATTATTTATCACTATTTTGCGGGGAAGGAGGCCATTATTGAGCAGCTGCTGCGGCAAGGCTATCTGGAGATGGTTTCGGGTCTGGATGCTGTCAGCGCTATGGAATCACAGCCGGAGGCCATATTCGCGCAGACGATGCGCCGTTTTATTGAGACTTCGCTGGCAGACGGCGTCCGTTACCGGGATATTATGCTGAACGAATCGCCTTCCGTTCTTTCCCATACCGCCGTGCTGTTCAGCGGGGCCGCGTCGCAGAGAGAGGCGCTCGCGCTGCTCATCCGGCTGCTTCGAAGCTTTGATCGCTTGAAAGAGAAGCAAGACGATGAACTGGAGCTTACGGCTCAGGTCATATGGAGCGGAGCGTTCGGGCTGATCCTGCGCCTGACAGTGGAGAAGGACCTTCCCGCAGCACAGAAAGAACGGTTAATCCGCCATTATCTTGAGACGACGCTGATTATGATTAAACATTTAGAATAACGGGCGGAGGCGTTAGCGAAGCCGATGAAAAATGGAAAAATTGTATTGTTTTTATCCGGACTGATTATCGTGCTGGCGGCAGTTGCGGCAGGATACGGGCTTTTTTCCGTCGGGGGGACAGGCAAGCATATGTTCACTTCTGTAAGGGGAGAGCAGGTGGCCATTGATGGCAGCGGCTTGTACCGGTACGACTCGGTGTCGATGGCTGCGCAGGCGAGAGGCCAGGACGGCGTGACCTTATTTCTAGGCATCCCGCTGCTTGCGGTTTCAGCGGCGCTGGCGATCAAGGGAAGCTTCAGGGGAAGACTGCTGCTGGTCGGGACGCTGGGCTATTTTTTGTACACGTATATGTCCTACTCCTTTCTGTCCTACAATGCCTTGTTTCTCGTCTACGTGGCACTGATGTCGCTGAGTCTCTTTGCCTTCATCCTGACGATGGCCTCTTTCGATTACAGCCTCGTTTCCGGGCGCTTCAAGCCGGGGCTTCCGGTGAGAGTGATCGGTGCTTACCTGCTGTTTATAGCTTTTGCCGTGGCGATGCTCTGGCTGGGCAAAATAGCGGGCTCGCTTGCCTCGGGCGCGCCGCCGCAAGGCTTGGAGCATTACAGCACCATGGTCATTCAGGCGATGGATCTGGGGATTCTCGTTCCGGTTTCCGTCATGGCCGGGGTGATGCTTATTCGCCGTAAACCGCTTGGCTATCTGCTCGCGTCGGTTGTCATCGTGAAGACGATGACTCTGCTAACCTCCATTTCGGCTATGCTGGCGGCAATGATCCGGGCGGGGGTACATGTATCTCCGGTGGAAATGGTTCTTTTTCCGGCTTTTAATATCGGTATGATCTGCTGTATGGCCGTTATGTTGAAAAATGTACGCAGAGAGGGAGAAAGCCCATGAAAGCCATTATTCTCTATGCTTCAAGGCATGGCTGCGCCGAACAGGCGGCCCTGGCACTGCAATCGCGGATGGGGAAGGGGACGGAGACCGTCAATCTGATGCATACCTGTCCGCCATCCCTGGACGAATACGATACCGTTATTTTGGGCGGCTCTATTTATTATGGGAGAATCCAGAAGCAGCT
>NZ_ASSC01000501.1 GCF_000520735.1 Paenibacillus forsythiae T98
GGGAAAGAGCTGCGGCATGGGAGACGCTTAAGACGGCGCTTCTTCGCCGGAACGACCTGATGTCCCGGCTTCGCGTGGCGATGGAGGAGCTGGAAGAGCATGAACGGGAGCTGGAAGCGCTTCGGCAAATTTGCGGCAATCTGCTGCGCGAAGGCGGGGCGGGAGACGGAGAAGACCTGCTGCGCCGGGCCGCGGCTGTGTCCCGGCGCCGGGAGCTGGAGCGGTCCGTCCGGCACTGGGAGCTGGCGATGTTCGGAGGCAGGGATGGAGAGGAAAGACAGGGCCTTCTGGAACTGCTGACGGCTAAAGACGCTTATGCGCTGGAAGAAGAGAGGAAACGGGAGGACATGGAGAGGACCGGACTGGAGGAGCGAAGAAGCGCGCTGCTTCAGCTTCGGGGCAGGCTGCTGCAGGAGAGAGAGAACCTGAAGTCGCTCTGCCGGGAAGATAGCACACTGCAGCAGCTGGAGGAGCAGAGGGCGGCGCTGCGGGGGATTGCGGAGCAATACGCCGTTTCCGCGCTCGCTGCGGAATTGATCGGCCGGACGAGACGCGTTTACGAGCGTGAGAAGCAGCCGCAGGTTCTGGCCTTGGCTTCCTCGTATTTCGAGCGGTTGACGGGAGGAGAGTACCGACGGGTCGTCATGACGCTGGGGAAGAAAGAGCTGAAAGCGGAACACCGGGAGGCGGGCCTGCTGGACAGCGGGCTGCTGAGCAGGGGAACAGCCGAGCAGCTGTATCTGTCCCTGCGCCTGGCTCTTGCGGGAACGATGGACCGGCAGGGGCCGC
>NZ_ASSC01000502.1 GCF_000520735.1 Paenibacillus forsythiae T98
TGCGGCGCCGGGCAGAAATAATTGCTGAAGCGCACCCCTTCCTCGGCCAAAGCGTCAATCGCCGGCGTCTCGACCGACTGCCCGTAGCAGCCCAAATACCGGCCGGTGTCATGCGAGGTCATCAGCAAAATATTTTTACGCTTCATTATAATATCCTCCTCATGTAACACATTATTGCTTCACCGCTCCCGACGTCAGGCCCGCGATAATCCGCCGCTGGAACAGCAGTACGAGCAGCACAACAGGAACGGTCACCGTCACGGTCGCCGCCGATATTTCGCCCCACGGAAACGTAAACTCCCCCTGGAACATGGCAATGCCGACAGGCACCGTCATCATCGACTGCTTCGTATTGATCGTCAGCGCGAACAGGAACTCATGCCACGCGTCCACGAACACGATAATCGCCGTCGTGAACAGCCCGGGGGATACCAGCGGCAGCAGCACCCGGCCAAAAATGCCCAGCAGAGAAGCGCCATCCACCTTGGCTGCCTCCTCCAGCTCAATCGGAATTTGCTTGAAAAATGTGGTCATATACCAGATCGCAATCGGCAGAGCGTAGGTGGTATAGGGAATGACCAGCCCCGCGTACGTATTGCGAAGTCCGGCGGATTGCATAAACAGAAACAGCGGCGACAATGTGGCGATTTGCGGCAGCATGGATACGGCAAGCAGAATGCCGAGAAAAAAGGTTTTTCCAAAAAAATGCAGTCTCGCCACCGCATACGATGCAAAGGCCGCAACGCTTATCGAAAGAAACATCGTCAGCACACCAACCGCAAAGCTGTTCAGCAGATATCTGCCGAACGGATGGTTCGTAAACACGGAAATGTAATTCTCCAGCGTATACGCCGGGACCTTAATGCTGAAAGCATACTCTCCGTATAAATACAGGGGGGCCTTCAATGACGCAAGCAGCACCCACAAAAACGGAAAAATGATAAT
>NZ_ASSC01000503.1 GCF_000520735.1 Paenibacillus forsythiae T98
GTAGTTCGGATGGAAATGGCCGAAACGCTGGGTCTCCTCGAACAGTTCCTTCTTGCTATGAAGCTTTCGGATCAAGCTCTGGATATCGGAATTGGCGGCAACCCGCCCCTTCCAGTATAAATAATCCGCCACTTCTGCGGATTGATTAATCAAATCGCCCAATTCATAGGCGTTCGTCAGCACTTCGGTCATATCGACCGTATTATATTCCGCTACGCTCATGAATTTCATCTCGACTTCCGTAAGGGGTGTTCCACTTAAAGGGTGGACTACCCCATCATACCACAACCGCCGCCCGAAGCAGAAGGGGGAA
>NZ_ASSC01000504.1 GCF_000520735.1 Paenibacillus forsythiae T98
TATCAATATCCCGCCGCGCCCGCAGATCTCGTCCTGAAGCTCCCGGGAGGGAACATAGATGCGCTGGGAGCTTAAGTTAACGTTCTTCATATGGCGCCCCATCCAGCGGCTGAACTCGCTCATCGCCTCAAGATCCGGCAGGAAGGCCAGCACATGGCATTCCTTGCGCCCGGGCTCGCGGATTTCAATCTCCGTCCCAAGCACGATTGCCGTTCCCCTATACGCGATGCCGCCGCCTTCGGCCTCCGTCATTTCTCCATTATGAAGACAGTGCATAATATCCTGCTGGACGGCAGGAGAATGGCTGTCGATAATGCCGATCAAGCCGATGCCTTTGCGTTCCGCCGCTTCCCGGGCGATTCCCGCAAAGGTCAGATCGCGGCTGCCGCTGATCTTGACCGGCTGGCCCCCCG
>NZ_ASSC01000505.1 GCF_000520735.1 Paenibacillus forsythiae T98
CCCGTTATTCCCTCTTTCTTCCAATATCGACCGTTTCACCGGCCCTTAGAATATCAGTTCGTCGGGATGCCTGCCGATGCGTTCTCCGGTATCCAGCGTGTCGATGGTGTCCATTTCCTCCTCGGACAGGCTGAAATCGAAGATTTCGCTGTTCTCCTTAATCCGGGAAGGCGTAACGGATTTCGGAATCGTCACGATGTCATGCTGCAGCTCCCAGCGGAGAATAACCTGGGAGACCGATTTGCCATGCTTGGCCGCAATGGATGTCAGTATTTCGTTATCCTGCAGCTGCCCCTTCATCAGCGGCGCCCAGGCTTCAATCTGGATATTGTTCAGCAAGCAGAAATCATGCAGCCGCCGCTGTCTCAGACGGGGATGCAGCTCTACCTGGTTCACCGCCGGAACGATGCTGCTGTCTCTCATCAGCGACTCCAAATGGTGAATCTGGAAATTGCTGACGCCGATTGCTCGGACGCTGCCTTCCTCGTACAGCCGCTCAAGCGCACGCCATGTCTCCTTGTATTTGTTCAGTCCGGGCCAATGAATCAGATACAAGTCAATCACGTCAAGACCCAGCGCCTCGCGGCTCTTCTCAAAGGCGGCCAGCGCCTTGTCATAGCCCTGATCGTCATTCCATACCTTGGTCGTGACGAACAACTCTTCCCTTCGCAGACCGCTGGACCGGATAGCCCGTCCCACTTCATGCTCGTTCCCGTACAGGGATGCCGTATCAATGCCCCGGTAGCCCAGTTCAAGAGCCGCCGTCACGGCATGCTCCACCTCATCGCCCGCAGCCTTATACGTACCCAGCCCGAAGCATGGCATGGCAACTCCGTTATTCAGCAGTATCGTATCCGATAGTTGTCTCATTCGATTGCTCGCTCCTCTATGTATTCGTTCGATTTCAAGCTATCAGGTCCATTATATCACGGATTATTCGCGGAACAGAAAAGGCCGTCTTCGCAGCTTGATCTGTGAAAACAGCCTGATCCAATACGGGCCTGAACAGTTCGATGAAGCCCGCTCTTTTTCTATATGAAACTTCTATTTCTTTATCGCGGGCCGCTTGACGAAGGGCTCCACTTTCTTCAGCACCTCGTCCTCGGTCGGAGCGCTGACATAGCGGCCGTTGATATAGACGAAAGCGCGCTTGCCGCACGGTCCGCAGTAGGACTTGCAGCCGATTTTGATCTCGGCGTCAGGCGCCATTTTGCGGAGCTTGGGCAGCACGCTCTTGATGCTCATATGATTGCATTTATCGCAGATGCGTATATCGTTAGCCATTGCCGTTCCCTTCTTTGCCGTCTGAACTCCCCCGGCCTGCAAAAGCCGATTGGCTTAGTGGTCTCCGTGGTTGCCCTTCGACGGATTCGTAATTACAAACCCTTCTTGCGGAAAATACAGGTAGTCCACCTTTACGCCGTCAAGAAGCGGCTGCTCCTTCTCCAGAATCACGTCGATGTCCTTATCCGTCGGAATGATCTCGTCATTCTCCTTGGGCGTGTCCAGATCAAGACCGTAATGCGCATGGTCGCCATGCGAATGAGTAATCAGTACGCGCAGCTTCAGATCCTTGTTCTCCTCAAGATCCATCTGCTTCTTTATCACTTTAGCCGCGTTGCGGGTAATTTTAACTTTCATAATCCGTCCATCTCCTGACAACTGGATTTCTGTACTCTAGTGATCTATTGTAAAGGAAAACCGCAGCATAATGCAACCGGACTTTATTATTATCTTCTTCCCTCGTCCAGCCTCAATTTGCCCGCGCCGCCCAGCTCCGGGTATTTGCGGTCCATTCTGGAAACGAACCAGGCCATCAGCATCATCGATACCCCGATATCGTCAATCGGCATAAAAGGCAGAAAGTCGGGCAGCACCCAGTACAGCACCGCCGGGATCAGGAACAGCAGCTTGTCCCGGGACGCAACATGCGGAGAGCTGACATACCGCCACGCGCTTCGCAGTACATGAGACCAGCCTTTAAGCGACAGCAGCTTCTTTAGTTTCATCTTCGGTCACCCTCCTCAAACACCGAATAAAGTAAAAGGCAAGGCCGCGCAACAGCTTATAGCGAAGTACGCAGCCTCACCCTCAATATAGATTACGCAGCTATGCTGAAAATGTTTCACTTGCTTTCATAGGGAAAGAATAGAAGCCAGAATCCGCCCCGCTTCCAGCGTTAAATCTTCAAAATCCTCAAGCGGAAGCGGATTTCGGCCCAGACCCAGCTCCACGGTGAATCCCGGTTTCCCGTATTTCATGATGAACCAGTCCTTGAATCCCGCGTCGCTCTCCGTTAAAGCGACAGCGCGGTAGCCCCCAGCCCGGGCCAGACGCTCCGCGATTTCCTGGCTCTCCGGCGGCTCATACCCGCGGTAGTTCCAGTAGATCTCCTGGCCCTGACTGTGCAGCGACACCGCCATGTCCGGAGGCGCCTTCCCGCACAGCGCGGCCAGCGCCGCGGCCTCCGGCTCGCTGAGCGGCGCCGGGCCTCCG
>NZ_ASSC01000506.1 GCF_000520735.1 Paenibacillus forsythiae T98
CACAATGGCGAAATAGAGGCCAACGACCGGGATGGACGGCCAAGAACCGAGCAGGCGGCCCAGCAGCAGCTCGCCGATGACAAAAGCGGCCGCTCCGCCGATCAGGCTGAACAAGAGGAGCAGCAGATTCAATTTTCGTTGCATTGATTCATCATCCTTTCGGGAAGCCTCCCTAGCGCAGAGCGGGAAGCGACTCTTCGTCTACACCGTGCAGTTCGTAGCCGTTCTTCGCATAAGTCTCGTAATAGATCCGGCCGTTCCGGTAGTAGAGCAGGTCCTCCAGATGGAACCCGCCCATCAGATTCAGCTTCTCCACGCCGCTGCGCCGCCGCTCATGCACGCAGCCCAGCCTGTAGACGCGCGTCGTCTCATCGGCGGACAGCGCATAGCGCAGAAATTCCGAGCCGCTGTCGCCGAAGAAGTATTTCTCCTCATGCCGGTGCTCCTGCGTATACTCGAAGAGACGGACATGGATGGCCGCCTCCTCTTCAAGCGAGCGGTACAGACGCCGGAACAGCTCCTCCTTCGATAATACCTCCCGGTTGTCGTACGCCGCTGCGACATTCGCCCGCCGCAGAAGCTCCTCCTCAAAGGACAGCGCAAAGGGCTCCGCCGTCAGAATCTCCCGGCCGCATACTACAATCAGCCGTTCCAGCACCTTATCCAAGCCCTGGTCCAGCAGATCCGGCAGGCTTCCCATATACCGCTCGCCCATCAGGGCGCCGGGACCGCGCCGGGCCTCGATCTCGCCGATCACTTCATCCGTCACGGCGCGGTAGTATTCCATAATGTTCCGTCCAATATCGCCTTCGGCCTGGCCGATGCTGTCCAGCGCCGCAGCCTTAAGCTCCTCCTCCAGCCGCTCCATCACCCTCACCCGCTTGACGCTTGCGGAATGAAGCGACTCCAGCCCGGCTTCAAGGCGGGCGCACAGCGCCAGCTCGCTCTCCAGCAGCAGCAGCTCATACCTTGCGCCATAGCCTTCGGCGAACAAATAATGAATAAAGTTCCGAACCGTCCGCTTGTCCATAAGGGGCACCCTGGAGAAAGGCAGACGGTCCACATTCTCTTCGTACAGTCGCTCCAGTTCCTCCCGCGATGAAGCAATCGCCGCTCTGAGCCCGGCCATATGCTGGCGAAGCCCGTGCAGCACGCTGCCGGCATCGTCCCGGTCGGCGGTCCAGTCCGCCAGCTGGAAGAACGTAATGTCCGGCTGCGCCCCGTGAGGAGCGGTGAGGAGCGGCGCCCATTCACGCAGGGGATCGGCGGCTTCCAGCCGCTTGGCTGC
>NZ_ASSC01000507.1 GCF_000520735.1 Paenibacillus forsythiae T98
GGCGGGCATCCCGCAGGCGCCGCAGCGCTGCGGCGCGCCGCCGGTAGCGGTGCGGTGCGCGGAAGGAGATTCTTGACGATCAAGATTCAAGCAGGGGGTGATCGCGTGAAAATTATGACCATTCTGGGCACGAGGCCCGAAATCATCCGCCTGAGCAGGATTATTCCGCTTCTGGACCGGTATGCGGACCGCCATGTGCTGGTGCATACGGGCCAGAATTTCACCGCCAGCCTGAGCGGTATTTTCTTCGAGGAGCTTAGGCTGCGGGCGCCGGATTATGTGCTTCAGGAGAAGCAGGCGGGACTCGGAGGACAACTGGCCGCCATGTTCGGCGGGCTGG
>NZ_ASSC01000508.1 GCF_000520735.1 Paenibacillus forsythiae T98
GTTCAACATCCGCCCCGGCAATCGGCGGAGGGTCCTTGCCCGCCGGCTTGCGCAGCACGGCCGGATTGCTCTCGGGGAGCAGCGAGTCCACCGTATATTCGGTCACTTTGGAGGAGCCGGCCAGCTCGGGCAGGGCGAAGCTCTCCCGCTTCCCGCTCGCAAGAATATAACCGAGACGGCTTCCATCCAGCTGTCTGATGTCCGAGACGGACAACACCTGACCTGCGCCGAACACGGGAATCCCGCCTGCGGACGGCGCCGCAAAACGGACCCGCTGGCGAAGCGCGCGCCCATCCGCCGCCTTGGCGTCCCCTGAAGAGAGCGCGGTCAGACTGAGCGGCGAGGACGGCGCCGCCGCCCGCGTCCAGCGGCGTCCGTCATACCGGTCCAGGCTTTCTCCGCGCAAATAGGCCGGCCTGGAGCTTTCCACCGTGAAGACCGGTTCGCCGCTTCGCGCAAGCGGACCGCCAAGCTCGCCGCCGGAGCCGTATCCCGTGGACCCCGCAATCCCGGCGGCCCGGCTGCGCAGTCCATCGGCCGCCCAGCCCCGCAGCCGATCAGCAGCCGACTTCAGCGCCGGAGTCCGGTCCGGCTGTCCGCCTGGCAGCTCCGCCAGGTTCCAGGCAGCCGCCGCCAGACTGCCCGCCAGCAGGCAAGCGCCGCAGGCCCAGCGGAGGAACGGAACGGGTCCTACGGGGCCGGCTCTTTCCAGCAGGCGCGGCAGGCCGCTCATTCCCTGTATCCACGCAATGAGCGCGCC
>NZ_ASSC01000509.1 GCF_000520735.1 Paenibacillus forsythiae T98
GCCATCGAGAACGTCATCTGCTACCACGGCGGACTATACCGGGGGGATGCGGGCCGGCGCATTGCCGAATTGGCGGAAGAGGGCCAGTAACGGCAGTAGAGGCACCGCACCGCCAAACTGCAAAGAAGGCAGACAAGCCGCTGTGCGCGGCATGCCTGCCTTCTTGTGTATTCAGGATTCAGAAACCACCGTGAACCGTTCACGGATATGCGCCGGGTGCTCGATCTCGTCCAGCACGGCCACCGCATAGTCTTCATAGCTCACATAGCTCTCGCCTTTAGAGTTGACCAGCAGCTGGTCTTTTCCTTTCTCGTAGGCACCGGTCCGCTGTCCCAGGGCAAAATTCGCCGACGGGCTGATAAACGTCCAGAGCAGCGAATCCGTCCCTTGCAAAATTTCCAGATTCTTAAACTGATTTGACGCGGTCGGCTTCACGAAATCCGGAAATTCCGGCGTGTCGATCACGCGAATCGTCTGCGCTTCATCCACAAAGAGGCTGCCCGCCCCTCCCACGACAATCAGCCGGGTATCCGGCGCATCCTTCAGCGCCTCAATCAGAACATTGCCCGCATCCACATGCTGATGCTCCTCGCCCATCGGCGCGCCAAAGGCGTTCACAACGGCATCAAATCCGCTTAAATCACCAGTCGTCAGATCAAAAATATCCTTTGCAACCACCGCCGCCCCGCTGCCCGCCGCTTTCGACGCGTCGCGCACAATCGCCGTAACCTCGTGTCCTCTGTCCAGCGCCTCCCTCACGATCCGGCTTCCCGCTTTCCCGCTTGCTCCAATTACCGCAATGTTCATCCTCATTTCCTCCCTTTAATAAAATGGTGGTATGCTCCGTCCCAAACAGCCGCATAGGACCCGCAGCGTCAAGTCCAACTTGTAACTACGTTAGTTACAGGTTGCTGCGCTTAGTATAGCAGGTTCTCTAAAGTTTGTATAGATGCAAATAGGACAAAAAAAGAACCCCGCCAATCGGCGGAGCCAGGTCATCTGTATTCGATTTAACTAAAAAGGCGGAGTTTCGGGACCGCCCTCCGTACCGTACTCCTTGGAGGCAGCTCCTTGGAGGCAGGCCGGGCGCGTTGGCTTCAGGCTCGTCTCCCTGTCAGACCGGGATTTGCGAGGCAATTTGCTCCAGCGTCACTTTACGGAGTACGTCTTCCATCGCTTGCTGGGCGAGCGAGAACACCGGAAGGATAGCCCCCGCGATGTTCTGGCCGACGGGACAGTCCGGATTTGGATGATCGTGAACCGCGAACAGGGAATCCTGTCCAACGGCGTCGACCGCCAAATAAATGTCCAGCAGTGTAATCTCTCCGGCGGCGCGGGCCAGCTTGGCTCCGGCAACCCCCGGCCGAACCTCGATCAGGCCCGCTTTGCCGAGCATGCTTGTAATCCGGCGGATCACTACCGGATTCGTGCCCACGCTTCCGGCGATCCATTCGGAGGTGTTCTTGTCCCCTTTGTTAATCTCAAGCAGAGCCAGGATATGGATGGCAACCGCAAATCGGGTGCTGATGTTCATAGGATGTCTCTCCTTTGCCCTCCGGTATGAGAGGCCGTTTAGCCGTTTAGCTTGGAAATATCATAGTCACCTTAGCGGTTGTTGTCAACGGTGGCGAGAGTTATAATGTGGAAAAATATGACTTGGAGGCGCTCATGGATCAAATGGAACAATTGGAGCATGTTTTACGGGAAAAAGGAATCGGGTATGAAATCATTCAGCATGAAGGACCCATTAAAACGGCGCAGGAAGGCGCAGCCTTTTTGGGAATCGAAATCGGACAGACCGCGCCCGCCCTGGTGCTGAGAGCCGGAGATGAATATTTCGCCCTGATCGCTTCCGGCGACCGCGGACGCGTCAATCTGGAAGAAACGGCGGCTCTGCTCGGTCGGGATTCTCTAAAAATGGCAAGTCCCAAGCAGGTTCTGCAGCTTACCGGATATGAAGTGGGGAGTGTATCGCTGATGCTTCCGCTGCCCTGCATCGTGGACCGGAGGCTCTTCCGCCATCCTTTCATTTACGGAGGTACGGGAGAGCCCGGTTCCACCTTGAAAATATCTCCGAAGGCGTTGGAACAACTGAATGAGGTTGTCGCCTACCTGGATTAAAGCTGCGCGAGGTTGAATGTCCTTGACAGCCTGCGGACAGCGGCCGAAGCCGGATTTCAGGCCCCCGTCAAGATGATCGGCCGGCCCTTGGTGATAATGATCGTATGCTCGAACTGCGCGACCCGGCTGTTATCGGGCACCGTCAATGTCCAGCCGTCCGGCTGCTGCTCGACGTATTGCGCGCCGGTCGACAGGAACGGCTCAACCGTTATGACCTGGTTTGGCTTCAGAACGGTTGTCTCGCGGGGATTGTAATAGGGCAGAATTTCATGCGGCGTATCGTGCAGCGTTTTGCCGATCCCGTGGCTGCACAGGTTCCGCACCACTTTGTATCCGCGCTTGCGGGCCTCCGCTTCCATCACTCTGCCGATTTCACTCACCCGCATTCCGGCGCGCAAATGGGAGATTACGCTCATCATCGTTTCTTGGGCGCTGGCGCACAGGCGCAGCAGCTTCTGGTTGTAGGGAGGCAGCTGGAACGATACCGCGGCATCCCCGAAGTAACCGTTCAGTTCAGCGGATACATCGATGTTGATGAGGTCACCGGCGCGGATCACCTTCGGACCCGGAATACCGTGCGCCACTTCTTCGTTCAGACTGATGCACGTATCGCCAGGGAAATCATACACCTCCCTCGGAGCTGACCTCGCCCCGAAGCGCTTCAAAATTTCCGCGCCGATCTGGTCAAGCTCCAGCGTCGTCATGCCGGGCTTTACGCTTTTTTTCATCTCGGCGATCGTGAACCCGACGACCTTCCCCGCCGCTTTCAAGCCTTCCAAATCTTGCTCTGTATCACTTGTCATGGGATTTCCATTCCTCTCTTTATCAAATCGGCAAGCCGATGGCGCATGGACGAATTACCGCGCTCTTCCGCTGCGGATCGCAAGTGGCATAGCCGGGTCTTCCGTTTCTTTCCGCCAGATCAGCCGCCGCATTCCAATCGTATGGGATCAGCTTATGCTCTGTGCTCCAGCCTGTTCCTTCCGTCCCGAGCGGAGCTGCCGGACCAAATAAACGGTCTCCCAGGTTGACGACCAGAAACACGCGTTCCCTATATTATAACAGCAAAACCGAAACTGGAGAAATCAGGGACTCGCAGGTAGCCAATGGCATCCTTTCCGCGAACAACCCGCGGTTAAATCAGTTCACTCCGACCGCCTTGAGCCACGCTTCGGTAATCAGCGCATGGCCTGCAGGGGTCGGATGAACGCCGTCCTCGGCCCAATAGGCCGGATCGGCCTTCACCGAAGCGGCGGCGAACAAGCCGTCAAGCGGCACGAGCAGCGCTTCGTATTCGCGGGCCAGCTTCCGTACAACCCCGATTTTCGGGTCCAGATCGTCCCTCCAGTCGCGGTTCAGCCCCTGAACCGGCAGCACGAACGGCTCGATCAGAATGAGCTTGGCATCCAGAGTCTGCCGTGTGCGGTCCAGCAAATTCCGGTACTGCGCTTCGAATGCTTCCGGCGTCGTCTCCTCGCCGCCGTCGTACCGGCACCAGCTCTCATTGATGCCGATATAGATGGATACCCAGGTCGGCTTCAGGGCAAGGCAGTCCCTGTCCCAGCGCCGCACGAGATCAACTGCCCGGTCGCCGCCGATGCCCCGGTTGTAGAACGTAAGCTTTTTCTCCGGAAACAGCAGGCCAAGCCGCCCGGCGACCATCAGGGGATAGCCGGTTCCCAGCGAATATGCGTCGAAGCGATTGCGGCCAACGTCGGTGATACTGTCGCCCTGGAACAAAATCACATCATTTTCTTTGAAAAGCATCGATATAAGCCCTCCTGTATTTCAAATATCCGTCGCATAATTTAATAGACTCTATTACGATATTACGATTTGGAGAAACCGGCAATCTCAAAATCGGCAAATTTTCAGAAGACCGGGGAAGCTATTCATCGTATCATTGACGGATAATTGAAGTCATGATATATTATTAAGTAACTATTAGTAAGTATGTTATTAAAATAAATCAATTGATTTTTAATCATCGAATGGAGGACATATCAATGAATACGCAAGCAGCCGCCAACCCTTTTTTAGATGTTGTCCAAGCCCGCAGATCGGCCATGAATTTCGTGGAGGACGTTCAAATTCCGCAGAATGAGCTGGAGGAAATCTTCTCCTATACCCGGCTTGCTCCTTCGGCTTTCAATTTACAGCACGCCCGTTATAAAGTGATCGCGGACCCCGCGCTTAAGGAACAGATCCGCGAGAGCGCCTACGGACAATACAAAGTTCATACCGCTTCCGCTGTCATTGTCGTCTTGGGCGATATGCATGCCTACAAGCAGGCGCCGGAAATTTACGGCGGTCTCAAAATGCTGGGGGCGATGTCGCAAGAGGAATATGACGGCGTGCTTGGCGCGATCAATCAAGCTTACATAGGTAAAGAGGCTTTCCAGCGCGACGAAGCGATCCGCAACGCCTCACTGTCCGCCATGCAGTTCATGCTGGTCGCCAAGGACAAGGGCTGGGATACGTGCCCGATGATCGGATTCGATCCGGAGGCGGTCAAGAACGTTCTCGGGCTGCCGGACCACCTTGTTCCCGTGATGCTGATCACCATCGGCAAGGATAACCAGCGCAAGATCAGACCGCGCGGCTACCGGAAGCCCGTGGGCGAATTCGTCGAGTTTATGTAAATATTAGTCAAAAAAAGAACCCCGCCATCCGGCGGGGTTAAATCATCTTTGGGGGTCATGAATATAGTATAGAACCCGCTGCTGAAAGGTGCATGAAATGGGCTGAATAACTGAATTAAACGGCCACAAATTGGCTGTTGTACAGCCGGGCGTAATAGCCCTCGTGGCGAAGCAGCTGTTCATGGGTCCCGCTTTCCACGATGTCTCCATCCTTCATGAACAGAATAAGGTCCGATTCGCGGATCGTGGACAGCCGGTGGGCGATGACGAAGCTGGTGCGCCCCTCCATCATTTTCAGGAATGCCC
Organism: Paenibacillus forsythiae T98; assembly: GCF_000520735.1. GTDB lineage: Bacteria > Bacillota > Bacilli > Paenibacillales > Paenibacillaceae > Paenibacillus_AQ > Paenibacillus_AQ forsythiae. The sequence goes on from NZ_ASSC01000509.1 coordinate 5,070, forward strand.
ACTGGATGCGGATTTCGGTCCGGGTGTCAATGCTGCTCGTCGCCTCGTCCAGAATGAGCATCGGGGGATCGGCCAGCAGCACGCGCGCGATGGTAAGCAACTGCTTCTGTCCCTGGGACAGATTGTCGCCGGAGCCGCTGATCACAGTGTCGTAGCCATCCGGGAGACGCTTGATGAAGCTGTGTGCGCTGACGGCTTTGGCGGCGGCGATGACTTCTTCATCGGTCGCCTCCGGATTGCCGTAAGCGATGTTGTCCCTGACGCTTCCGCCGAACAGCCACGTATCCTGCAGCACCATGCCGAAATTGCGGCGCAGGCTGTCGCGCGTCATATCCTTGATGTCCACGCCTCCGATTCGGATGGCTCCGCTGTCGACATCATAAAAACGCATCAACAGGTTGACCAGCGTCGTCTTGCCTGCCCCCGTCTGTCCGACAATGGCAACCCGGGTGCCCGGTTTGACCTTCAGGCTGAAGCCCGTTATCAAGGGGCGACCCGAAGTGTAGGCAAACCGGACCTGGTCAAATTCAATCATCCCCTGACCCGGCTCGGGGTCAAACGCCTCCGGAGCATCCGGCTGTTCGGGCTCAAGGTCCAGAACGGCAAAGATGCGCTGCGCCGAGGCAGCGGCGGCTTGAAGCTGCGTAATGACGCCGGTTACTTCGTTAAACGGCTTGGCGAACAGATTCGAGTAGATCAGAAAGCCGGACAGATCCCCTATGGTCAGCCCTCCCGCGATAATGACGATGCAGCCGATGATTGCGATAACGGAAAATGTAATATTGTTGACCAGCCGGGTCGTCGGCCCGGAGAGCGAGCCGTAAAACTGCGCATGGACTCCGGCCCGGTACAGCTCCTCGTTCAGCCCCTCGAACCGCTCATAGGTATGGGCTTCGTAATGAAAAGCCTGAACGATTTTTTGCCCGCCGACCACTTCCTCCACATAGCCGTTAAGGCCGCCGAGAATTTTGGCCTGGTCGCGGAAAAGCTTCTGCGAGCGCGTCGTAATGAACCGGGCCATATAATACGAAGCGGGCGCGGACAGCAGCACGACCACAGTCATGAGCGGGCTGATGTACAGCATCAGTCCGATGGCGCCGACGATCGTAACCGCGCCGGTAAGCAAAGTCTGAAAGCCCTGAAGCAGACCGTCCGAAACGGCGTCCATATCGTTCACGAACCGGCTGATCAGATCGCCCTGCGGGTGGTTGTCATGGAATTTCAGCGGCAGGACGTTCAGCTTGTCAAACAGCTCATTGCGCATGCGGTTTACCGTCTGATAGGCGATCCGGTTCGTCAGATAGGTCAGCAGCCAGCCGCACAGGCTCCCGGCAAGAAATACAACGGCCAATTCCAGGAGCAGCCCGGGCAGCGCGCCAAAATCCACCTTCCCCGGTCCAACCATATCATCGACCGCCCGGGCAATCAGCAGCGGGCCGATCAGGCTGGCCGCCACGCTGAGCACCGCGCAGAGCGCCGCCAGAATGGCGGAGCTTCTAAATTGCGCCGTATAGACGATCAATCTTTTCCAAACCTGTCTGCCGTTCATACAGCCGCCTCCTCGCTTGACAGCTGGGAGTTGCAGATTTCACGGTAAACCTCGCAGCTGTGAAGTAAATCCTCATGCCGGCCGATGCCGGCAATCCGCCCTTCCTCGAACACGATAATTCTGTCGGCCTGCCGGACGGTGCCGACCCGCTGGGAGACGACCAGCGTCGTCATCCCGGCGCGGCTCTCTTTCAGCTCTCGGCGCAGCGCTGCGTCGGTGGCGAAATCGAGCGCGCTGGAGGAATCGTCCAGAATCAGAATATCCGGGCGGCCAACAACCGCCCGCGCGATGGTCAGCCGCTGCTTCTGCCCGCCAGACAGGTTCATTCCGCCCCGGGAAATCGCCGTATCCAGACCTTCCGGCAGCTTGGAGACGAACTCCTCTGCCTGGGCGACAGCTACCGCCGCGCGGATTTCCTCTTCGGTCGCCTCCTTCTTCCCCCAGCGGATATTGTCCGCGATCGTGCCTGTAAAGAGCACCGCCTTCTGCGGAACGATGCCGATGGACTCCCGAAGCCGAAGAAGCGGATAATCCTTGACATTCAATCCGTTCACCCGCACTTCGCCCGAGAAGGCGTCATAGAAGCGGGGAATCAGATTGACGAATGTCGATTTGCCCGAGCCCGTGCCGCCAATCAGACCCACGGTCTCCCCCCGCCAGATGGCAACGGACACATCCTCCAGCGCAAGCTCTCCTCCCCTGCTGTATCCGAAAGACACATGGTCGAACTCGATGGCCGGAGTCCGGGAGACCTGCTCGGAATAACCCGCCCCCTCCGCCTGAATAGCAGGGCATACAGCTGCGGCTCCACCATCCGCGAGTGGCGGAATTGCCGGATGCTCCGGCTCCGCAACCGAGCTGGCCGCCGTCAGCACTTCGTTAACTCTGGCCAGCGATGAATTGGCTTTGGTGAATATAATCACCAGATTCGAGGTAACGATCAGCGCAAGCAAAATTTGTGTAACATAGTTGATAAAAGCGATAATTTCCCCTTGCGACAGCCTTCCCGCGTTAATATGAATGCCTCCCGCCCATAGAATCGCAAGGATGGCCCCGTTGACCACCAGAGAGGTCAATGGACTGAGCAGAGCCGAAATCCGGCCGACGCGCAGGGCCGTCGCCGTCACATCGTCCGCTGCGGCGGCGAAGCGCTCCCGTTCCTTGCGCCGCTTGGCGAAAGCGCGGATAACCCGGATGCCGGACAGATTCTCGCTCAGCACCTGGGCGATTCCGTCCAGCTTCTGCTGGTACTTGCGGTACAGCGGCGATGAGCGCGAAATGATCCAGTACAGCAGAACGGCAAAGACCGGCGCGGCCGCCAGCAGCACAAGCGACAAGCGCAAGTCGAGAATCATGGCCATGATAATCGCTCCAATGGCGATAAACGGCGCGCGGATTACAAGCCGGATCAGCATGGCAACCGCCAGCTGGAGCTGATTCACGTCATTCGTGATCCGGTTGATAAGCGAAGGCGTGCCGAACCGGTCAAGCTCGGCGTAAGACAGCGAAGAAATATGCCGGAACATCGCGTTCCGCAGCCGTGTCCCGAAGCCCTGGGACGCCCGGGACGCCGAATACTGGCATACCATGGAGCAGGAGAAGCCAAGGATGGACATAAGCAGCATAAGCCCCCCCATCCGGTATACGTAAGCCGAGTCATGCGATCCGATGCCCCTGTTCACCATCAGCGCGACGATGGTCGGCAGCAGCAGCTCAAGGATCGCCTCCAGCAGCTTGAAGATCGGGCCGATAATCAATTGCTTCCGGTAAGGCTTCAGAAATACGCCAATCTTATTCATTTCTACAATCACACCCATTCAAGTAGATACGTAATATATTTCACAAACACAGAAAGAACAGTTATGATTATGTCATAACTGCATCCATATTAATAATATTGGATTCGTATCCCTCCGATACGTTAGTCATATTCCATAGGGCGGGGATTCATAATGGATATCAGACAGCTTAAATATTTTTTGACGATTGCCGAGGAAGGCCAGATTACCTCGGCGGCGAGGAAGCTGCAAATGGCGCAGCCCCCGCTCAGCCAGCAGCTAAAGCAGCTGGAAGAAGAGCTGGGCGTCAAGCTGGTCGAACGGGGGCCGCGCAGCATCCAGCTTACCGACGCGGGTGTGATTTTGCGGAACCGGGCGCAGCAAATTCTCGATTTGGCCGACGCGACAACAAGGGAAATCGGCGATTATGTCAAGGGGCTAACGGGAACGCTGTCCATCGGAACGGTCTCCTCCTCGGGGTCCGCCCTGCTGCAGAACCGGCTGTGCGAGTTCCACCGGACTTATGAGGGAGTCAAATTCGAGATTCATGAAGGCAACACCTTCAAAATTATCGACCTCTTGAGCAGAGGAATTGTAGAGCTCGGCATTGTGCGCACTCCGTTCAATTCGGCCCATCTCGAATGCCGCTATACCGATTCCGAGCCGATGATCGCGGTCATGACCCGGGAGCTTGATTTTAAACCCGGCCATACCCGAATTGACCTTGGCGAACTGGAGGACAAGCCGCTCATTATCTACCGCCGATTCGAGCAGCTGATTACCGACGCTTGCCTGGAGCACGGCTTCGAGCCGCTGCTGTTCTGCATGAACGACGACGCCCGGACGACGCTGCTGTGGGCCAACGCCGGCCTTGGCATCGGCATTATTCCGAAATCCGCTCTGGGGCTGGTGAGCAGCGGCAATCTGCTCTGCAAGGAAATCAGCAGCGATTCGCTGCGCACGCGCATTGCCGCCATTATGATGAAGGGAAAATATGCGTCCACCCTGGCGACGAAGTTCTTTGAGAGCTTCGGTCATGGAGAAGGCTGAATCTGCTCAATATTGACACGAATCCTTATTATGCTAAATTTAATGTCAACGAAATTACACTCATACCAAGAGGATAGGTGAATCCATTGCTGAATTTCGGTTTCTCAAGAGTCGCCGCCGCCTCCCCAGAACTTCGGGTTGCGGACTGTGAATTTAATGCCAATAAAATCATCGAAGTCATTGAGCAAGCGGACAAGCAGCAGGTCGAATACCTTGTACTGCCGGAGCTGTGCATCACCGGCTATACCTGCGCGGACTTGTTCATGCAGCATCGGCTGCTGGACTCCGCCCTGGAAGCTCTCCTCGCCATCGCCGCCAGAACAGCAGAGCTAAGCATGGTCGTGATTGCCGGCCTGCCGATCGACATCAGAGGCCGACTGTATAATTGCGCCGCCGTCATCCAAAGCGGAAGCATACTCGGGATTGTGCCCAAGACCTGCATTCCCGGCTATAGCGAGTTCTACGAGCCCCGCTGGTTCGCCGGAGCCGAAGAACTGGAGACCACGGAGCTGCGCATCGGCGGGGCCGCGGTCCCGGTCGGCAGCGATCTGATGTTTGTGTGCGGCGAGAATTCCAATCTGGTCTTCGGCGTGGAAATCTGCGAGGATCTGTGGGTTCCCGTTCCGCCGAGCAGCCGGCTGGCCCAGGCGGGGGCGGTGCTACTGTTCAATCCA
>NZ_ASSC01000510.1 GCF_000520735.1 Paenibacillus forsythiae T98
GGGTGTTGGCAAAGGCAAGGTAACCTACCGCCTGCGCGATTGGCTGTTCAGCCGCCAGCGCTACTGGGGCGAGCCGATCCCGATTCTCCATCTGGAGGACGGCACGATGAAGACGGTCCCGGAAGACCAGCTTCCGCTTGTGCTGCCGGATGTCGACGCGATCAAGCCTTCGGGCACGGGCGAATCGCCGCTGGCCAATGTGACGGACTGGGTCGAGACGGTCGATCCGGAGACCGGCATGAAAGCTCGCCGCGAGACGAACACGATGCCGCAGTGGGCTGGCAGCTGCTGGTACTACCTGCGTTACATCGATCCGCATAACGACAAGGAGCTGTGCTCTCCCGAGAAGCAGAAGGAATGGCTGCCGGTCGATCTGTATATCGGCGGCGCCGAGCATGCAGTGCTTCACCTGCTGTATGCCCGCTTCTGGCATAAGGTGCTGTATGATCTCGGGGTTGTGGAAACGAAGGAGCCGTTCTACAAGCTGGTCAACCAGGGGATGATTCTCGGCACCAACAACGAGAAGATGAGCAAATCTCGAGGCAATGTCATCAATCCGGACGAGATTGTGAATGAGTTCGGCGCGGACACGCTGCGTGTGTACGAAATGTTCATGGGTCCGCTGGAGGCAACCAAGCCGTGGAACGCGAACGGCGTGGAAGGCATTCACCGCTTCCTCTCCCGCGTCTGGCGCCTGTTCGTAAGCGAAGAGGGCGGCCTGAGCGCTAAAATCACCGAGAACGGCGGCAGCGAGGAATTCAAGCGCACCTGGCACAAGACGATCAAGAAAGTGACCGATGATCTGGAGAATCTGCGCTTCAATACGGCAATCAGCCAGCTGATGATCTTCATCAACGACGCCTACAAGCAGGAGACGCTCCCGCGCCAGGCGATGGAGAATTTCGCGCAGATGCTGTCGCCGCTCGCTCCGCATCTCGCCGAAGAGCTGTGGCAACTGCTCGGACACGAAGGCACGATCTCTTATGTGGAGTGGCCGACTTATGACGAGGCGCTGACTGTGGACGCCGAGGTGGAAATCGTGGTTCAGGTGAACGGCAAAATCGTTCAGCGCAGCCTGATCCCGCAGGGCATGGGACAAGAGGAAATGCAGGCGCACGCGATGGGTCTCCCGAACGTGAGCGCGGCAATCGAAGGCAAGACCGTCCGCAAGGTCATTGCGGTTCCGGGCAAGCTGGTCAATATCGTAGCGGGTTAGCGAAGAACGCCAAACCCCGCGGCAGGAGTTTATCCTGCTGCGGGGTTTTTGCGTCTGGCGAGAGTCTCCCGCCAATTTCCTCATTAAGCAGTGAGCCGGGGCAGACTGCATGTGTGAGGGAATCACTTATTCTGAGCAATGCCGTCCCGCCCGAACAGCGAATCGAGTTTGGCCACATCCTCGTCGTATTTTCTGTGCGTTGTGGCGATCAGCCGCTCGAACACGCCGTCCAGGCTGCAGCGGAGATGATTCAGAGCTTCGGCGGTAATGCCGCCGGGCACGGCGACGCGGTCCTGAAGCTGCTGGGGCGTAAATTCGCCCTCGGTCAGCAGCTTTCCCGTTCCGAGAAGCATCTCGCCAGCCAGCCTTCCCGCCAACACCCGGTCGATTCCCGTCGCTTCGACGGCCGCTTCAATCCATCGTTCGATGAAATAGCTAAGGAAGGCCGGGCCGCAGCTGGAAAAATCGGAAGAAACGCGGGTATGATGCTCGTATATTTCCACCGGAGTGCCTATATGGGACATCAGCTTGAGCAACTGCGCCCTGTCGTCGGCTTTCAGCCGGCTGCCGAGCACGCAGAGCGAGGTTCCGCTATATACGCTGTGCGTGATACTGGGAATGATCTTGGCGATTTTGGACGGCAGGGCGCGCTCAAGATGGTAAATTTGGACCGGACTTGTAATGGACACGACGATCTGTTCGCTGCGGAGGCAGTGGCCGATTTCATCGGTCAGCGCTTTGAACTCCATCGGCTTGACGCATATAAATAAAATATCGCTGCGGGACGCGGTCTCGCTGTTGCTGCCAGCCAGCGTAATTCCGGGGTGAAGCTGCGAGAGACGGGCGAGCTTCTGCGGGCTGCGGTTGCTCGCAATGACGTCGCCGGCCAAAAGCCCCCCGGAAGAAAGAAAGGCGTCGATCAACAGGCCGCCCATGCTGCCCGTTCCGATAAAACCCACTTTCATCCTGTGGTTCCTCCTTTCGCGCTTGCTCTTGCAGTAATGTTCTTCGTTATATGTATGCGTCATGGTCTTGGTCCCATGCCTAAAATTTAGGTGATGTATGGAAAAAAGGTTCAGGCAGGTTAAAAAAACCGAAGATAAAGGAGATGCCAATATGAACAAGTTAAGCATACTCGGCGCGGTTGCCGCAGCCCTAATCGGCGGCGGCTTGATCTGGACCGCCGGAAACGGGGGATCGTCAGGAATCGCCGGATGGGAAACGCTGAACGCACAGGTGGAGAAGGCGACCACAGGCGGGAGGGCGGCGACAGCGGGCGGGGGCGCAGTGTCTGATGGCGGCAGCCCGGCGTCCCGGGAGACGGCTGGAGTAAAGGAAACAGCGCAGGCGGGCGGCAGTCCCGTGCCCGATAGCGGAAACGCGGCCGCTCCCGAGACGGCTAAGGCAGAAGAAACAGCGGAAGCGGCAGGCAACCTCCTGAGTGGCAGCGGAGATACCGGAGCTGCTGCCCGGCAGGAGGCCCCTAAAACGGCTGCGGCCCCGGCTGGAGACGATGCGAGAAGTGCGGCCCCGAATGCAGCCCAGACTGGGGAAAGCGGCAGTCCGGTGACGAATGATAGCGCGGGATATGAGGTGGTCGCTTCCGGCTCTACAGCGGCTGACGCATCGGCGGAGGGGAAGGTCAATGTCAATACGGCGGG
>NZ_ASSC01000511.1 GCF_000520735.1 Paenibacillus forsythiae T98
TGGCCTTCATCACATATCCATAATACCATGAATTGGACTTTACGTCGTCGAAGCCGGTAACCGCCGGGGCTGCGCCAGGCGCATTGCTGGTCAATCTGACGAGCAGAGCCGCAAGCTCCGCCCGGGTAATCGCTGCTTTCGGCTCGAACGCCGCCTTCGCGCCGCCCGTGCCTTCCATCCACTTCTTGTCATAGGCTGCATGCACCGAAGGCAGCGCCCATGCCGAAATTTGCTCCTCGTCGGCGAATACGATACCGGCTGCCGCCGGGGCCTGGACCGGGCTGTACAGCGTTCCTTTACCGTTCAGGTAAAGCTCGTATGCCGTCAGCGCCAGCAACGCCTGCTCGGTCGCCAGGCCGCTGCTGCCAGCATCCGCCGCCGTATGCGCATAGCCGCCGTCGCTGCGCTTGAAGGTCGCCAGATTGCCCAGCAGGCTTCCCTTCGCCTTGACAAACCGAGCATCC
>NZ_ASSC01000512.1 GCF_000520735.1 Paenibacillus forsythiae T98
CAGCACGACGATCAGCAGGCTCTCAAGCGGCAGATTGAACGCTCCGTCCCCCGCCTGCCCGTGCGGAATCATGGCCAGCAGCGGCTGTACCCACGGGTAATACGGGCCGTAGGTCGCCGAGTTCGCGATCAAAATATTGGGCACCGTGAAGCTGACGTTCAGCGCGAGCGGCGCGGCGAAGCTGCTCCACGCCTGGGAAACGGCCAGCTGGAGCGCGGCCAGCGGTAGACAGGCCGTCCAGCTGGCCGCGCAGGCCCCCAGGATCATCTCCCAGGGAACGGGAGCCCCGATCCCCCTGAACACCCCTGTTCCGATCACTGCGGCCGCGAAGAGGACCTGGGTAACCGCCAGCAGCACAGCCGCCATCGTGAACTTGGCGAGGTATACGGCGGTCCGTGAAACCGGAAGCACCAGCAGCGCTTTCCAGCCGCCGTCCAGATGCTCGTGGCGGCATAGCATGGCGGTGTACAATCCGGACAGAATCGGCAGAAACAAGGCGGCGTGAAGCATGGACATGACGGTGAGCAGTATCGTCCAGTCCGGCTTTCCGCCAGCCGGGGAGGAAGCGAACAGCCCGACCAGCACCGCCGCTGCGGGGCTCGCCGGCACAAGCAGCCATATATAGGAACCGGACAGCTTCAGCCTCTCGGCCGAGAGGATTCTCAGAAACATCTTCATGCCGTCAGTTCACATCCTTCCTTGCGAAATGCGCCGCTCCCGGCAGCAGAACCAGCAGGCTGAGCAATAGCCCCGCGCCCGCAAAATACAGGCGATGCGGACCGGTCCACGCCACATACGGCCAGTTGATCGGCAGCCATGCAGATAGAGTCGTCGTAAAAGGCGACACAATGGCGCAGATGACGCCGATCGAAACCGGCAGCGCCTGATTCCGGAAGGCCAGCGACAGCCACAGCTGAAGCGTGGTAAAGGGCATAACGGCGGCATAGGACAGAAAGCCGATGCGCAGAACGTCATAGACCGGAATCGCGGACGCCCCGAAGCCAAATATCAGCCCAAGTCCTGTCACGAAGACGGAGAGCAGCAGACAGGACACGACCAGCAGCAGCAGGCACAGCAGCAGCTTCGATGCGAACACCGCTATGCGCGAGACCGGAAGGGCGAGAAGCTGCTTCCAGGCGCTGGTCTGATGCTCGATATTGGCCATCAGGGAGCAGACCAGCGTTCCTCCGAGAAACAGGGCCATCGGGACGAATTGCGCGGTATTGCCCAGCAGCCCGCCCCATAAGTCGTCGGCGTATCTCTTCTTCATGTAGTCGAAGCGGAGTCCGAAATTGAGCGCCTGCATGGCCGTAAGACCAAGCGGGCCTGCAAGAATTAGAAGCCAGAGCCCCTTGCCCCGGATTTTCAGCCAATCGGCCGCAAGCAGCCTGCTCATCACCGTCCCTCCCTTTCCACAACCTGCAGAAAGAATTCCTCCAGAGACTGCCGCTGCTCCTCCACCCGGTAGATGGCGTGCCCCTGCTCTACCAGAGCCTTGACCAGCAAGGCGACCTGCGCATCGTTCATTCCGGAGAAGCGGAGCTCGCTCGTCCGGAGCATGCCGTCATAGCCTCTTCGGGAGGCTTCCTCCAGGGCGGCCTCCGGCTCCGACACGACGAGACGCATCTCTCCCGCCGAGCGCTGGCGGAGATGGGCAATCGTGTCCTGGTAGATCATCCGGCCCTGGCGGATGATGCCGACCGTTCCCGCCATTTGCTCGATTTCACTCAGCAGATGGCTGGATACGAGCACGGTAATGCCGTGCTCCCTGGGCAGCGACATGATCAGGCTGCGGATCTCCTGAATGCCGGACGGATCAAGCCCGTTCGTCGGCTCGTCCAGAATGAGCAGCTCGGGGCTGCCGAGCAGCGCGGCGGCGATGCCCAGCCGCTGCTTCATGCCGAGCGAGAACCCCTTGACCGGACGCTTCTCCTCCCCGGTCAGGGAGACGATGTCCAGCACCTCGGCGATGCGGCGCTTCGGCGCGCCGAGAATGCGGCGGATGGCCTCCAGGTTCTCCACCGCCGACAAATGGCCGTAGTAGGAAGGCGATTCGACCAGCGAGCCGACTCTTCGCAGAATGTCCAATCTTTCCTTGCGGAGATCCTTGCCGAAAATTTCGACGTATCCTCCGGTCGGCGCGATCAGACCGAGCAGCATGCGGATCGTCGTCGTCTTGCCCGCGCCGTTCGGACCGAGAAACCCGTAGATTTCGCCTTTCCCGATGCTCAGATCCAGGTGATCTACCGCCATCCGGCCCCGGTACCGTTTCACCAGATCCGTCGTTTGTATAATCGTTTCCATGTCTCTCTTCACCTCGGTAACCAGCATACCGGACCAAGGTTAAAGAAGACTGCCCGCGAAGTTTAAGATTCGTTTAAATTGTTCCGCTCTTTCGGAAAGATGAAGACCGAGGTCCCCTCCGGGGTGCTGTCCGCCGTCCAGGCCAGATCCATGCGGGACAGCAGCATGTCGACGATAGCGAGTCCGAGTCCCGCCCCTTTCACCGGAGAATCTTCGCCAATGCCTGTTCCGTGGTCGCGGATGACGACAGCGCGCACGCCGCCGCGTTTCCCGGCCGCAATCCCGACGTAACCGCCGCTCTTGGCATGGCGCATAATATTCTGATGCAGATTGTCCAGCACACGCCTGAACCAGAGCTCGTCAACCTCCCAGTACAAGGGTTCTTCCTCCAGCTCGATGTCCACCTCCATGCCTTCCTTGCTCCATATTGGATACCACGCCGCAGCGCTTTCCCGCAGCAGCCGCAGAACATCCTTGCGTTCCGGCGACAGCTTCACCCTGCCGCTTGCCAGCAGATTATAACTCAGCAGGTTGTCGATCAGAACGCCAAGGTCGGCGATGCGCTCATCCATCAGATTGAGCGATTCTCTTCCCTGTAAGGACAGCGGCTCCTTGCCAACCTCGAACAAATGGCTGCGCACCACTGTCAGCGGCGTGCGCAGATCGTGGGAGAGGTCGGCGATCAGCCGCTTGCGCAGCTCCTCCTCCTCCCGCTCTCTCCGCCGGCTGTCCTTAAGCTCCGCAACCATCGTATTGAACGCCTCTTCCAGCATGCCGATTTCATCGGGCTTGCCTTTGGGGATCGTTGCCGGAAGGCCGTCCCGCCCGTCCAGAGTCATCGCGGTCTGCAGTTGCAGCAG
>NZ_ASSC01000513.1 GCF_000520735.1 Paenibacillus forsythiae T98
GTCAGGATGCACCGCAAGAACACAGCCCCTGCCGCCCCCCACCATACGGCCTGTTTCCGGTGTCTGTCCGGCAGGTTCTTGCTTGCCATCGCAATAACCACGGCATTGTCTCCGCTGAGCACCAGGTTTACCATTAATATTTCTCCGAGCAGCCATATCGATTCCATTGCGCACTCCCCCTGAACCGGCATGTAACTACTTGTATGCTCGGCCTGGGCAAGCTATGCCACCTGTCCCATTTTCAGGCGAAGGCTCAGAACCAGTCTTCCTTGACGGCCGGAATCAAATCGGCTTCATCGGCCGGACGTTCGTCTCCGTGCGGAGTAATTTCCACCGTAATAGCCGCCGCTGCCGCCTCGGCAAGCCTGTCCGCATAGCCGGGGAGCGTCGCCTCGACCCTCTCGACGATATTGAGATTCGGTTTGGTTGTCGGCGATTTGGGCACGAACAGCGTACAGCAGTCCTCAAAGGGAAGAATCGACAAATCATAAGTGCCGATCTGCTGCGCCAGCGCCACAATTTCCGACTTGTCCATCATGACAAGCGGACGCAGTAGCGGAAGCTCGGTTGCCCGTCCGATGACGTTCATGCTCGGCAGGGTTTGGCTGGCTACCTGGCCCAGACTGTCACCGGTAATCAGGGCCAGCGCACCCTCGCGTTCCGCCAGCGCCGTCGCGATTCTCAGCATCGCCCTGCGCATCAGCGTAATCATCAGATTGTCCTGGCCGATCCCGGCAAACGAAGTCTGCACCTCCGTAAACGGCACCAGATGCAGCCGGATCGTGCCCGCGTACCGCGACAGCACTCTGGCCAAATCGACAACCTTCTGCCGGGCTTCCCGGCTTGTATAAGGGTAGCTGAAGAAATGAACGCACTCCACTTCCAGCCCCCGCCGCATGGAGGACCATGCAGCCACCGGGCTGTCGATCCCGCCTGAAAGCAGCAGCATGGCCTTGCCGTTGGTGCCGAGAGGGAAGCCGCCGACCGCGGGAATATTCTCGCAGAAAATATAGGCTTGCTGCTCCCGAACCTCTACCCTCAGCTCCAGCTCCGGCGTTCTGACATCGACGGAAAGCGCCTGAAAAGCCTTCAGCAGCGGAGCGGACACCAGGCGGTTCATCTCCTGCGATCCATACGGGAAGTCCTTCCATACCCGCCGGGCATTGACCTTGAAGGTGGTACCCGGTTCGGGATTTATTCTCCCGATAAACTCAAGGCTTGCCTCCACAATATCCTCCAGCACGGGCCGAACTGCCTTGACCGGGCTAACGGATGAAATCCCGAATAATTTGACAAGCCCTTCCAGCAAATCTTCCGCCGGTTCTCCGTTCAGCTCCACGTATATTCGCCCATATTCCTTAAGCAGTCGTGCCTTGGGATAAGGCTTGACTATCTCTCTGACATGCCGCAGCATCGTCTTCTCGAAACGGGTGCGGTTCTTGCCTTTAAGCGTGAACTCTCCAAAACGCAGCAGCAGCATGTCGGCGTATTCTGTGCTTATTCCCGCCAAAAGCGCGGGCTCTGTCGGTTTCATGTTACCGCATGCCTCCTTCAACAATCTTCAAAGCTTTAATCGCGCCAAGCAGCGCCTGCTCCAGAGCGCCGACATCGCTTGCGGTATGCTCATCCCCGAAGCTGATGCGAATGCCGCCAAGCGCCGTGCTTTCACCCCGGCCCATCGCGAGCAGCACCCGGCTCGGTTCGGCCAGCCGCGAGGAACAGGCGGAACGGGTGGATACCAGCATGCCCAGCTGCTCCAGTTGGCGCGCCATAACCTCGCCTTTCATGCCGGGATAAGAGAAATGCACGATATGCGGCGCGCCCTCTTCGCCGCTGTTGACCGTGAATTCGGGGATACCCCGTAAAAATGCCAGCAGCCGGTTCCGGAGCGGCAGTATGCGGGAGACGAATTCTCCCCGCCGCTCGGCCGCCATCCGCAGCGCTTTGGCTCCCGCGACAATCGCCGGCAGATTCTCCGTTCCGGCGCGAATGCCGCCCTCATGGGCGCCGCCGCTCAGCAGCGGGAACAATTGAACCCCTTCCTTAACATACAGCAGGCCCGTTCCTCGGGGACCTCGGATTTTATGGGGAGACAGGCTGTACAAATCGGCTCCGAAATCCCGGGGACCTCCGGGAAGCTTCCCGAAGCCCTGAACGCCGTCCACATGAAACAGCGTCCGGGGATTGGCCGACTTGACGACCCGGCCGATCTCCGACAGCGGCTGCACCGAGCCGACTTCGTTATTGACATGCATCACGCTCACCAGCACCGTATCGCGGCGCACGGCGGCGGCAACCTCCGAAGGATTCACCATGCCGTATGCGTCAGGCCGGATGAAGGTTGCTTCCCAGCCCATTGCTTGCAGCTGCAGGCAGCTCTCATAGACGGAAGGATGCTCGATCTCCGTCGTTATAATATGTCGGCCTCTCCCCGTATATTGCAGAGCGGCGCCCTTTATAGCCAGATTGTTGCTCTCGGTCGCCCCGGAGGTGAACCGGATTTCCCCTGGAAGGACCCCAAGCGCAGCGGCGCTTACTTGCCGGGCGCGTTCAATCAGAGCGGCGGCCTCGGCCCCGGCGCGGTGCAGCGAAGAGGGATTCGCATAATGCAGCCTCATCAGCTGCTCCACTGTTCGCGCAACCTCGTCATGGGGCGGCGCCGCGGCGGCATAATCCCAATAAATCATATATGACATAACTCCTTTTCTGTCCATAAAGTGAAAGGATCAAACAGGAACCGGCGGCCGAAGCACGGCGCAGACGGTTTGTCCCGTTTGACCCTTTCTATTATACCGCTATACCGAGTATTTGGCGCGGGCGCGTTCAATTTTGGCAATATAGGCTTGAGTCTCCTTCGGAAGCTTGTCCAATTGCCGCAACAGATCTTCATCCGAGCTCACCCCAAGCTTGATGACGCGGCCCGGTCCGGCGTTATAGGCGGCAAGCGCCATTTTCTCCTGCCCGTTAAACCGTTTCAATTGGTACGACAAGTAGCGGACGCCTCCGTCGATGCTTTGGGCCGGATCGAACGGATCGGACACGCCCAAGCCTTCGGCGGTGCCGTCCATAAGCTGCATCAGTCCCTTGGCTCCGGCCGAAGAAACCACATTTGGATTAAAGGAGGATTCCGTATCAATGACGGCTTTAATCAGATCGACGGGCACCCCGTACTTGGAGGACGCCGCCCGGATCAGCTCATCATAACCGGTCTGCCTTGCCGCGGCGTCCCCGGTTCCGTCAGTCCAGGCGCTCGCATCTTCTATTTCCCCGGAAATAGCGCTTGCTCCCGCTGCGCCGACCTTCTGCCACAGCAGTCCGTCACCGGACGAATACCTCCGGGTCTTTACCTCACCGGAAGCGGACGATTGGTCATCCAGAACAGCTTCAAACCGGGAGTCCGAAGCCGGGCTTTCGTTATTTTTTGCCGACACGCCCGCATCAGCCGAGCTTCTCAGGTTAACCCATTTCAATTGGCCAGACTGGCTGGCGACGGCGGGATTAATATTCATGCTGCCGCATTCCCTCTTCCTTTGGTTTAGTCCTATATGGATTATATCGTCATTTGGAGCTGATTTGTTAAATATACTAATCCAAAAAAAAGGCTTTCAGCCCTTTTCCAAGGTCCGAAAGCCTTCTTTGACAACTTTCCGGCTAAATTCTAACGAGCAAAAGGGATCATAACGAAATAACTCAGTGTCGCGACTATACCAAGACCGAGCGCCCAGCCTCCGGCCGTTTTACGGCCTTGAGTATAGGCATAGTAACCCAACACCGCCGCCACCGGTCCCAAAATAATCGGCCAAATGAACAGAGAAGCGATCCCTAGGGCAAGTCCGGCATAACCGGTTGTTTTTCCCGCCTCCCCTTCCCTGTCCCCTACACGCTCCCCCGAACCGTCAGGAGTGTCGGAACGGATCGAAGGCGGACTGATCTCGGATGCGTATTCCTCGCGGTGCTCGGGCGCTTTCCGGGGATAATCGACTCTGCGCGGGCGCAGCGTGATTTGTTTGCGCTTGGAACCGTTTGATCCCGAACCCTTGTGTCCACTGTTCATAGGCGGCCTCCTACGCTTTCGGCTTAAAGGTCAGACAACAGGTCGCGGAGGAATTTGGAGCAACATCATGATGGTTCGCAAAGGTCATTTCTTCGGCGAATTCCTCTTTCATCCGGCTGCCCGAGTGCTTGTCGATTTCAATAATGATTTCCTCGGCGCGGCAGATGTTGTGTTCGCCCCAATAATTACAGTTGCTTACACTGCAGTTGACTAACGTTTTTGCGGCATTTGCCATTGGATATCACCTCGGATTCATTATGCCCTTCCGGCAGAGCGGTTATGCAGCGCGGAAATTTCCGGGGGTTGGGCGCTTCTTACTAATTTAAAAAAGCCTCCCGCGCACTTGGCGTTCGGGAGACTTCGGGGTTCACACTTGATTTTGCATGCGCCGCTCGGTCAAATAATCGTTCTCGTAGTAGGTAAGATCATCGCGCAGCTCTTCATACACCTTGGTAATGTCCAGCACAACATCGCGGACGGGACGGACCGGCTTCTTGCGGAAGCGAATGGCGTCCTGCCCCGTATAGGCGTAACGGCCATCTTCCGAGTAGCTTTCATTTTTCGGATAGAAGAAGTTGTTGACGCCGAAGTGGTATACGTTATAAAGCGCCTTTTGCGCAAAATCCTCATTAAATGTGGCGCGGCGGAGCGCAACCCCCAGCTTCTCGTACGACATTTCAGAGAATACCAGCAAGTGACGGAGGTCGGATAGAAATCCTTGATAGAAATGCGTCGTTTCTTCGTCCTGTTCGGGCGCAAGCTGCGGCAACGCATAGTGATTCAGGAATGCCTCCATTTTCTCGATGGCGTATTTAAGCTTTTCTCTCGTCGTTTCGCACAAATTCTGAATATTGGCTGACATGGCGGTTGCTCCCCCTTATTGTCTTCGGCTTTTAAATTCAACTTGCCTGCTGTTACATAATTCCTTGCATTTTAATCAATTTCATGTCTATCCTAACACAAAATATTGATCGGCGGTATCCCTTTTGTACATGTATAAATCCGGCGGCGGCCTCCCATTCTAACGTTATTACCATGTCAGGGAGGAGCGGAAATTATGTCGCGTAAAAATATTGCCATCGCCGGTCTGCTCACCGCGGCCTTTGCGTCCGTACTGGTGCTGGGCATCACTTCGCGTCCCGGAACAGGGCTGAACGGGCGGCAGCCGGGATACGTGCGTCCGGCTCAGGAGAAGTCTCTGAAGAAGACCGCTTTGATCCAGGATGTGAAGGCCACGGAGCGGCTCAGCCGAATCGATGCGGGCCGGGATTTGCGCGCGATGCTTGCGGGAACCGCAGGCAAGTCATCGCGTGATGTTGCATTGTATGCGGAGAAGCTTCAGCACAGCCACGGGCATATTGCCATGCTTATGTGGATTGATTTCGCTTCGGAGAAGATCAAGACGTTCAAATCCATCCCGCCGGAGGGAACCCGTGAGCAGCAGCAGCGGCTTCGCCAGTACCTGAGCGCCGCGAAATCCGCTGTTAAAAAATATCAATCCTACGAATCGCCTTCATTTGCCGTCGGAACCCGCAAATATTTCATTATGGGTCAGCGGAGCCGGGATGGTCAGCTTGGCGTTGTCGCCTTGATCGACCAGACCTTGCTAAGCCGGGTGGCCGAGCATCAGCGAAAAAACCTCCGCCTCATTCCCTACCCCAAGGAAGGCAAATTCCGCATCGAATCCGTGCACGCCGACACGCTGCGGGATATGACCGTCAAGACGGGGCATGACAATGAGAACGCGAGCCATTACTACGAGAACGAAATTGTCGTCCGGTTCAGGGAGGGACATCTCAAATCCGGCCAGATTCAGGCGATTTCCGCCGACATCCGCTGCGGAGCCCCCCGCAAGCTGGGCTATGCTTACATTTTTCGTTCATCCGACAGGAGTTATACACAGCTGAAGACGTACTTCGTCTCCAAATGGCATCCGCTGTACACCGAGCCTCACTATGTCTACTTAACCAATGATTCCACGGATGAAAATGCGGCTGCGGTTATCACTCCGAACGATCTGCTGTACCCCGATTATCAGTGGAACCTGCCGGCGATCGAAACCGGCCGGGGATGGAATTTGTCCAAAGGCAATAGCAAGATCACCATCGCCGTCGTGGATACCGGTGTTCAGGCGGATCATCCCGATCTTCATGGACAGCTGCTCCCGGGCTACAACGCTATCACAAGCGGAGCCAAGCCGGATGACGACGTGGGCCACGGCACCCATGTCTGCGGCATTATCGGGGCTCTTGTCAATAATTCCGAGGGAGTGGCAGGCATCAGTTGGTACAACAAAATTCTGCCGGTCAAAGCGCTGGACAACTCCGGAGCCGGCACCACCTACTCCGTATCGGAAGGCATTATTTGGGCAGCCGATCACGGGGCCAAGGTAATCAATCTCAGCCTTGGCAACTACGCCGATTCACAATTCCTGCATGATGCCGTGAAATACGCCTATGACAAGGACGTCGTTCTAGTATCCGCCTCCGGCAACGACAACACGGAACGCCCGGGCTATCCCGCTGCCTACCCCGAGGTGCTGGCTGTCGCCGCGACGAACGCGTCAGGCGAAAGAGCGTCCTTCTCCAACTACGGCGACTATATTGACGTCGCGGCACCCGGCGAAAGCATCGCCAGCACGTATCCGGGCAGCCAGTACGCCGCGCTCTCCGGCACTTCCATGGCCAGCCCGCATGTCGCGGCCCTCGCCGGTCTGGTGCGCTCGCTGAATCCGGATCTGACGAACAAAGAGGTCATGGATCTGATGACGAGAAACACCGTGGATCTTGGCAGCCCTGGCCATGACAAATATTACGGCTCAGGCCAGGTGGATATCTACAAAACGCTGCAGGCGGCTTCCGGCGGCGAGGTGCCAATTGAGCTGTGGCCTCAGCATGTCCGGAGGAAGATCAACCTGCTGGAACGCACATTGAACACAAGATAAGGCGCCCGGCTTTAAACGATTACATCGTCAGCCGGTTATGGCCTCCCGGAGCAGCGGTATCAGAAACAGCAAACCGCGACGCATTTGTTCTTCCTCCATTTGGGCATAGCATAGCCGGATATGGCTCGATGACGGTTCCCCGATGTGGCATACATTTCCCGGCAGAAAGGAAATGCCCTGCCGCAACGCCCTTCTGTACAGCTCGCCGATGTCGGCGGATTGCGGCAGG
>NZ_ASSC01000514.1 GCF_000520735.1 Paenibacillus forsythiae T98
CGGCCAAAAGATGCACAATTTCAGGCTTTCTTCCTGCCGCCTCATCACCCAAAGTCATCGCGGCACCTGGATTCCCGGAATAATGGACTGTCCCCCGTATCCCCCTGATTCCCACCTCAACAAGAAGAAACGACTAACGGCGTCCTTGAAGGACGCATCGAAATGCTCCGTTCTCACAGTTATCCATACCCATCCAATGTTATCCCTCTCCCAATTATAGGAGTCGTTCTCCCGGTCGTAACACACAGCGATTAAACCTGCCACTCTGCCCGCTGCGGCAACCAGTTGACCACTCTGCCCGCTGCGGCAACCAGTCGACCACTCTGCCCACTAACGGCAATCAGTTGATTCGATATAGCCTCCCTATACTTACTTAAAGTATGTAAATAGTGATAAGTTGTGGTATAATCGCCGCATTACGTATTATGACAGGAGGCTTGTACATGAAACAGCTTCGAGATATACCCGTGTCCGTGCTCGACCTGGCTCCAATTACGGAGGAGGGCACGGCGGCGGACGCGCTGCGGAACGCGCTCGATCTGGCGCAGTACGCCGAGAGGTGGGGATACCGCCGCTA
>NZ_ASSC01000515.1 GCF_000520735.1 Paenibacillus forsythiae T98
GCGGCGGGCATTCCGCTGCTGATCGGAACCAACCGCCACGAAGGTCATTACTTCTTCCGCGAAAGCACGCCGGTTCCGGCCATTGGAGAGTCGCTGAAGGCGCTCCAGCAAGCGCTGGGGACTCCGGACCTGTCCGGGCTTGCCCCGCATTATCCTGCGAGCTGGGAGGGGCATGCCGGGATCATGACCGATCTGTTCTTCTGGCGCAGCGCGGTTGCCTTTGCCGAGAGCCAGCTGGAACACGGACCGGTCTGGATGTACCGCTTCGATTGGGGAGTGGAGGATCATCCGCTGCTCTCCAGGGCCGTACACACCGCAGAGGTCCCCTATGTATTTGGCAATATGGGTCATTTGCGGCGGCTCGG
>NZ_ASSC01000516.1 GCF_000520735.1 Paenibacillus forsythiae T98
CCTCGTCCATCTCTTCCTGGATAGCGTCTATCGCGGCGCGGCACATCCCGATCCGGGCTTCCCGAATGCTTCCGTCTGCGAGAACGCCGACACCGTCGGCTCCTTGCGGAAGCTTCGAGAATATTCCGGTGAACAGCCGGGCGAGCTTGCCAAGCGATAAGCGGAGCTGTGAATCCAGTCCTCTGGCCAGCAGGACCTCCTTATGATCCAGAAGCTCCATTATCGTCTGTCCCGTCTCGGGTGGAATAACCCCTTGTGCGATAAGCCCGCTCAGCTCCCTCCGCTCGGCCTGCAGTCCGGTCAGCCGGGCTTTGAGCGCGCACCGCTTGCCGTATTCCGCCTCCGGATCGCGGACAAGCCGGTTATCCTGGATTTCCGGCAGCGCCGGAAGCGCATCCGGAAGCCCTGCGGCAGCCGGAACGACAGCGGCGCGGCTGCCTTCCGTCATCGCTCCACGGAGTATCGCCATGCCGGTCTCCATAATTTGCGACCTGGCCGCCTGCTCCAGCTCTTCCCGGCTGTCCTCCTCCTTGCGGGCGATGAGCGGAAGCAGAACGCTGGCAACCAGCAGCGAGGTCAGAATAACGCCTGCGGCCAGAAAAATAATCAGGTCGCGCTCCGGAAACGGCGAGCCGTCCTCCAGCACAAGCGGAATGGAGAACGCGCCGGCCAGGGTAACGGCGCCGCGCACGCCCGAAACGGAGGTAATCGCCATCGCCCTCATCGTCGGCTGGCTTCTGTTCTTGAAGCGCGCACCCCAAACGCAGAACAAGTACACCCAGAGGAAGCGCAGCGCAATCAGCAGAGCCGTGATGGCCAGCACATATAAAGCCACTGTCAGATTATCTACAGCCGTATCCCGGTAGATCACCGACACCACATCCGGTATCGAAATACCAAGGATGAGGAACACCATGCCGTTCAGAATAAACAGCAGCACCGACCATATGCTTGCCGATACGAGCTGAAGCTTGTACTGGGGGGAATCGGTCCGATCTTTTTCAATGGCCTGCACAATTCCGCCCGCCACCACGGCCAGAATGCCCGACACCCCCAGCTCTTCGCTGACGAGGTAGATCAGGAACGGGGTCAGAATCTGCAGCAGAACATGCACCGTAACGTCCTCCATCCCGAGCCGCCGGATAAAGACGCTCAGGCGAATCAGCAGGAAGGACAGCACGGCTCCGGCAAGCAATCCGCCAGCAGCGATGAGAATAAAGCTGCCAATCGCCTGCGGCAGCGAGAACACGCCGGTAACTGCGGCTGCAACCGCGAACTTGAACGCCACGAGGCCGGAAGCGTCATTCATCAGCGACTCGCCCTCCAGCACGCGGTGGATGCTCTTCGGCAGATGGACCCGGCCCGCCCGGCCAGCCAGTGCGCCTACAGCGACCGCGTCCGTCGGCGACAGGATCGCCGCGAGCGCGAACGCCGCTGCGACCGGGATGGACGGAATCATCCAGTGAATGGCATAGCCCCCCACCAGTACGGTCGCAAACACCAGTCCGAGCGCTAGCAGCAGAATCGGAGCCCGCAAATTCCACAGCTCGGCCCGCGGGGTCCGCCTTCCGTCATTGAACAGAAGCGGGGCGATGAACAAGACGAAGAACAGCTCCGGTTCCAGCGTCAGGTGAATCCCCCAGGGAAAGGCCGCGGCAGCAACGCCAAAGCCGATCTGGATCAGCGGTACGGGAACGAAGGGAATGAACCGGTTAACGATTTTGGATATCCCGATAAGAGCGAGAAGGACAAGAACTGTGCTGAACGTCTCCAAATAACCAGCCCCCCAATATTATTCATACGATTATATAGCAATCGTAAATCTTCATACAGGAGCAGAAAAAAGCGGATAGCATCCATTTCCCTCAATTAAACCGCAATAAGCTGTGAATTAAGGCGATATTCAGCTGCGCACGCACTATATTATAACTTGACAAAAATATTTATTTGTGGTATGATAAAATATTTACGTATTGATTAATTATTTTCCTTGGGCTAATATAGTCTCTGCAATAATTATCCCCCGAGGAGGAATACAATGCAAATAGCTCAAGGAGTGGAGATGCTGGAGATTGCCGCCGAAGTGATGGGAGAAACGAATTTCGTGTACCCTGTCCTGCTGCGGGATGAAGATCATGCGGTATTGGTCGACACAGGCTACCCGGGACTGCTTCATACCTTCAAGCAAGCCGTCGCCCAAGCGGGCGTGGCATGGTCAGAGCTGGATACGGTCGTTATCACTCACCAGGATATCGATCATATTGGCGGGCTTCCGGCCATGCTCGGCGAGCCGCACAGCAGGGTTAAAGTGCTGGCTCATCCCATTGAGCAGCCCTACATCGAAGGGGAGCGGATGCTGCTTAAGCACACGCCGGAAGCGATTGCCGCAGCTGAAGCCATGCTGCCGCCTCATGTGCCGGAGGAATGGCGCCGGGCCTTTCTACACCATCTTGCCCATCCTCCCAAAGCCAAAGTGGACGCCTTGATCGAAGACGGCCAGGAGCTCCCGGTCGCAGGCGGCGTAATCGTTGTCGAGACCCCCGGTCACAGCCCCGGGCATATCAGTCTCTACCATCCGGCCAGCCGTACCCTCATCGCCGGCGACAGCCTGACGGTGAAGGAAGGCGCACTGCATGGTCCCGATCCCCGGGTGACGCCGGACATGGCTGCCGC
>NZ_ASSC01000517.1 GCF_000520735.1 Paenibacillus forsythiae T98
AACCACATCTCCAACGTTATGCAAAAATTGAATGTACAAGGCCGTTCGCAAGCGGTTGCCTTTGCTGATCAAGCTTGGGGAACTGAAGATATAGACGGGGGATGCGATTAAGCGTTAAGCCTTCTTTGGCCAAGTGGCCGGGGAAGGTTTTTTGTTGCGTCGAAGTGAGCTTCTAAAGCCAGGAGGAGTGTACAAAAAGAGACACCGGATGTAAAATGGCATTATTTGCGTCCTCCTGCCGTGATGGAGGAATGCTTACACTAAACGATATGGAGGATTGCCGGATTGATGAAGTACGGAACGATGAACAAAATATTGCTGCTGCTGTTCACAACACTTCTCGCTGTATTGGCCGCAGGCTGCGGTTCTTCCAATGAAAAAAACTCGCCTGACGCGGAGAATACCGGAGCGGGTGGAGAGACGCCTTCGTTTGCTTTGGGGATGCTCCCTTCGCTTGACGCCATCCCGTTTATTATCGCCCATGAGCAGGGCTTCGACCGCAAGCGCGGAGTAAATCTCGACATTCAGACCTTCAAAAGCGCCAAAGACCGGGACGCGGCCTTTCAGGCGGGTAAGCTGGAGGGGCTCAGTGCGGACCTGGTTGCGGTCGCCATTTATAATAACGCCGGACTGGATGTGAAGATCGCGAGCACCACCTTCGGCGAGTTCGATCTGCTGACGGGAAATGACGGGATTAAGGAGGTCAAGGATTTGAAGGGCAAATCGCTTATTCTGTCCAAAAACACTTCTACCGAGTACACCGTCGCCACGATGCTGAAGCAGGCGGGTCTGAGCGAGCAGGACATTCAAGTGACCGAGGTGCCGCAAATCCCGACAAGACTGGAGCTTCTCAAAAATAAAAAGGCCGACGCGGCTGTGCTTCCGGAGCCATTTGTGACCATGGGCAAAGCCGCCGGCCTGCGGGTACTTGGCTCCACACACTCGGCCGGAATCCAACCGTTCGTGCTTGCCATCCCGCAGAGCGCGATCGACGCCAAGCCGAAGGCCATTCGAGCGATGTACGCAGCCTATGACGACGCGGTAGCTTATATGAAATCCCATGACCAGAGCGAATATATGGACACGGTTATCAAAACGGTAGGTTATCCCGAGACGCTGAAGAGTCAAATCAAGGTGCCCGATTACGTTCCGGCAGCCCAAGTCGATGCGGAGCAGGTCGCGGCGGCTTTTGCCTGGACCAAGGAGAAAGGGCTGCTGACCCGGGAGCTGTCTCCGGAGGATGTGATCTCCGATGTCCAGTTCAAGCCGTAACGACGGGCTGCGCATACAGGGGCTGACCATAAGCTACGCAGAAGGCGCGCCTGCCCTTGGACCGGCCTCGCTGCACATTCCGGAGCATGGCATCTACACGCTGATCGGCCCATCAGGCTGCGGCAAATCCACGCTGCTGCGAGCCGTTGCCGGGCTGCTTCCCGGGTTTGTCGGAGACATTACTTATAACGGGCAGTCCGTGCATGGCAGGAAAGCTCTCATCGGGCTAGTGCCGCAGAGCTACGGCCTGCTTCCCTGGAAGACGGTGGCCGCCAATCTCCGGACGGCACTTGCGGTCATTCTGCCCGGAAGAAAGCGGAAGGAGGAGCGGGAGGCGCGGATCAGCCGCTGGCTGGAGGCCATGGACATTGCCGATCTGGCCGGACGCTACCCGCTCTCGCTGAGCGGAGGACAGCAGCAGCGGGTCGCGGTTGCCAGGGCATTCGCGCTGCTGCCGGAAATTATGCTGCTGGACGAGCCGTTCTCCGCGCTTGATGCGATGACACGCGAGACGCTGCAACGCCTGTTTCTGGAGAACTGGCGGACGCGTCCGGTCACGGCCTTATTTGTGACTCATGATGTGGAAGAAGCGATCCTGCTGGGTGAGAAGATTGTCGTAATGGCGCCTGGCGGCCGGCGGGAGCTTGATATTATCGACAATCCCGTTTTTTCGCTAAAGCATGAAGACAAGCGAAGCAGCGCGGAATTCTTCGAGCAGACCAAGCGGATCAGAAAGGTAATGCGGGAACAATGGTAAAAACAACGCGCTATCATTATATTTTACGGATATTGCTCGTATTTCTGGGGATCAACGCGGTCTGGTATGCCGCCGCTCTGCTCATCGACATGCCGATCCTGCCGCGCCCCAGTGCCGTCTACGAGTCCTTGCTCCGGCTCGGGTATGCGGAGATGTGGCTGAACGTCGGATACAGCCTGTACCGCGTCTTTGCGGGGATGCTGCTCGCGCTTGCGCTTGGCCTGCTGATCGGGCTTCTCATGGGACGCTCGGCATTCTGGAACCGGTTGCTCGATCCGGTCGTCTATTTGACGTATCCCGTGCCCAAAATCGCCCTGCTGCCCGTTGTCATGCTGTTCTTCGGACTTGGGGAAGTTTCTAAAATACTGATGATCGTGCTCATTCTGATCTTCCAGATCATTATCTCCGTACGCGACGGCGTAAAGGCGATTCCGGGCACCGCCTACGAGGTGCTGTCCAGCATCGGAGCAACCGCGCTGCATAAATTTTGGCATGTGACGCTGCCCGGCGCGCTGGCGGTTATTCTCAGTACGATCCGGATTTCACTCGGGACTGCCATTTCGGTGTTGTTCTTTACCGAGATTTACGGGACGGAGCACGGAATGGGCTTCTTCATTATGGATGCCTGGCAGCGTCTCGACTACCCCGGAATGTATGCGGGCATTCTGCTGTTCAGTCTTGTCGGCTTTATTCTTTTTCTGCTGGTTGATGCGCTTGACGGCATCTTTATGAAATGGCGGAGATACTGAATTATACTCTAAGACCGTGCGCTGAAGAGATGCGAGCTTAAGCCTTCTTTCGCCCTATCCTGGGGCGATAGAAGGCTTTTTTGTGAATGATAGATATTTTATATGGAAAATAAATGAAGATATCTTTATAATTACAAGGAATTGAAAAAAGGAGGATGAGATTTTGAGGAAAAAGCATATCCGTAAGCCGGGCTTCACGGTCAAATCCGCAGTAACCGGAATGGTGGCGTTTACTCTCGTAGTGCCGGCAGGATGGGCTGGCGCCGCTTCTTCTTTCGGAAACGCTGCTACAGTACCCGCCTCCATTGAGGTAGCTGCAGATAAATCCCAGAATACCGCAGCCTCCACGCAGGCAGTTCAAGCGGACCCCGCCAAGGTCAAGTTTACAAAAGAGCAGGCGATCTCCAAGCTGAGAGCGTTGTTTCCTATTTTGGCTGATGCTGAAGTTTCGAATGTGGAATTGGGTATCAACAATATACTTCCTGCGCCGTCCAATCAAATGGTGTGGAACATTCAGTGGAATTACCAGACGGGCACTGGCGGATATAGCTTCAATAGCCAGATTGATGCCCTTAACGGCGACCTGATCAGTACATATCTTTATCTTCAGGGCCGTCAGCAGAATGAGAACTATTATCCCCCAGCAATTACAAGGGAACAGGCGCTGGAGAAGGCCGAGACTTTTATCGCCAAAGCGGTTCCTTCCCTTTCCGTTAACGATTTGGAGCTTCAGGAAGGCAATGATTATTCGAGTAATCCGGCGCTTTTCGGTCCCGTACAATACGGGTTTAATTTTAGCGTGCTCAGAAACGGCATACTTTCCCCTCTTGAAAATGTTACCGTGATTGTCGCCGCGGACGGCAGTGTAAGGCAGTTCAACAAGTCACCGGAGCATTGGAGCTACCCGGCGGCTTCGGCATCGGTTTCGAAGGCCACGGCCGAGCAGACCTTCAGCGGCCAGTTTGACGTTGAGCTGGTGCTCCTGCCTGTGTACAAGAATGGCGTAACCAACAACTGGACGCTGGGCTGGCGGCCGACCGAGCGGGCGCTATATGCCATTGACGCCGCAACGGGCAAACGGCTGGACGTTCTCGGCGCTGAGAGCACGGTGACAGCCGCTGTATACAGCGATGTTCCACAGGCTGCCAATCGCTTCGTTCCCAGAACCGGGGCTACAGAATTGACGAGCGATGAAGCGGCCAAGCGGGTGAAGCAGGTTGTCTCCATTCCTGTGGCGAGAAAGCTGGTATCCAGTTCGCTTGGCAGCGATTACGGAAACACCGACCGAAAGGTTTGGCGCTTGAACTGGCTGGACAACGAGTCTCTCAAGACCGGTTATCCCTCTCAGTCCAGCGCCGAGGTTGACGCCGTTACCGGGCAAATTCTGAGTTTCAATGAAAATCGATATCCAGCTCCGGCCGACGTCAAGGGAGCGGACAAATCGAAGGGCAAGGAAGCTAACGTAACGCAGCAGCAGGCCAAGAAGAAGGCGATTGCCCTGATTAACCTCCTGTATCCTGACGCTGCCCGCAATCTGAAGCTGGTCGAGCGGAAAGACAGCGGCTTCGGCGAAGGCGCGGGCTTCAGCTTCCAATTTCTTCGTTTCTACAAAGGAGTCCCGGTTGGGGAGGGCGGTGTAACGCTTGTATTGGACCATACCGGCGCATTAAAGATCTATAATATTCCTAGGACAACGGATCTTGAGAAGGCCGGAATCGACTTGTCCCAAGTGAAGGTTACGAAGGAGGAGGCGCGGGCTCAAAGTTTAGACCGCTATAAGGTGAGGCTGCAGTATGGAAGCTTCGGAGGCTATACCACCGCCGGTTATACCAACCCGAAGATCAAGCTGGTATATTCGCCTGTGCCGAAAGATTCCTCGTATGCGCCGGAAATTATTGACGCGGTAACCGGCAAACTGACCACCCAGTTTGAGGTTCTCGGTCAATCGAAGAAAGACCCTTCCGCTTCCGACATCCAGGGACACGCAGCCGAGCAGGCGCTGTCGACATTGGTGAAGTACAATATTCTGGTACCGGATCAGGATGGCAAGGTGCACCCGGACGCCGAGATTACCGCCGGAGATTGGCTGGCGTGGATAGCCAAGGCGGTTATGCCTTATTATAGAGGCTACAATGATGGAACCGAGCCCAAGCCGGTTGCGGGCGTAAGTCCGGAAAGCCCATATTACGATGCGGTTTCCTACGCTGCGCAGAACCAGTGGATCGATGCGGGCAGCACATTTCAACCGGACGCCAAGCTTACCCGTGAGGGATTGGCGGTACTCTTGACCTCGGTTGTCAAATACAGCAAGATTTCCGCCTTCCTACAGGCAGATCCGGCATTGACCCAATTCGGGGATGCCGCCTTGATTACGCGCAAGGGTGAAGTGGCGGTAGCTGTGAAGCTCGGGCTGCTCCAGGGAGAGAACGGCAAGTTTAATCCGGGCGACACCGTAACCAAAGCCGAAGCGGCCGCGGTCCTGATCAAGCTGGTTGAACTTCAGGGCAAGACGGACCAGGTGATTGGGCAGTCCATATACTAATACAGCAAGCGGAAAGCTTCAAGCCGTCCGGCGAGAGAAAATTCTCCTTCGCCGGACGGCTTTTTCCTATGAGAACCCACTTGTTTTAATTAAAAAAATTTGGGACAATAAGATACAATTGTGAAAGCCCTGAAAAGAGGATAAATAAATGAGCAAAACTTCTATCTATGGTTTGACCTTTGATCAGCTGACGGCATGGCTGCTGGAGCGCGGGCACCGCAAATTCCGGGCACAGCAGGTATGGGACTCACTGTATATAAAGCGGGTAACGGATTTTTCGCTAATGGAAGATGTGAATCCGGACGTCTTGCGGCTGTTGGGTGAGCATTTTTCCATCCGGACCTTGAGCGAGCACATCAAGCAGGAATCGATAGATGGCACGGTGAAATATCTGTTCCGGCTGCCGGACGGAAATTTGATCGAGACGGTTTTAATGCGGCAAAAATACGGACTGGCG
The DNA here is from genome assembly GCF_000520735.1 of Paenibacillus forsythiae T98. Classification (GTDB taxonomy): domain Bacteria; phylum Bacillota; class Bacilli; order Paenibacillales; family Paenibacillaceae; genus Paenibacillus_AQ; species Paenibacillus_AQ forsythiae. Next base: position 5,778 of record NZ_ASSC01000517.1, read on the forward strand.
GTATGCGTAACGACCCAGGTTGGCTGCAATATCGGGTGCAGCTTCTGTGCAAGCGGACTTTTGTCCAAGAGCCGTGACTTGTCCTCCGGAGAGATTGTGGAGCAGATTATGCAGGTACAGCTGGATCTGGACCGGAAGGGGAGGGATGAAACGGTGAGCCATGTTGTCGTTATGGGCATCGGGGAGCCGTTTGACAACTTCGAGAATCTGGTGGACTTTCTGCTGATTATCAAGAATCAGAAGGGGCTGAACATTGCCGGACGGCATATCACCGTGTCAACCAGCGGCCTTGCGGACAAAATTATTGAATTTGCCGACCGCGAGCTTCAGGTAAATCTCGCCATTTCCCTGCATGCGCCCAATAATGAGCTTCGCACGCGCATCATGAAGATTAACCGAGCCATTCCGATCGAGAAGCTGATGCATGCGCTGGATTATTATTTGGAGAAGACAAAGCGGAGAACGACGCTGGAGTATATTTTGCTGCGGGATGTAAACGACCAGCAGGAGCATGCTCTGGAGCTGGCTGAGCTGATCGGCGGTTATGGCCCGCTCGTCAATGTAAATCTGATTCCGTATAACCCGGTGGATGAGCATAGCCAGTATCAGCGCAGCGACCGGGAGACGGTCCGGGCTTTCTTCGATACGCTGAAAAAACAGGGCGTGAGCGTCAGCACCCGTCTGGAGCAGGGGACGGACATTGATGCGGCCTGCGGGCAACTGCGCAGCAAGCAGATCAAGGCGTCGGCACAGGGGTGAACGTTCTCTCCAAATTTTTTAAGTTAGATTAACTTACAAGTATATTACACAAACCTTTCATCCCCCTCTATTGACCAATGGGGTTCTTCTATAAGGAAGGCTTTGCCCAGGCTGCCTCTCGACATTATTCTCAAAAATGACCTCGTTCTCCACCTTGCTGTGGATTTCGAGGTCATTTTAGGTTGTTCTCTTATGATGCTTATTTTCCCAACTGCTTATTCAGTTCGCGAACCGGATTGACGCCTTTGTCCTCTTCCGCGGTATGCTTGCTCGTGAACCAGCCGATCGCCGCGATAAGGACGAGTACGATATAGAACGTTGCCTTCCACCAGGTGCTGTGGGCGAAATGCTCGGACAATATGCCAAGCGAAGGATGCGCAAGTGTAATGACGGCCAGCTTGACGCCGACCCAGCCCACGATGAAGAATGCGGCAATCTCAAGTCCCGGACGGGAATGGAGAAGCTTGACGAAGAATGAGGCGGCAAAACGCATGATAACAAGCCCGATAAAGCCTCCGGCAAAAATAACGAGGAACACGCCTCCGTCTAGTCCGCCGATCGCGGGAAGACCGCTTGGCGGAAGAGCTACGGCCAGAGCGACCGCGGCGAGAATCGAGTCGACGGCAAAGGCGATGTCAGCCAGCTCTACCTTGAAGACAGTTAGCCAGAAGCCGCCTTTCTTCTTGTCCGCGTCCTCCTTTATGCTGCTTTCCGCAGCTTCTTCCGTGACCGGCTTCCTTGCTGCAATGATCTTGCGAATGATGTGATTGGCCGCGATAAACAGCAGATAAATTGCTCCGATCGCCTGCACTTGCCAGATATCCACCAGGAACGAAATGACGAACAGCGAACCGAACCTGAAAATAAACGCCCCGAACAGCCCATAAAAGAGCGCCTTTTTCCTCGTTTCCTCGGGAAGGTGCTTCACCATGATTGCCAGCACCAGCGCATTGTCTGCGGCGAGCAGCCCTTCCAGCCCCACAAGTACAAGCAAAACCCAACCATACTCCAATAATAATCCCCAATCCATTGTTGTTACCTCCCTCGCGTTTATGATGACCCAAAAGTATATAAAAAAGACCTTTACCAAACAGATCGAATTCAAAAAAAGAATCAATCTGAATGGTAAAGGTCTCGCTAACAATAAATAATTGCCAATAAAGCCGGAGAAACAATTACGTTCTCGTACTGACGACTTTATTTAACAGCTACTCCCCTTTACGGGATATTCGGTTCAGTTCATTTCGCCTAGAAAGATCATATATTAGTTGAGAAACATTGTCAACAGTAGAGAAATTTAATTGTTCCCTCTATGATATGTAGTTCAATCCGCTAGAGTCGACATCCTTTTTGTCGGAACAGGGGGATATATGTAGAAACCATTCAGTTAAACCACTGTAAAGGGGGAGTAAAATGACATTGATTTTCAATGAAAACGGGATATGAAAACGTAAACATGAGACCTAAATGTCAGATAACTTAACATATGATTTGACGAAACTGCAAACACGCTGAAATACCTTAAATTTTCTCGTTTACGCTAATTGACGATATACGGGATTGAAAATATGATGAGTGTACAGCAAAGCTTTTCAAGCAAGGTTGAGGTCAGGATAACTGACATGTCGGATGTAGGTTATCTAACAAATAACCTAATTTGAATCTTACCCAAGGAAACCGGCTGTGAAACATTAAGCAGCTGACATTCCGCAAAACTTAGGCGCATGCTTCCGACGCGGGGAATGATGCGAAGTATGCGCAAGGGAGTAGAACTCCTCATTACTTTAAGGAGGTGGGAAAAAATGAAGCCGCAGCCGACGTCGTGTTCATCAAGTGCAGCAGAGGATGATATCAGTCGCCACCCTTGCTACAGCGAGGAAGCCCATCGGTTT
>NZ_ASSC01000518.1 GCF_000520735.1 Paenibacillus forsythiae T98
GACCTCAGCAACCGCGAGTTCAAGGAGAAGTTCGGGAGCAGCGCCGCCGCCTGGAGGGGCAAAAAGCCGATCCAGCGCAACGCGGTCATCGCGCTCGGGAATTTCAAGGACGAGGCCGCTGTGCCGAAGCTGACCGAAGTGCTGCTCCGCGATCCGCGTCCCGAGCTGCGCGGCGCGGCGGCCTGGGCGCTCGGCGCCATCGGCGGCGCAGCGGCGCTGGCCGCCGTGGAGCTTGCGCTCGGGAGTGAGTCGGATGAGGAAGTCGCCGGACGCTTGCGCCGGGCCAGAATCAGGCTGGCAGGATCGGCAGAGCCTTAAACATAAGGAGGACGGACAAGTATTGGAATTCCAATTGCTGTCCAGTTCTTGAAATGCTATGATAGATGCGCGTGCGTTATAGATGCACGCCATATTACAACTCAGAGGTGGGTTTTTGAATGACTATTGCACTTCCTATTATTACACTGGTTGTCGGGCTGATCGGCGGCTTCTTCATCGGTGTATATTATCTGCGCAAGCAAATGACCAACATGCAGAACGATCCGGAGATGCTGCAGAAGGTTGCCAAGCAGATGGGATATAATTTGAACAGCAAGCAAATGCAGCGCGCCCAGCAAATGATGAAGAACCAGAACACGCCGGGACGCGGTCCGTCCGGCGGCAATAAAGGACAAAAAAGAAAGAGCAAGTAATCGGATCGGTATCCGGCTGATTGGCGCAGACGGTCTGAAGGAGGAAGTTTCATGGGCGGAATTAAAGACTATGTGAACGGGAGCGTAACGGCAAACCGGGAGAAGATTGAGTATCATGTTCAGAAAATACTGGAGCTGATCGGTGAGGATACCGGAAGGGAAGGGCTGCTGGAGACGCCTGCCCGGGTAACGCGAATGTATGAAGAGATTTTCGCGGGGTATTCCGTCGATCCGAGAGAAGCGCTTGGCGTTACCTTCGATGAGTCCCATGAGGAGCTTGTTATCGTCAAGGACATCGTCTATTACAGCCAGTGCGAGCATCACATGGCTCCTTTCTTCGGCAAGGTGCACATCGGGTACATTCCGAGCGGGCGCATCGCCGGGCTGAGCAAGCTGGCCCGGCTGGTTGAAGCGGTGACGCGCCGCCTTCAGGTGCAGGAGCGCATTACCACGCAAATCGCCGACATTATGACCGAAGTACTTAATCCGCATGGCGTCATGGTCGTTGTTGAGGGAGAGCATCTGTGCATGTGCGCCCGGGGCGTCAAGAAGCCGGGCAGCAAGACGGTTACCTCAGCGGTGAGGGGTTCCTTCCGGGGGAACCCGGCGACCCGGGCGGAATTTCTGTCCTTAATCAAGGAATGAAGTCCGCGTCAAATTGAGCCATCATGAAGTGAAGAAACAACCAACAGGCCGGTCAAGGGATTCACCCTTGGCCGGCCTGTTCAGGCTTGCCGTCCGCAGCCTGTTGCTATTTCGGGCGAGCGAAAGCCGCCCGGCTTCCAGGCTCACATTCGCCAAGCCTCGAAGCAGGCGCCGCCGGAAGCTCCCGACCTCCAAGGTCACTCTCGCAAGCTGGCGAAGCAGGAACCGCCGATATCTCCGGTTGTTTTAATTTGCCCAAACACACTCTCCACTTCCGCCATTCAAGAGAGCGAAATAATACCCGGCCTTCCTCACTCCGCAGCTTCTCCCGCCCCTGCTCCTTGTAACAGAGGTACACCATGCCCACCCGGATTTCCCGTTCACCCCTCGCTTTGGCTCATCCACTCTTTAGCGGGCAGTCTTCACAGTTTTCGCTCCGGCATACCCGTGGCTTTACCGCCGGATATCTGCTATCCGGCATGCCCTCGGCTTACCGCATATCCGGCTTCCGCGATGCCTTCAGCTTACCGCATATCCGGCTTCGGACGGAGCGTCTGGATAGAACACGGACACACGAAAGGGCAGAATGCTTCCCGTGTCATACGGGGCACCCCTGGCCATTGGATGGCTTGTGGTACAGCTTCTGCTTTAGGGCGGCCTGATGCTGATATGACTGCGAGCACGGGCACTTACTTGTAGCGCTCTAACATCAAGGGACGAGGCCACGTTATTGTAATTGGAGTTCAGCGGCTGGCAAAACCGCCAAAGTGCAGGTTTTTTGGTCCAAATTCTCTATCCATCGGAAAAATCCTGAAAGTATGCAGGAATTTAAGAGCATGCAACCGAGTATAAGGCTGAGCCAAGGAAAAAACTGTATCCTCGCAGGTATATCCTGCAATCTGGTGTTCTCACGCGGCCAAAAGATGCACAATTTCATGCTTTCTGCGTGCTCCGCTTCATCGCCGCACCTGAATTGGCAAAGAACGTCCAATTTCATTGTTCCAAGGAGCCTGGGATGAACGTGAGATTGCCTTTGGCGTTTTAGGCCAACTGGAGGATATGAGCCGCAAGATTTTGAAGCGACGGGTTTGAATTGTCCGTTAATTTTCGGTATTTCTGAACCTTGCGTAATGGAAACCGGGCCGCTGTGGTGAAAGGAGATCATCATTCGTCCCGGTTAGAGGGAGAGTCTCCGCCGGAATCCCGCCTCAAAAAATCAAGGGCGCCG
>NZ_ASSC01000519.1 GCF_000520735.1 Paenibacillus forsythiae T98
GTATGGCATGGAAACGCTGCTGATTATGGGCCCGTGGCTGATCAGGCAGAGAGGTCCGGTCTTTGCTGCCAAATGGCAGGAGGAAGTATCCAAGCTGGAGCGTATTTTGGAGTCTCTTTCCCGATCGGAGCTTGAATCAGCCGGAAGCAAACGCGCGGAGATTAAGGCGCAAATCCGAGAAATTACGGAGGTGCTGGCATGCTTGCCAAAGGACAAACTGTAATTCAATATATGGAGCAGCTTGCTCCGAAGCACGTGGCGGAGGAAGGCGACAAGATTGGTCTGCAGCTCGGCACCCTGCATAAAGAAATCACCGGCGTCCTGGCCACGCTTGATGTGAACGACGAGGTAGTGGAAGAAGCGATTCGGCTTGGCTGCAATCTGATCATTGCGCATCATGCGATTATCTTTCGTCCGCTGCAACAGCTTCAGACCGATACGCCGATGGGAAAGCTCTACGAGAAGCTCATCAAGAATGATATCGCCGTCTATATCAGCCATACGAACCTGGATGTGACCGAGGGCGGCATGAACGATTGGATGGCCGAGGCGCTCGGCATCGAGAATGCCGCTCCGCTTAAGGAGAGTCATACCGAGCAGCTGTCCAAGCTCGTCGTCTTCGTGCCGAAGGACCATCATCAGAAGGTGCTGGACGCCATCCTGAACGCCGGGGCGGGCTGGATCGGCAACTACAGCCATTGCAGCTTCAATATCGAGGGCTACGGCACATTTATACCCTGCGAGGGCACCGACCCGTACATTGGCGAACAGGGTAAATTAGAGCGGGCGGAGGAAATCCGCATCGAGACGATCGTTCCGCTCGGTATCCGCGCCAAGGTCGTTCAGGCGATGCTCAAGGCCCATCCCTACGAGGAGGTCGCCTATGACCTCTATTCCATGGATCTGAAAGGCCGCAGCTTCGGGCTGGGCCGGGTAGGGAAGCTGAAGGAGCCGACAACGCTGGGACAGTTCGTGGAAACCGTGAAAACCGGGCTGAACGTGGAGAAGGTGCGGGTGGTCGGGGATCTGGACCGGCCTGTACGCAAAGCTGCCGTGCTTGGCGGATCGGGCGGAAAATTCCTCGGCAGCGCTGCCTTCCGTGGCGCCGATGTGCTCGTTACGGGCGACATCGACTATCATACGGCGCACGACGCGCTGATGGCCGGCGTCGCGCTGATCGATCCCGGACATAATGCCGAGAAGATTATGAAGGACAAGGTTGCCGGGTGGATCAAAGGCAAGCTGACGGAGCATAAATATGAAACGCCTGTTTACGCTTCCGAAGTGAATACGGAGCCGTTCCGGTTCATATAGACAGCGCAGGACCGGATAGTGCTGCTTTATGCAAGGCGCTTGTCGGCCCAGGCGCAGGAATCCATAATAAAAAGCGTTTCGCTGCTCGAACAGCGGAACGCTTTTTTTCCATAGTTTCAGACGGTTTGAGCTTTAATCCCGCAAGCCGCTGTGTTCTCGGCAGGGCAATGATTACAGTTATCCGGGGCCATAATCGTTCGATCCGTCCGGCATTCCTTTCTAATGAACAGGCACTCCGGATCGGATGCGCGTCCGCAGCTAAAGGCGGTGTTGGCATTACCCCGGCACCCGCCCTCGCAGCCCACTGAATCATAAAGCTCGCACGACGCGCAGGGCCCGGCTATAAAGTCCTTTTGCTCCATGAAGATCCGGGAATCCTGTTTCTTTCTTACAATCTCTTGTAAAGTATTGGATTGAGTATTTCCGTGCGAAATCAATTGCCCTACGCAGGACAGGGCTTCGCCGAAGCCATTTTGATTATACTTAACATGGATTCCGGTCTGTGACATGGTGCAGGAGTTGGCAAACGCCGGAGTAATCAAATATTCTATTTTCTTAAGCAGCAATTCTTCTTCATTGGCATTTTCGGAAGATACCAGATGCGGGAAGTGCTCTTTGTCATATTCGAAAATTTGGAACAGCAGTTCCTTTAAGGTGCGGTCTTCGGGGACGAGATGCAGGTTCCGCTTGTCATCGGATACGCGCATTCTCTCGAAGAAGGGCGTAATGTTATTGTTGCGGCAGTATTTAAATACTGTAAATGCATATTTCTCCGTCTGCTTGTTGATTACGAAATCCCCGACCAATTCAAAATCCTCGCCCAGCGCATTCCATTCCTTCTTGATTTCCACAATATTCCGGATCGCCTGCTTCAGAATTTCGGAATATCCCGGGAATTTGGTCAGTTGATCCAGTTCCTTGTCCCCTTCAGCATCAAGATAGGGCAAATGTGTAACAATCACCGACCCAGGCAGACAAACCTTTCTTGCAAAATCGATATCCGCTAATTTAACACCGTTAGTTATCAACAGAGGCATTAAGCCATTATCCAGCGTATACTGCATGATGTCTGGCAGGTGCGGGTGCAGGGTGGGTTCGCCGCCAATGAAGGCAATTTGGCCAAAGAGGGTTTTCCCCGTTGCCGGATCGACTTCTGCCGCCTGATCAACGAGCCGGATGATATCATTGGCCGGGACCGGCTTGTTCGACTGGCTTTTGGAATCGAGCGCCACATAGCAATATTCACATTTCAGCTGACAATGCAATTGATGGACAAGCTCCAGCGCCAGGCATTCATATAAGGCTTTGCCCTTCTCCCGGAAATTCTCGGAAAGGACATAGTAAGACTCCTTTTTGCGTCCGCTTCCCTTATAGCCTTGCAGCTTGCTGATAAATTCATAATATTCATCTGTAAAATAGTCGATGCCCTTATTCCGGTACTCATTTTTTAACGTTATCAATCTTATCTCTCCTCGAATCCCCCTGGGTTTGGGGAAAATTGGTCAATAAGCTTAGACTTCGAGCAGGCGGGTAATAAAATCTCTTACGTTATCCATGCCTTGGGAATAGGTTGCAGGCTGCTTAAGCAAGCCGAGATTCTCTTCAATCGTATGAACGATGGCGCTGCCGACAACAATGCCATCGGCCAGCTTCGTGAATCGCTTATATTGGTTGTTATCCGAAATACCGAATCCGATAATAATGGGCAGATGGGTGCTTTCTCTTACCTTTACAAGGAATTCTTCGATATCTCCATAGAAATTTTTGCGTTGTCCGGTTACGCCGAGTGAGGATACGCAATATACAAATCCTGACGCCCCGTCTACTATGGGTCTAATCCGTTCCTGCGAGGTTGGCGCCACCAGGGGAATATAGTGAATGTTATGATGCTCGCAATAGAACCGTACTCTGTCGCTCTCTTCTACGGGGAGATCCGGCACAATAATTCCGTCAATACCGCTGGCCGCCATTAAGGAGAATGAGTTCTCAAGACCTGCCTGGAGGAGCGGATTATAATAAGTAAATAAAATGAGAGGGATTTCAATGCCCGCTTCTCTGGCTTGCTTGGCAAGGCCAATCACATCCACAATTGTAATATGGTTGCTCAAGGCCCGGATGGATGCTTGCTGGATCACAGGGCCGTCGGCCAACGGATCAGAATAGGGCACGCCCAATTCGATTAGATTGGCCCCGGATTGCTGAAGCTGCCGCATCAGATCAAGGGTAGTCGATACGTCAGGATCGCCGGCGGTGATAAACGGAATAAAGGCCGTCTGCTGCTTTCTTTGCAGCTCCTCGAAGGTTTGGTCAATGAGATTCATTCAAGCTCGCCCCCCAGATATTGCATAATCGTGTCCATATCCTTATCTCCCCGGCCGGAAATGTTGACAATCATAATATGCTCCGGAGGAAGGAGCGGGGCGAGCTTCACACAGTGGGCCAGAGCATGCGCGCTTTCCAGCGCCGGAATGATTCCTTCGGTCCGTGATAGCTGCTGAAGGGCCTCAAGTGACTCCTGGTCCGTAATGGAGACATATTCGGCTCTGCCGATATCCTTCAAATGGGCATGCTCGGGTCCTACGCCCGGGTAATCCAGTCCGGCGGAGATGGAATGGGCCGGTTGCACTTGACCGAATGAATCCTGCAGCAAATAGCTCATGGACCCCTGGAAAACTCCCGGTGTGCCTTTGGACAGAGTGGCCGCGTGTTCGCAGGTATGCAGTCCTCTTCCGCCTGCCTCGACTCCGATCAGACGCACTTGCGAGTCTTCCAGGAACGGGAAGAAGATACCGATTGCGTTGCTGCCGCCGCCGACGCATGCAACCACTGAATCGGGCAATCGTCCTTCCTTGGACAGAATTTGCTCGCGGGCCTCATCACCGATAACTCTTTGGAAATCCCGGACCATCATCGGGTAAGGATGGGGGCCGGCGGCCGTGCCGAAGAGAAGAAATGTTTCATCTACATGGGCTACCCAATAACGCAAGGTTTCATTGCCGGCATCCTTCAAGGTTCTTGAACCGGAGGTCACAGGCACTACATCGGCGCCCAGCAGCTTCATACGGTATACGTTTAATTGCTGGCGCTTAATGTCCTCCTCTCCCATAAAAATTTTGCACTCCATTCCCAGGAGGGCGGCGACTGTAGCGGTCGCTACGCCATGCTGGCCGGCCCCGGTTTCGGCAATCAGCTTCGTTTTGCCCATTCGTTTGGCGAGAACCGCCTGGCCGATGGTATTATTGATTTTATGTGCGCCCGTATGATTCAAGTCTTCGCGCTTCAAGTAGATTTTTGCTCCGCCCAAATGTCTGGTCAATCCTTCCGCGAAATAGAGCGGAGTTGGCCGCCCGGAATACTCCCGAAGCAATTCGCGCACTTCGTTGACGAAATCCGGTTCGTTGCAGTAGTGCAGATACGCCCGCTCCAGCTCCTCAAGCGCATGCATAAGTGTCTCGGGAACGAACCTTCCCCCATATACCCCGAACTTGCCCCGGGCGTTATTTAATGTGAGACTCAAGTGTGAAACCCTCCTTATAATTACGGTTATAATAGGATGAAGCGTATGGAAAGAAAGGCTCGCCGCGAATATAATGAAGGCGGGTTGCCAAATCACTCCCAACAAAAAAAGAAGATTTTGTATTTATTGTAATCATACAACCATCTGAACATTATTACAACATGGAACATTTGTTCAAAAGGAGTCGAAGATGTCGGATTTTAACCAGGAACGCACTCGCATACTTGTAAAAGCCAGCATGCTGTACTATGAGGAAGGTCTGAGCCAACAGGAAATATCAGAGCGGTTGTCCATGTCCCGGCCACAGATAAGCCGTTTATTGAGCGCTGCCAAAGCGGAGGGAATTGTCCGGATAACGATTAAAAATCCGTTCGCCGAGGAACAGCAATATGAGCTTGCGATTACGGAAACATTCGGAATAAGAAATGCGGCGGTGATTCAAGTGCCCAGCGCCGATCCGAAGCTGACCCAGCTACACTTGGGGAGAGCGGCTGCGGCGATGCTGGAATCTGTGCTGAAGAGTAATGACATCATAGCGATCATGGCTGGCAGAAGTGTATGCGCGGCGGGGCAGGAGCTTCATTTTTTCACCAAGAAAAACATGAGGTTTGTACCCATAATCGGCGGCTGGGGAGCGGAAGGGGCCAAATGGCACGCCAATTCAAACGCAAGAGTATTCGGGGAGGTATTGAAGTCCAGATATTATCAGCTCAATGCTCCGGCTATCGTTGCCTCGGAGCAACTGCGCGAGATGATTCTGGCTGAGGAGAAGATCAGCGAAGTGATTCAGCTCGCCCGCAGAGCCACCGTCGCTGTCGTGGGAATCGGACAAGTCTCGGAAGAGGCGACTATTGTCAAGTCCGGTTATTTTGACATTCAAAGCATTTTGAGAATGAAGGCAAGAGGGGCGGCAGCTAATATTTGCACTTCTTTTATAGATGATGGCGGAAGAATTCTTGACTGTGAAGAAGAGAACAGAATGGTGGGACTCTCCTTGAAGGAGTTGCGGGCTATACCGAACATTATCGCGGTTGCCGGCGGCGCGGACAAGGCCGCTGCTATAGCCGCAGCGCTTCGGGGCGGGTGGATTGATACGCTTGTGACGGATATGGAAACGGCCAAATGCCTGTTGAAATTGGGCAGAGCGAAGGGATAAACTTATAAGCTGCCATATTCGAAGAATCTTTAACCGGGCTATACGATTGCATCATTTTAACACTTGTATCGGTTCGCCCCGGCCTGTATAATATATAATGTTGTTCGGAAAGTTTGACAGACAATCGCCGGCGGCTATTGGCCGCGGGAGGAAAGTCCGGGCTCCATAAGGCAGGGTGCTGGATAACGTCCAGTCGGCGCGAGCCGAAGGATAGTGCCACAGAAATG
>NZ_ASSC01000520.1 GCF_000520735.1 Paenibacillus forsythiae T98
TGCGTTCGTTCATCGCCTGCTTGCGCAGAAGGTCGTACGCCTCGGCTTCGGGAATATTTTTAGCTTTGGACAGGATGCCTTTCGCCATCTCAATCCATTTTCTTTCTTCGAGACGGGAGAGCAGCTGCTCCTTCTCTTTCATCCATTGCTTCCGTTCAAAGCACTGTTTGGCGCCGAAATGGAGGCTCCAATGGATTTCGTGAGGCTGCATCGACGGGGACAGGATGCCATCCGCCATGATATTGTCCTCACAGGCCGCTGCGGAGAGAGTGGAGGTTTCATCTGTGCACCACCATATAACGGGAGCAGTCTTGCGCGACATGAGCAGATCCGCCCAGTGCTTGAACTCGGTAATCGGCAGGCAGAGGATGGAGGCGTCAACATCGGCAATCAGCGAGACGGCTTCTTCCCGGGAAGCGGCCACTTCAACGATATAGCCGCAGGATCTGAGAAGGAGTTCCGGCTTGGACCAGGCGGCGGTCTTGTCCGGCAAGCTTCCGTTCAGCCTGCTATATACAACCAACAGGGAATGCATAGTCGACGCTCCTTTTTAGGAATAAGATATACAAGCTTCTCGCCTCTAAAAATGATTACAGAAAGTTCTCCATGTTATTTTATATAACACAAAATACGAGGGGGTGTCGATAATTTAAATAATAAAAATTTTATATGTCAAATTTGTTGACGTTTAAGAAATCGTGTTGTATAGTCAGTGTAACAAATTCAATCTTTTACGGATACAATGACGTATCCCGGGAAAAAGCGGCAATGGCGCCTGCTTGCGTGTTCGGCTGAAGAGAGACTTTCTCTCATGCCGGCATGGAGCGGGCTTTTTGTGTTTCCCATAGAGAGGAGAGAGATCAATTGACATCATCCCGTAAAAAACTGGTGCTCGTCGGCAATGGCATGGCAGGTGTTCGCGCAATTGAACATCTGCTGAAGCTGGCTCCCGAAGCTTATGAAATTACGATTTTCGGCGCCGAGCCGCATCCGAACTATAACCGGATCATGCTTTCCTCTGTTCTTGCAGGGGGAACCGATCTATCCGAAATTGTCATTAACGATTATGAGTGGTACAGAAGCCATAATATCACCTTGTATACAGGTCACAAAATCGAGAGTATCGATACGGTGAACAAAAAGGTACGTTCCGACCTCGGGATTGAGACGGCTTACGATGAACTGATTCTGGCAACCGGCTCCGATCCGTTCATGCTTCCTCTTCCGGGCGCGGATAAAGAAGGCGTTATCGCCTTCCGTGATATCAAGGACTGCCAGATTATGATGGAAACCTCGAAATCCTATAAAAAAGCTCTTGTCATCGGCGGAGGACTGCTTGGACTCGAAGCGGCCCGCGGACTGCTGCATCTGGGGATGGAAGTATCCGTCGTCCATATCTCCGATTATATAATGGAAAGACAGCTTGACCGGGCGGCGGCGGCGATGCTGCAAAAGGAACTGGAGGCCCAGGGCATGAAGTTCCTGCTGAGCAAGCAGTCGGAGGCCATTCTTGGCAAAAAGCGCGTCAAAAGCCTGCTCTTCGCCGACGGCAGCTCGGCCGATGCCGATTTGATCGTGATGGCGGTCGGCATCCGGCCAAATACCGCGCTTGCGAAAAAGAGCGGCATCGCCGTAGGCCGCGGCATCGTGGTAGACGATTATATGGAAACCAATATTCCGGGCATCTATGCCATCGGGGAATGCGCCGAGCACCGGGGAATCGCCTACGGCCTGGTCGCTCCGCTGTATGAGCAGGGGGCGGTTCTCGCCAAACGGCTGGCGGGCGTTCAGGGCCAGGGCTACGAAGGCTCGGTTACCTCGACGAAGCTGAAAGTGTCGGGTGTGGATGTCTTCTCCGCCGGGCAGTACGAAGAACCGGCCGGATCGCGCGCGCTCCGCTATCAGGACGAGATCGGCGGAGTCTATAAGAAGCTTGTTATAAGCGAGGATAAGCTGATCGGCGCGGTGCTGTTCGGCGACACGGCCGATGGCGCGCAGCTGTTCTCCCTGATCAAGAGCGGCGAATCGGTTCAGGGCAAAGAACGGTCGC
>NZ_ASSC01000521.1 GCF_000520735.1 Paenibacillus forsythiae T98
ATCGAATTCAGCGTATTGAGCAGAAAATGCGGCCGGATCTGCGCCGACAGCGCCCGAAGCTCAAGCCGACGCTTTTCTTCCTGCTCGCTTTCCACCTGATGCAGCAGCTGGTTGATGTCCTCCAGCATCTGGTTGAAAGCAGCCGACAGCATCGCCACCTCGTCCTTGCCCTTGACCGGAATCCTGATGCCCCGGTTGCCGCCGACATACTGCTTGACGCTGGCGCGCAGCAGGCTGATCGGCTTGTTCATATACCCTGCCCAGAATATGGACAGCACCACAAAGGCGGCGAAGAACACACCGACCACCGAGATGGACACGAGAAACTCCCGGTTGATATGGCTGTCGATCGAGCTGCGGGGAAGCTCGCTG
>NZ_ASSC01000522.1 GCF_000520735.1 Paenibacillus forsythiae T98
CGCCAATAACCTTGTGCCCCCATGCGGCATGCATATTGCCCGAACGGTAGCCGGACGAAATGAACGGCTCCATTCCCAAATACTCGCCTCCGGCCAGGATCATGCCGGAGAACATCGCTGCGGCGGCTTCGTCTTCATTCACCCCGGCCCGGATCGCGTCGAGTCCGGCCTGCATTGAACAGTCAGCCACCGTGCAGGCTTCGCGAATGTACGCAATCTCCGCCGGAGACTTGATTACTCTCAGCCCTTCCACCGTCCCCTGGGCATCCGTAAGACGGAAATCGCCAAGCAGTTGCTCAAGCTTCTGGTAGTTCCGGACAGGCAGGAACCAGGAGCCTGTCTCCAGACCGATCGCGCCGGGAGTAATGCCGATCTCTCTGACGGTATCTGCCGTCAGGGCGACCGGATCATTCGTATCGTCATAGGTTCTGACCTGGCTTTCAGGAAGCCAGCTATAGGTTTGAACGTTGGAAAGCTCGCCTCTGCGAAGCACGAGCACCGGGTCGCCGGAAGCCGGAACGACCAGGCATTGGTACATATAATAGCCCGGACTCTGATAGCCGGTCAGATAAAAAATATTCTCGGGAGTGTGAATCAGCATTCCGCTTAGTCCCCGCAGACCAAGCTCGCTTTGTGTTTTTTGCAGCCGGGATTTAAATTCATCCCTGGAAAATACCAATGATGTAGCGCTCAATATGGACTGCCCCTTTCCCTGAACTCATCGTTTTCAAGCCTGATAGCCGTAAGTGTCCATTCTTAAATCCCTTAAATAAGGAGTCTGCTTCGAATATTCGTCCGCTTCATCCAGATCAATCTCCAGCACCTGCATGTCTTCTTCATTCAAATTCCCGCTAACGATCAGTTCGCCCCGCGGATTCGCCAGCTTATTGTTGCCGAACAACCGTAGACCGCCGCCCACTCCGTTGACGCCGGCCACAAAACAGGTATTCTCAAGCGCCCTTGCCGGATAATAAATATCCCATCTGTGCTTGTCTTCGATTGAAAAAGCAGACGGCGTGACGATCAGCTTTGCGCCTTGCAGAGCAAGAGTGCGCGCCGCCTCCGGGAACCCCGCATCGTAGCATATCAGGACGCCGAGCTTGCCGAAATCCAGCTCATACGGGGAACATGCGCCACCGGGCTCAAAATACTTTCGCTCATCCTCCCAGAGATGAACCTTGCTGTACGTTCCCCTTAGCGCTCCGTCCCGGCCAATGATAACGGCGCCGTTGGTGACAGCGCCATCAGCGCGCTTAAGGGCCATAGGGACAACGATGTTGATGCCATGCGTCCGGGCGGCTTCCCGGAACGCCTTGACGGTTGAACCGCCGGTATCCTCGGCCAGTTCCTGATAGCGGTCGCCGATGACGTCGGTATTGTACCCGGTGACGAACAGCTCCGGGAACACGACCAGATCGGCTCCCCCCCCCCC
>NZ_ASSC01000523.1 GCF_000520735.1 Paenibacillus forsythiae T98
GGCGGCAGTCGCCGGCGCCGAAGCCGTAGGACAGCTGCACCGCGCCAAGGTTCGCGATGACCGGAACGTCCGGCGCCCGTTCCCGAACCCGGAACGTAGGCTCAAGCTCCGGGCGCTCCAGTGCGGCCCGGACCGAGCCGACGCCCAGCGCCCAGCCCCGCCGCTGGGCCGCTTCGGCCAGCCGCGCGTTAATCTCTCCGGCGGCGGCGCTGCCGCCGGTCATTGAGCTGATCAGCAGCGGCGTGCGCAGACTCCGGCCAAGAAAGCTTGTATTCAGCGTTATATCGTCATAATTCAGCTCCGGCAGCGCATTGTGCCGGAACCGGTAGCGTTCAAAGCCCGCCGTAATTCCTCTGGCGCCTACGTCTTCATTCAGGCACAGGCGCACATGCTCGATCTTCCGCTCCTCCGTCTTCCCTTCCAGAAGATGCGAACGGGAAGCCGAGGTCCGGGTTGTCGTCTTCATTTCGTCATTCATATTAATCGGCACTTGGCCTTTCCTCGATTTTTTGTTGCCGCGGTCATATTATAACACAACCGGAAAGACGAATTTGCAGCTCATCCGGATGTTCATCACGTTTTTTTAACAGCTTGATCGGACAACAGTAAACGAAGCGGCCAGTAACGATGGAGCCGCTTGCCGGTCTTACAGCAGCGGCGACATCAGCCTTGCGGCCGATTCGAGCAGCCGCTCCAGCAGCCGCTTATCCATAAACTTCTCGTGAATAATCTCCGAGGTGGACAGCAGATCGCGCTCGAAGTCGGCAACGATCCGCTTGACGCTCTCGGTCTGCAGCAGCAGCGCGTTCACCTCGAAATTCAAATGGAAGCTGCGCATATCCATGTTGGCTGTGCCGATAGTGGCGGTTTCGCCGTCGATGATGAGCAGCTTGGAATGAATGAACCCTTTTTCATATTCGAATATTCTGACACCCGCTTCCAGCAAGGCCGGGAAGTAAGAATGGGAGGCAAGAAACGGCAGCCACTTGTCCGGCTTGGCCGGGAACAGCAGGCGCACATCTACCCCCGAAAGAGCGGCCACTTGCAGCGCTGTATAAATGTCCTCGTCAGGGATAAAATACGGCGTGGCAATCCACACCGACTTCTTGGCCGAGGTAATCATGGCGAAGAAGATATTTTTGAGCGTCTGCCGCTCGTTGTCCGGGCCGCTCGCGATAATCTGCACCGCGCCGCCCCCCCCGGTATACCGAAGCTGAGGCGACAAATAATCCTGCTCCAGAATCCGCTCCCCGGTCGTGTGCATCCAGTCCAGCAGAAAGATAATCTGCATCGTCCGCACCGCCTCGCCCCGCACAAGCATATGCGTGTCGCGCCAGAAGCCGTAGGTTTTGCTGCGGCTCAAATATTCGTCGCCCACATTAAGCCCGCCCATGAAGCCGACATCGCCGTCGATGACCACGATTTTGCGGTGGTTCCGGTAATTGACCCGGCTGGAGAAGAAGGACTTGGAGCGGCCATACGCCGCAATTTGTACTCCCGCGTCGCTCAATTCCTTCAGAAAGCTCCGGGATAGCTGGATGCTGCCCACGGCGTCATACATGAAGCGGACCTTGACGCCGGCGCGGGCTTTTTCAATGAGAATCTGCTGAATTCGGGTCCCAATCTCGTCAGCGCGGAAAATATAATACTCCATGTGAATGTGATGCTGCGCCTTGCGAAGCTCCATCAGGAGCGTTCCGAACGTCTCCTCGCCGTTGGTCAGCACCCGCGTCTCCGAAGTGAAGGAAATCGGGGAGCGGGCCAGGCGCTGCGACAGGCCAAGCAGCTTGCGCTGCGGGGAGTTGAAGATCGACCAGTCCTGGTGCAGGCGCAGGGCGTCATTCTCAATCCGCTCATAGGCCATCAGGTCGCGCTGGGCCTTTTTGTCGTATTTGCGGCGCTTGAACACATTTTGCCCGAAGAGAAAATAGAACACGAGTCCCACAACCGGAATTAGCGCAAGCAGCAGAATCCAGGCCATCGTCGCCGACGGATTACGGTTCTCCATAAAAATGGCGAGTCCGATCGACACGACCGTCAGCGTGGAAAAAATACTGATGATCGTCCCGCCGGTGCTGCCGAAAATGCCGAAGCCAAAATAATAAAAGGCGAGCAAAGCTCCAATAATGATAACTGTCTGTATACCTCGTCTCATTGGCACCCTACCTCTTTAATTGTTACAAACGTTACGGAATACCACCATACATTGTACATGATAGATGAATTTCTTCCTATCACGATCGGCCCAAAACCGTAAAATACGACAAAATTGTAACCTGCTCCTCGCGGCCTTATCTGGAAAATGATCGCTCCGGCCAACGCGCTGCCGGGCCTTGCTCCAAGAGACTGCCAATCGGCGGAGCCCTGCATAATCGGCAAGAGGCCATCCTTCGATTCCTGCTTGAAGGATGGCCTCTTCTATTCAGACTATACACCTTGCATTGGGGTCAGCGCCGGAAATGCGGCTCGGGCCTCAGGGACATCCGTCCGCAGATCTGTGCTGCCGGAGGGCGGCGCTACATCGCCGCCGCTGTACTCTCCAGAGCAGCCTTCCAGGACCCCAGCATGTGCAGATCATAAGGAAGAAACTCCTCCAGCATGCGGGATAATCCCAGGTACAGCGGGCTGTCCGTCGCCGATCTCAATCTTTCGCAAAATTCCGGCGCCCAGATCAGCAGATGCTCTTTCAGGAAGCTTTCCTGAGTTCTCAGCTGCTCCATCGCGCTTTGGGCCGAAAAGCTGTTATACAGCATGCGGTCATGAAGCACAGCCATAAATTCCAGCTCGATGGCGATGTGGTCGTCCGCTTCGTCGCCGCATTTTTTGAACACGATGCCCGCAGATGCGTACACATCGGCAATCACGTTGCAGAATTCCTCCGCTTCTCCAAGCAGGGCCGCTTCTCTCGGCTTCAGGCCGATTACACCTCCGCCTCGCATCAGCCGGTCATATTCCGCAGCTTCTCTCTCGCAGACCTTTAGAAGATCATGCGGGTTCTGGTCATGCAAGTAGCGTTTCAGCTCCCGCCCGCCCTCCAGCATCTCCGCAGCAGCGACGATTTGCCAGTTGCTGCTCCACTGCGCAATCAGCGAAAGTGTAGGTCTTCTTCCGAAAAAATCCGTAAACAGCTGGTATACAAATCCCCTGCTTTCCAGCCAACGTTTGAAGGCTTCCGAAGCGTCAAGGGAGGGAATGGTCATAACGGTCATTTACAAAGTCCTCCTTCAAAATGTATTCCGCCCAAAATGTATTCCGTCGCGGCAATTTCTCCGCCTGGCGATAATGAAAAGTTATCACGTCTTTTTGTTTTTATTATAGCCCAGGCTGAAAACGCTTTTCGTGAGCATTCTATGGCGATTGGACTGAATTGTCGCATTACTGTCAAATTTACTGCCAAAGAATCCTCATTGACGGCAGTACCGATAATCTTTAAAATTTGAAATATTATACCGAACGACGAAAGGGGGAGACCCGCCGTGGAACCGCTGACAGATCCTTTTGGACGTGTACACGATTATATGCGCATTTCGGTTACGGACCGTTGCAATCTGCGCTGTATTTATTGTATGCCCGCGAAAGGAATGCAATTCCAGCCGCATAACGAGATCATGAGCTATGAAGAAATCGCCGCTGTCGTGAAGGCGCTCGCTCCGGCCGGGCTGCGTAAAGTCCGCCTTACCGGCGGGGAACCGCTGGTACGCAAGGAGCTGGAACGGCTGGTCGCCATGCTGTCCTCCATTCCGGGCATTGACGATATTTCACTCACCACCAATGGCCTGCTGCTGCCCGCCAAAGCGGCGACGCTCAAGGCAGCCGGTCTTTCGAGAATAAATATCAGCCTCGACTCTCTGCGGCAGGAGCGCTTCTCTATGATTACGCGCGGCGGAGATGTAGCGAAGGTGCTCAAAGGAATCGAGGCGGCGCACGCTGCGGGGCTCTCGCCCATCAAGCTTAATGTAGTGCTGATGAAGGGCATCAACGACGACGAGATCAAGGATTTCATCGCCCTCACTTTAAACAGTCCGCTTCATGTGCGGTTTATTGAATATATGCCGATCGGCAGCGCGACCGACGCCTGGCGGCAGACCTACCTGCCGCTGGAGAGAGTGCTTGACGCCTGCCGCGAAGCCGGCTGGCCGACCGAGAAGGCGCACGCGCCCGCCGGAAACGGCCCGTCCGAGGACAGCCGCGTCGTGGGGGCCAGCGGCACGTTCGGCCTGATTCATCCGGTAAGCGAGCACTTTTGCGACAACTGCAACCGGCTGCGCCTTACGGCCG
>NZ_ASSC01000524.1 GCF_000520735.1 Paenibacillus forsythiae T98
GTGGCTGCCTCGGTCAACTGCCTATTTCAACCGCTATCAGGACGGCGGATTCAGGATCATTGCAGGGTTCGACGAGGACCGGGACAAGGCGACGCCAGCCTCCGGCGGCGTGATTACAGCTTCGGGGATACACTGGACGGAGGAGACGGCCAAAGACCGCGAGGGCGGAAGCAAAGGAACATTCGGCGCCTTGCTGGAGCGCAGGAACGATGAGGCGGGGGAAGCGTTATACCGCATTGCGCTAAGCAGAGGACCGGCTGTCGATGCCGCGCTCTATGGTGCGGACGGCCTGTCCTTCTCCATGGCCAACCTCACTTCCGGTTCAGGCTCCGGCTTGCCGCCGCAAGTCGAGATTGAACTGGCCGACCGCCTCGGCATCAAGGCCCGTCTTTCGCTGTCGGCAGTCATGACGCCCCTGCCGCTGCCAAAGACGCGGTTCGCCCGGACTCCCTGGCTAGAGAAGCGGATCAGCGGCGGGAAATACGGGGAGCCTAGCGAGGCGGTCTTTCAGACTTATGAGCTTTCCTTCGACCTGTTCCACAAGCGGAATCCCGCCTTTGATCCGGCGCAGGTGGCGCAAATCACCTTTTATCTTCGAGGCAACAGAGACGCCGTGATGCTTGACGATATCGGCTTTTATTCCGGCGGCGGGACGCATCCTCTCCCCACGCAAACAGCCTTAATCCGTCCGGATTAAGGCTGTTATTATCGCAAGTTGCAGTATAGTATTACAGCGCCGCTGCCGCTTTGACCGTGTCCCAAGCTCCCAGCTCTCCGGCTTTGCTCACCCGGTTTGTGTCCTCCAACGCATCCAGCAGCGCTCTTTGTTCAACTTCGCTGATTCCAGCGAGTTCAAACCGACCGTTCTTTAAACGTTGGGCAGCTTCAGGATCTTTCATCAAGCTTTGAATGATTTCCTTTAACATGGATAATTCCCCCCATCGATTATTGCGCCAAGGTCTATTTAGCCAGGGCGATGATACGGTTCTTCCATTGAACGTCGATATTCAGCTTGTCTACTATCCGCAAGTAATTATAGCAATGCATTCTCATCCGTACAGAGGTGTAGAGAAAGGTTCCGGTCCGTTCGACGGCCCGTTCAAATTCCTCCCGGCGGTGGCCGATCTCCTCCATCCGAAGGCGTCCTTCAAAGTAATCGGCGATCCATTGGTCTTCCTCAGCGATATATTGGAGCAGGTACAGCGTGGACAGCGTCTTCTTGCGATTCCTGAAATCGCCTCTTTCCCAATCGAGCAGGTCGCGGATGTCGTTCTTGATCTGATCGGCGATTCCAAGCTCCTCGGCATAGTCTCTTACATGACTGTTCCACTCGCCGGTGGCCAGCAGCGTGCCAATCATGCAGGCGGCGACCACAAATGCGGCCGACTTCTGCTTGATCATGCGAAGGTAATCCTCCTCGCTCTGTATATCGTTCAGCAGATCCGCCGTTTGTCCATTGATGGCCGTAAGCGACTGAGTATTCATATATTGTACAGCCTCATGAATCCGTTCCAGGGGGAATTCGCTGGCAAGCAGCATTTGCCCGGAAATGAGCGTCAGCCCCAAAGCAATGTTAAGCGCAATTTCGGGACTCATCCGGCTCCATGCTGTCAGGTTATTGTCCTTATCCTGAAGGTCATCGACAATATCCGCACCGAGAATCATGAGCTCTATCGCACCCGCCGCCCGGTAAATGGCAGGCCCTCTTCCTCCGAAAGCGCGGTAGTGCAGCACCGTCAGTCTGGCGAACGGGAGGCTCCCTCTCAGCTTCTCATCGACACAAGCAGTCGCCTGCTCATACAAGTGCGGCAAGGCGAAATAAGTCTGTACGCCCCCCCTGATTTCCTTGGCCACCGATTCCGCCAAATCCTCCATCCTATCCCCCATTTCGGTTAAGGAATGCGACAAAGATTCGTCAATGATATCTATTCGCGCTCCCATTGCCAAGTCCTTCTATTAAGGTTGGAGAACTCGATATTATTGCGAAATGCGGGGGGCTATTTCAATACCGCAATACAGACCGGCGCCGGCACTCCCAGCTCGTTGCCCGTCGGAATCAGCCTGCCGCTCTCGCTGTCGATAGTAAACGACGTAATATTGCCGCTGTTCTGGTTGGCGGCAAGGAGCATGTCTCCGGCAATGGCGAAGTTGCGGGGCGTGCGCCCGCCGGTGCTCTGCCAATCCGCCGCTTTGAGCAGGCCGGTGCCTTCATCCACATGGAACAGGGCAATGCTGTCATGCCCCCGGTTGGATACATACAAGAACCGGCCGCAAGGCGAAATATGGATATCGGCCGCGGTATCGTCGCTCCCCTCGGCGTACTGCTCCGGCAGCGTGGACAGGTGCTGCCGGATTTCAAAACTCCCGGACGGCCCGGAGACCGCCAGAACCGTTACCGTGCAGTTCAGCTCGCCTACGCAGTACAGCCACTTTCCGCCCGGGTGAAACGCCAGATGGCGGGGGCCCGAGCCGTCAGGCAGCACCACTTCCCCATCCCGGGCAAGCTTGCCGTCTTCATGGCGGTAGAGCATAATCCGGTCAAGGCCGAGATCGCAGACCAGTATCCGCTTCCCGCTCGCCTCGGCAATTACGGAATGCGGGTGCGGCGCTTCCTGCCGGTCTTCGCGAAAGCCCTTGCCGGCATGACGGACCTGGGAGGACATCTCCCCGAGCGAGCCGTCCTCATTAACCGGGAAAGCATTGACGTTGCCGCCCGAATAGTTGGACACATAGACATAATCCTCCCCGGGAGAGACAGAGACGTAGCAGGGAGCTCCGCCCTCTGTCGGCCGCGCGCCCAGCAGGGACAGCTCATTTGTCACGGGATCAACGGAATAGGCGCTGACCTCGCCGTCTTCCTTCTCGCTGACCGCATACAGCACATTCTCGGCCCGGTTCAGCGTTATGTACGATGGATTCTCGACGCCCGAGGTCTGCTGAATGATTCTCATTTCTCCGTCCCCGGTATTCAATCCGCATAGATAAATGGACGGCTTCTCTTCGGGACTGTAGGTTCCGACATAAAACAACACTTCGTTTGGGCGTTTCATATTAAGCGACTCCTTTAGCAATCGGTTGTAGGATTCAAAGAGCGGTTCTTCACTTTCTATTACCCTCTTTTAGACGAGAAAATACACGGTAGATGCAATGATTTTTGCTCGGCCCCCAGCGGGCAAGGGGCATGTACTTCCTCTTTTTTCGGCAAAATATGACACCTGATTTAAACCATTCGCTTGAGGTTAATAGTTAGCATCCAATACTAATACCTTAAAAGGAGCTGAAACAAGATGAGTATCTTATGGATGCTGATAGTTGGTGGTATTATTGGTTGGTTAGCAGGTCTGATTATGGGCAGAGATATTCCGGGAGGCATTATCGGCAACATTATCGCTGGTATCTTAGGCTCTTGGCTGGGCGGCTTCCTGGGCGACTGGGGTCCGCGTGTCAGTGAATTCTACGTTCTGCCATCCTTGATCGGCGCCGTTGTTCTGATCGCGATTGTCAGTCTCGTCATGCGTTCGGCGGGCGGACGACGAACCGGTTCCTAATCAATTTGCCCCTGCGGCAGCCGGTTTACTCCATATTATACAGTGCAACTTAACCGCCCGGCCTAACCGCCGGCGGTTTTTTGCCGTTTATACTTCATATCGCGGCGATTACTTCGGCGGAACGCTGACGTTTAGGCGCCTGAAGCATTTTTTGCTATAATGTACGTACTCCATCTTTAACTTTAGAGAGGAACGTGAACCATGGGCAGCATCAATCCGTCGTTACTGCATATCGGCTCCAGCCTGGGCGCAATGCTTATGGCGCTGATGGTTATTTTTATCCGATTAAAGGCAAGCGACCGCCCTGTTACCCTCCGCAAAATCCTGATCCCGCCGCTGGGCATGTCGACCGGCTTCATCATGTTCGTCGTCCCCGAGACCAGGGTTCCTCTATGGTGGGCGCTTGCCGCTTTTTTGGCGGGATGGTTTGTGCTTGCTTATCCGCTTATTAAGACGACCTCCTTCCACGAGAAGGAAGGGCTGCTGTACGTCAGACGCTCCAAGAGCTTCATTCTTGTTCTGCTCGGTCTGTTCCTGGTCCGCACGCTGCTGCACGAATTTATCGACCGCTACATATCCATTCCGCAGTCGGGCGGTTTGTTCTTTATTCTGGCGTTCGGCATGATTGTGCGCTGGAGAATGTTTATGTTCAGAACATACCGCAGGCTCGTTCCGCCGGAAGCGCATGCCGCGCAGTAGCAGGAACGAAATTCCTTTTAAGGAAAATGCAGGATCGGCGCTCTGGGGAATCCTCTAGTCCGTAATTGAGACTGTAAGCGATTCGATTGGCGCCATTTCGCCGCCGCATGGCTTCCATGCGGTTTTTTCGCCTCTGCGCAAGGCCCCGCCTAGTATGACGGTTGCGCGTTGCGGGCGGTTTGAAGCATGTACCTTTTTTCACCCGTGTCAGGTAACTTGCCGGTAATTGGAGTAAAATAAAGATATCGAACAGTCTTTCGGATAAATCGGTATTTAAGAGAGCGAGGGTGGGCAGATGAAAAGAAAATCAAGAAAAGTGGCGATCGTCGGTTCCGGATTGGTCGGCTCCAGCTGCGCCTATTCCATGGTCAATCAAGCGATTTGCGATGAGATTATGATGGTGGACCGCACCTATGACCGCGCGATGGCGCAGGCGCTTGATCTTTCGCATTGCATGGATTTTATGGGTACACGGACCAAGGTCTACGCCGGAACGACAAGCGACTGCGCTGGCATGGATATTGTAATCCTGACCGCTGGCGCCAATCCGAAGCCCGGACAGACCCGGCTGGATGTGCTGGACGAAGCGAAGACCATTACGAGAAGCATCGTTACCCCTATTGTGGAGAGCGGGTTCGACGGTATATTTGTGATCGCCGCCAATCCGGTCGATATTGTGACTTATCTCGTCTGGCAAATCTCCGGCCTGCCGCGCCACAGGGTCATCGGAACAGGAACATCCATCGACTCGTCCAGACTGAAGACGCTGCTGTCCGAGATCTTCTCCATCGATCCCCGCAGCGTGAACGGCTACGCGCTGGGCGAGCATGGCGAATCGCAGTTTGTGGCCTGGTCGCATGTTACGATCGGCGGCAAGCCGATCCTGCATATTCTGGACCAGCACCGCGAGCGGTTCAAGCATCTGGACCTTGGCGATATCGCCCGCAAGACGAAGGATGCCGGGTGGGAGATTTATACGCGCAAGGGCTCGACCCACTTCGGGATCGGCAGCGCGCTGGCGTATATCGCCCGGTCCATTCTGAACGACGAGCATAAGATCATTGCCGTGTCCGCCATCCTGGACGGCGAGTACGGGCAGACGGGCATCTGCACCGGCGTGCCCGCCATCATTGCCGGAGACGGCATACAAGAGCTGATTGAGCTGAATCTGAACGGGGAGGAGACCGCCAAATTCACCGCCTCATGCGATATTATCCGCCGCGGCATCGACAGTCTGAGCATGGGCTGAAGGTTTTACGATAGACCAATGATTCCGGGCAAAAACCGCCGAAAATGGAGGATAGACCATTTTCGGCGGTTTTTCATGTGTTCATAAGGCTGGATTTGAAGCTGGAGCTCACGCAGCCGGAACGCGGAGCGCCCGCATGCTGTTGAGCACCGCAAGCACCGTCACGCCGACATCGGAGAAGACCGCTTCCCACATCGTCGCGATGCCAAATGCGCCAAGCAGCAGAAAGACCGCCTTGATGCCGAGCGCGAACAGAATGTTCTGCCATACGATCGTCCGGGTCCGGCGGGCGATGCCGATGGCTTGCGCAATCTTCGACGGCTCGTCGGTCATAATGACGATATCCGCCGCCTCGATGGCGGCATCCGATCCAAGGCCCCCCATGGCGATTCCGACATCAGCTCTCGCCAGCACCGGCGTGTCGTTGATGCCGTCGCCGACAAAGGCGATTTTCTCCCGGCCCGTCTTGAGGGATTCAAGACGTTCAATCTGCTCCACCTTATGCTGGGGCAGAAGCTCGGCATGGATTTCGCCGACGCCCAGCTTCTTCCCTACATCCTCGGCCACCGCCGCAGCATCCCCGGTCAGCATCACCGTCCTCGCAACGCCAATCTTGCGGAGAGCGGAAATCGCCCGGGCTGCATCCTCCTTCACTTCATCAGCGATGACAAGACTGCCGGCATATTGACCGTCCACGGCCAGATACACGATGGTGCCGATTCCGTCCCACTGGCGGAAGGCGATGCCTTCCTGCGCCATAAGCCGCGCGTTCCCCGCGAGCACGATGCGGCCTTCCACAGCCGCCCGGATGCCGTGGCCGGAAATTTCATTGTATTCGGCAACGGCGCCTGCGGCGATGGGCTGCCCGTAAGCCGCGACAATGGACTCCGCGATCGGATGCCCTGAATGGCTCTCCGCGTAAGCGGCTAGCCGCAGCAGTTCCTCCTCCGCTATTCCCTCCGCAGGATAAACCTCCGTCACCTTGAACTGTCCCTTGGTCAGCGTGCCTGTCTTGTCAAAGACCACGGTCTTGACATCGTTCAACGCCTCCAGATAATTGCTTCCTTTAATCAGAATGCCGCTGCGCGACGCCGCCCCGATACCCCCGAAGAAGCCGAGCGGGATCGATACGACGAGCGCGCACGGACAGGAGATGACGAGAAAGACCAGCGCCCGGTAGATCCAGTCGGAGAAGGTCGCCCCGCTGACCAGCAGCGGCGGAACCACGGCGAGCAGCGCGGCCGTAATGACGACGACAGGCGTATAGCTCCGGGCGAACCGGGTAATGAAGTTCTCGGTCTTGGCCTTGTTGTTCGACGCGTTCTGCACCAGCTCCAGAATTTTGGAAACCGCCGATTCCGCATACGTCTGGGTTACCTGTACGACGATAAGACCGTTCTTGTTAATGAATCCGCTTAGCACCGCGCTGCCCGGT
Organism: Paenibacillus forsythiae T98; assembly: GCF_000520735.1. Taxonomy (GTDB): domain Bacteria; phylum Bacillota; class Bacilli; order Paenibacillales; family Paenibacillaceae; genus Paenibacillus_AQ; species Paenibacillus_AQ forsythiae. Next base: position 6,932 of record NZ_ASSC01000524.1, read on the forward strand.
TCAGCCGCCCTTGGAACCGATTCGCCGGTCAGCGCGGAGGTATCCATCATCGCGCTTCCCTCAATGACTGTTCCATCGAGCGGCACCTTCTCGCCCGGCTGCACAACGATCATATCCCCGATACTCACCTGCTCGGGGGACACGATTCTCGTCTCTTCCCCGATCCGCAGGCGCGCCGTCTCCGGCCGGATATCCATCAGCGCCGTGATGGAGCGCCGGGAACGGTTGACCGCAAGGCCCTGGAACAGCTCGCCGACCTGATAGAACAGCATGACGGCGACGCCTTCCGGGTACTGCCCAATCGCGAACGCGCCGATTGTCGCCAGCGCCATCAGAAAGTTCTCGTCAAATACTTGTCCCCGCGCAATATTTCTCACAGCCTGCCAGACTACATTTCCGCCTGCCGCAAGGTAAGCGAGCAGGAATAAAGCGAGCTCGCCGTAGCCCCCGGCAGGAATCAGATACCCGGCTGCGGCCAGCGCCGCGCCGACACCGAGGCGCAGCAACGTCCGCCGCGTCTCTCCCTCTCCATGGCTGTGCGAATGACCGTGCGCCCCGCCTTCTTCCCCGGCATGCGCGTGCTCATGCCCAGTCCCATGCTCATGCTTATTCTCATCTGAATGTTCAAGTCCGGCCCCCTGCCCGTGTCCATGCGCTTCGCCGTGACCGCGAGCTTGAACCTTCACTTGAGCCGCACCGCTATAAGCGGCAGACCGGGAGACGGAAGGGGCTTTCTTCTCCAGCAGCCGCACATGCGGTTCCAGCGAGGTTACCGTCCGCTCCACCTGCGCAATCCCCGTCTCGGCGAAGCTTGGGTCCGTTACCATCGTCAGCGTCTTCGTTGCAAAATTAACCGAGCAGGAAGCGACGCCCTCCAGCTTGCTTACCCGATTCTCGATTTTCATCGCACAGTTGGCGCAGTCCAGACCTTCCAATATCCATTGACGCTTAACCGTCTGCTCTACCGTATTCACTGTCTCCAGCCCCTTCCGTAACACTTACGATTAATATATGAGCAACTGTTCATATGTTCTTACCGACATTATATTCCTTTCCTTCTTACAATGTCAATCGGCAATAGCCGCTTGACGGCGGCAAAATTTCCGCTTTGATAAACATATCAGATAGATATATCTAATCGATATAAAGGGGCGCTATATGCTGGAATATGTGCTGTTGGGAATGCTGATGGAAGGCCAAATGAATGAGCGGCTATGATTTGAAGAAGACCATCGACAGCACGGTCGGCTATTTCTATGCGGCAAGCTTCGCAGTCTGTATCCCGCTTTGAAGAGGCTGCAGGTCCTTTCCGGGCAAAGCGCTTTTCAGACTGTACTGCAGATTATCTACGCCCTGCTGATCGGCGGCGCGCTGGCGCTGCTTGCGCTCTATTGCGCCTGGCTAGCGCTGAGCTTGAAGAAGCCGTCCGTCCCCAGGACAGCGGAACAAAGCTTTAACTAATGTGCGAAGCGTCAAAAAAAGCGGCAGAAGACCGAAAGAGTCCCTGCCGCTTGCGCTTGCTTATGCCATCTATTCGTGCCTGATATGCTCATGCGTTTGCAAAAAAATCTGCTCGACATGCGCGTCATTCAGCGAATAAAATACCGTCTTCCCTTCCTTACGCCGCTTCACAATCCGCAGATTTCGCAAATAGCGAAGCTGGTGGGACACCGCCGACTGGCCCATGTCCAAAATCGCCGACAGATCATGTACACAAAGCTCCTGACGGGATAATGCGTAAATCAGCCTGACCCTCGTCGGATCGCCGAGCGCCTTGAACAGTTCCGCCATCTTGTCGGTCGTCGCCCTCTCCGGCAGGGTTAACCGGATATGCTCGGGCGAAACCTCCGAGCCGTTACAGGTATTGTCGCATTCTTCGATAGCCGCCGGTTTCATCTGCTTCGCCTCCTTGCAGCAGCAAGGTCCGATTCAATCGGGCCGCCGCTCATAGACCATTATAAGAAAAAAGGGGGCCAAATGTCCATCCGGCGGCCCGCCCGTCCAAGACCCGCCGCGTTCCGCCCTCCGACTTCACACCGCCTTGCGCCGGAAAGACAGCAGGCCCGCCGACAACCAACCGAGCCCTGCGGCATTACT
>NZ_ASSC01000525.1 GCF_000520735.1 Paenibacillus forsythiae T98
TCAAACGGAAGAAGACATGATGAAGGTAAAGGGCGTCGGGGAAGTGAAATACCGGAAGTACGGGAAGGCATTTCTGGATTTTTTTCAGAGCGAATTGTATTCAAATGAAACGTAAAGGGGCATGCGCGGCATGAAGATCGTCCTGGCCACACTGAACGCCAAGTATATTCACACCTCGTTGGCCATCCGTCTGCTCAAGGCTTACAGTCAGCATGAATTCGACATTCAGCTGGCGGAGTACACGATCAAGGACCCGGCGATGAACATCGTATCCGACCTGTTCCGAAAGGCTCCGGATGTAATTGGATTCTCATGCTATATATGGAACATTGAGGAGACGATCAAGCTGATCGGTATCCTGAAGAAAGTCATGCCGGACATCTCCATCGTTCTCGGAGGACCGGAAGTGTCTTATGAGCCGCTGTACTGGATGGACCGTGAGCCGGGCATTGACTTCATCGTCTGCGGCGACGGAGAAGAGACGTTCCATCATCTGCTCCAGGAGCTGCGGGATGGCCGCAAGTATCATTTTGTGTACGGAACGGCTTACCGCAAGGGCGAAGAAGTGATCGTGAACCCTCCGCGCCCCAAGTCGGATCTGAACACGCTGCCGTCGCCGCACCGTTTTGCGGAAGATTTGCCTTACCTTGGCAAGAGAATCACCTATTTCGAAACCAGCCGGGGCTGTCCGTTCAACTGCCAGTTCTGTCTGTCCAGCGTCGAGGTGGGCGTCCGGTATTACGATATTGAGCGGGTCAAGGCGGACTTGCTGTATCTGATTGAGAATGGGGCGAAGACGATCAAGTTCCTGGACCGCACCTTCAACATCAACCGGGAGTACGCGCTGGAAATGTTCCGGTTCCTGATCGACAACCATGGCGGCTGCGTCTTCCAGTTCGAGATTACCGCCGACATTATGCGGCCCGAGGTGCTGGACTTTTTGTCCAACAATGCCCCTCCCGGCATCTTTCGCTTCGAGATCGGCGTGCAGTCGACCAATGACGAGACGAACGAGCTGGTCAAGCGGCGCCAGAACTTTGCCAAGCTGTCCCGGACAGTGATGAAGATCAAGGAGAGCGGCAATATCGACCAGCATCTCGATCTGATCGCGGGCCTGCCGATGGAGGATTACGCGACCTTCCGCAAGACCTTCAACGACGTGTTCGCCATGGAGCCGGAGGAGCTTCAGCTCGGCTTTCTCAAAATGCTGCGCGGCACCGGGCTGCGCGCCCAGGCGGCGAGGTATGATTATGTCTACATGGAGCATGCGCCGTATGAAATCCTGAGCACCCATGTGATGCCGTTCCCGGACATCATGCGGCTGAAGCGGCTGGAGGATGTACTGGAAAAATACTGGAACAGCCATCGGCTGGACCATACGGTCAAGTATTTGATGCGGCATATTTTTGATTCCCCGTTCGACTTCTTCCAGGAGTTCGGCGATTACTGGGAAGCGCGGGGCTGGCAAAAGATCGGGCATCAACTGGAGGATCTGTTCACCCGGCTGAACGAATTTCTGCTTGAGCGCGGCGCGCCGGAGATGGAGATCATCACGGGCCTCATGAAGCTCGATTATTTCCTCGGCCACAAGTACAAGCCGCGCAAGGTGTGGTGGGAGCCGGTGCTCGGCAAAAATGAATGGGGACGCTACCTCCGGGAGATTGCCGAGCGGCCCCGGCTTCTTGGCGACCCTTGGACCTGGGCGGCGGTGTCCGGTGAAGCGGCGGGGGAG
>NZ_ASSC01000526.1 GCF_000520735.1 Paenibacillus forsythiae T98
TACCGCAGGCATCCTGATGAGCCTTGTGCTGCTGGGCATCATCGTCACGCTAACCGTCTCCTGGGTCCTGTCCAAGACGGCGCTGCGCGGCGTGCCGACGCATTACACCCTGGAGCTGCCGCCGTACCGGAGACCGCAGATCTGGAAGACGATCCTCGTTTCTTCCAAGGAGAAGTCGCTGAACGTGCTGACGCGGGCCATCGTCATCGCTGCCCCGGCCGGAATCGCCACCTGGATACTTGGCAATATTGTCGTCGGAGGCGACAGCGTTCTGAATCATATGGCCGCTTTCTTCGATCCCTTCGCGCAGCTCATCGGCCTGGACGGCTACATCATTATGGCGTTCATCCTTGGCCTGCCCGCGAACGAAATTGTGCTGCCGATCCTGATGATGGGCTACCTGTCGTCGGGAGCGATGGTCGACGTCGACAGCCTTGGCAATATCAAGGATATCTTTCTCCAGCACGGCTGGACGTGGCTGACGGCGCTGAACATGATGCTGTTCTCGCTGCTGCATTATCCGTGCGGCACGACGCTGGTTAATATCTACAAGGAAACGAAAAGCGTGAAATGGGCTGTGCTGTCGGCCGTCATCCCGCTTGGCATCGCCATCGCCGTCACTTTGCTTACGGCGCAGGCGGCTTACGCCTTCGGCTGGGTGTAAGGACGGATGCCGCTCATCAACTAAACGGACGCCGGGATGATCTCCGGCGTCCGTTTATTTCTGCCTGCTCAAGCTGACATTGCCCGAACTTCCGCAAGCTTAAAGGCTTAGCGCGATTTCCGCGAGCTTCCTCATCCCCTCGCGCAGCACATCCTCGGCGGCGAACGAATAGCTGAGGCGAATCCACGACTTCATTTCTCCCAGCGGATCGCAGATTTCACCGGGCACGAAGGCAATCGACTGCTCCATGCTTTTGCGCAACAGGATTTCGGGCGGAATATGCTCCGGCAGGTTCACCCACAGATTGAGGCCGCCCTGCGGTGCCGTCCACCTCCACCCGATCCCTTCAAGCTCGCGCTCCGCAATCTCCTTATGCACCTGTAGCGCGATGCGCAGCTTGGCCAGATGCCCTTGAAGCCGCGGCGAGGTGAAGTAGTGCAGAAAGATCTTCTGATTCAGCAGCGGCGTCCCGTTATCCGCCATGAACTTCGCCGCGATCATCTTGTCCATCAACGGAAACCGGCAGATGACCGCGCAAATCCGCAGGCCCGGCGCCACGTATTTGCTGAAGCTGCCCAGATACACGACCCAGCCTTCCGTATCATAGGAGAAAATCGGCGGCGGCGGCTCGGCGGCGAAATACATATCGCGGAAAGGGTCGTCCTCAACGATCAGACAGCGGTAGCGCTCGGCCAGCTCGACAAGCCGTTTGCGCTGCCGCACGGGGACGGTGTATCCGGTCGGATTATGATGCGTGGGGTTGATGTAGAAGAGCCGGGGTCTGTACTGCTCCATCAGTCCCTCGATTTTGTCCAGATCATAGCCGTCTGGCGTAATATCGACCGCAAGCAGCCGCGCCCCCCGCTGGCGGAAAATATCAAGCGCCACACCGTAGGTCGGCCGCTCCACCATGACGCAGTCCATCGGCCCCAGCATGATGCTTGCAAGCAGATTGATCGCCTGCTGGGCTCCCGAAGTAATCAGCAGCTCCTCCGGCTCGGCCTGAAGCAGCCGACT
>NZ_ASSC01000527.1 GCF_000520735.1 Paenibacillus forsythiae T98
ATGATGACGGACACCAGCGGCTCGGGATGATTGCCGTTATACACAGCTTCATGAGAGCGGGCCGCGCGGCGGGTGGGGGGACGCCGGGATCGGCGGGGGCGCTTTGCTGTTGACTTCATGCTCGTTCATCCTCCTTGCAGAGCATTCCCCGGGGCGGGGGTTCATCACAGTGTATGTAACGGATTGCCTCAGGCAACGGCCAACGTCTACGCTCGCTCAAAATTGCGGCGGCCCGGTTATCATTCAACATTAGAAAAAGCACAGCCAGGAGACGACTGTGCTTTTTCGCCATTTTTTAATCAGGGGACCCGGCTATCCACCACCTTGTTCATCAATCCCAGAACCGCAACTTTAATCGTACAGACGGTCCTCGGGAGCGGGCTTCGCCGCAGGCGCTCCGATCGCGATCCAGGAAAGAACGCCGTAGAAATGCTGAGTGTCGCCCATACGGACCACTTGAATAATCGCATCGGCGCTTCCTCTGCTTTTTAACGAAGCATAGAAGAAGGGCTGGTTGGTCATGGCAACCATCACATAGCCCGTATGGCCGAACGGCTCATCGAAGGTCACCGCCACGTCCACGCTGTCCGAGTCCGCGCCGAACATGAACGCCGACATTCCGAATTGCTGAAGCGTTGACCGGTTTCCCGCGCTCCGCACCGGGTTGAACGTCAGATGCTCGGGACCTACCGCTTCACGCATCAACTGTTCGCCGCCAACGGAGGATGGAGCAAGATGGCAGTTCTGCACACTTTCCTCCGCCAGATGACGGGACTGGATGGAGAAGGAGGCGAGCT
>NZ_ASSC01000528.1 GCF_000520735.1 Paenibacillus forsythiae T98
TAGCGAAACGTCACATCGTTAAATTCAATCCGGTCAGGTCCGGCTAACAGCGCCGGATGAGCGATATCCTGGACATCCGGGACGGAATTCAGCGTCTCGTCGATCCGTTCGAGCGAAGCGCCGCCGCGCTGCATAATGTTGATCAGCTCGCCGATGGCGAACATCGGCCAGACCATCATGCCGAGGTACATGCTGAACGATACGAGATCGCCCAGCGTAATCTGATTCCGGAAGACGAGGTAGATTCCATACGTCAGACCGATAATGTAGCTTAATCCCACACAGAACCGGATGGTCGGTTCGAAAAAGGAGTCAACTCTCGCCACAGCCATATTTTTGCGGTACACATCATCGGTGATTTCCCCGAATCGTTTCTCATCGAGGCGCTCCTGCACATAGGCGCGGATCACGCGCACGCCGGATACGGATTCGAGCACCTGGTCGTTCATGGCGCCGAAGGCGTCCTGGGCCAGACTATAGCGGTCGTGAATGGCTTTGCCGTAGATCGCCATCGCCACCGCGATAAGCGGGAGGGGCAGCACGGCGGCCAGCGTCAGCTTCCAGCTCACCAGAAAGCCCATGGCGAGCAGCACAACGGAGAAGAAGATGGTGGAGTCGACAAGCGTCAGCATTCCGAAGCCCACGGTTACGGATACCGCCCGAATGTCGTTGGTGGCGCGGGCCATCAGGTCTCCGGTGCGGTTCCGCTCGAAGAAAGAGGGCGTCAGCGTAAGCAAATGGCCCATAAAGCGGGAACGCAGCAGGCGTTCAACCAGATTCGATCCTCCGAACAGGCTGCGCATCCATATGTACGTAATCCAGTAGATGATCAGGAGCAGGGCGAGGATCATGGCGATATACCGGATTAGCGAGCCTGCCGTAATGGACCCATGCACGATGTCGTCAATGGCGTTCCCCAGGAGCCGCGGAGGCAGCAGTTCAATGACGCCGGCGATAATCAGCACGAACAAGCCGATCGTATAGCGCCTTTTCTCCCGGCGGAAGAACCAGCCGAGATCTTTTAAAACGGAAAACATGAAATCCCTTCCTTTCGATATAGGAGTAGCGCCTTGCAACAGGGCCAAGGTTTAAGCGGGATTAACGTTTCGGTGAAGAGCAAAAAAAGGCATACCGTCCGTTAACGGACGATATGCCTGGTTTCTCAAACGTATCATGCGCACGGTGCGTGACAGCACCGGGCAGGACAATGTTCAGCTTTCCGGGAGCAAGAGCGGCTGGAATACGCGCTTCCGGGAAAGGTTCACCTGCAGGGCTGCTTCGGTATTCAATTGGATAAGGCTGCCGACATAAATACGATGAATATCCATAAATTTAAACACCGAGATCACCCTTTCGTTAAATTTTTTTGGCAATGATTTGAAGACGTTTCGCTCATGTCGAGTTTATCACCGGGCCTGCAAAATTGTCAAACCTATTTTCGAACAAAAAGAGAACATTTTCAGATCGCCGTACTTTCCGGACGATTGGAATAGAATCCGGATTGGGGTATGATAAAAGTAATAGACAAAGGAGTTGAACGCTTAATGAGCATTTCGGTCAGCGCCGACGCCGCCTCCTGGTTCAAGCGGGAGCTCGGCTTAACGGAGGGCGACTCTATCCGCCTGTTTCCCCGTTACAGCTCCGGCGGCGGGCTTCATCCCGGATTTTCGCTCGGCATTGCCGTGGAGCGGCCGGAGCATCCGGGGCTTGAGGTCTCCCGGGAGGGCGTCGTTTTTTATATCGAGGAGCCGGATTTATGGTATATGGAAGGCTACGGACTGTCGATTATCTACATGCCGGAAGAGGATGATATCGAATACCGGTACGAGCCTGAACCCGGCGTGGCTGAGGTTAAGGAAGCCGCCGCCGGCGCAAACGCAAATCAGTGACGAGCAAGAGCAGCCCCTGCCGAAAGCAAGGGCTGCTCTTTGCGCTCTGTAACCCGCACAGGGGAGAGAGGTCAATGGGATCTGCGGAAGGTTTCTTCTTCCATGGCGAATTCAAAATCGTCGATATCGTACACCATCACGGGCACGCCTCCGTCGATGATCCGGTGGATCAGCTCGACCTGATCGGTCAGGATCGGAATCTTCGCCCGCTGCGAGGTCAAGAGAAGCTCGGTCTCGATCGGGTCGTAGGTTTCGCCGTAACTGGCATTGTCCACGCTGTTGATGACGGTGATCTGTGCCCGCTCGCCGAGCAGGATGGCCGGACTCTTGGCCCATGGAACATTCAGGCAGCGGCGGATCTTCTTCTGGTTGAGCGGCTGCTCGAAATAGGCGATCAGTTCACCAATCTTGGCCTTGACGTGCTGGTCGTCGTCGGGAATGTTCATCAGCGGCTCGTCGCTGTCCCGCAGCTCGTACAGTTCCAGAATTGTGGTATAGGGAACGATATATTCCACTGGTCTATTCGGTACCAGCAGCTGGCCGTAAATGGCCATCATAACGGCTTCCGTCACAAATTGTCTTGACATCATTATCCTCCTGAAGTTCGGGTGCTGCCATAATCCATTCGATAGGATTTAAAAATATCAAAACACTGTACAGGGCAAAAGTCAATAAGCGCCTGTACGCTTACATTCTTCCAATGATGAGCGACAATATGCCCGCAGCGATCAGCGGTCCGACCGGAACGCCCTTGAAGACGGCGACTCCGATGACGGTTCCGATCAGCAGACCGGCGACAATCGTCGGCTGGCTGCCGATCAGGGCAGTACCCCGGCCCCCAAGATAGGCGACAAGAATGCCTATACCGATGGCGGTCAGCGATTTCCAGTGAAGAAAGGCCTGACCTACGGTTTGCAGAGAAATACGGCCGCTTGCCAGCGGAGTCATGACACCGATCAGCAGGATGATAATGCCGACCGTCAGTCCGTACTTTTCAAGCCAGGGATACGCCTGATGAAGACCGAGCAGACGCACCAGCAGCAGTACCACCATGGCGATGGTTACGGTCGAGTTGCTGCTGATGATGCCAAGCCCGGCCAGCCCCAGAAGAAGCAGGGAAGTGTAGTCCATGTTCAGCTCCGCCCCTTGTCTGCCGCCTGACGCTTTGCGGCTGCATGCGCGGCGATCAGCGCTCCGTGCCGGCGGCCCGTTTCGATGAAAATCTCGTTGGCGTTGCGCCCGGAGGCGATGACTCCGGCCACGTAAATACCCGGAATATTAGTCTCCATCGTCGTCGGATCAAATACGGGCTTATCCATATCGTCGTCCATCAGGACACCGATGGACGACATCAGCCGGCGGTCCGGTCTGAAGCCGGTCATCGCCAGAACGAAATCATTGTCCAGTGTATAGGCTTCTTCTTCCGAACCGGAGGACACGACCACCGCATCCGGCTTGATTTCGGTTACTCTGGAGGAAAGATGGAGTCGGATCTTTTCCTTCTGCACCATGCTTTCAAAGATCGGACGCACCCACGGCTTGATATTGCCGGAGATGCTGTTCCCGCGGTAGATCATGTCGACCTCTGCTCCGGTCCGAACGAGCTCAAGAGCCGCGTCCACGGCCGAATTGCTGCCTCCGATAATCGCAACCTTCATGCCGGTGTAGGGGTGGGCTTCCCCAAAATAATGCGTTACCTTCGGCAGTTCCTCCCCGGGAATGCCGATCCAGTTCGGCTGATCGAAGTAGCCGGTCGAAATGACAACAGAGGCCGCATGCCGGGCCTGGCGCTCGCCCCGCCGGTTCACGGTGTTTACGCGGAAGGTCCCGTCTTCCAGGCGCTCAATGCCGGTAGCTTCTTCATAGGCGGCAATTTCCAGACCGTGCAGCTCGGCGGCCTTCCGGTAGTAGACGAGCGCCTCGTGGCGGAAGGGCTTCTCGTTCGGCGTCGTGAAGGGGACATCCCCGATTTCCAGCAGCTCCGGTGTGCTGAAAAATTGCATATGGGTCGGATACAGATAGATGGAGTGGACGATGAAATTCTTCTCCACAATGATCGCGGACAGGCCCAGCCTGCGGCATTCAATGGCGGCGGAAAGACCGCAGGGTCCGGCTCCAATGATAACGACATCATGCATAAAGCGGATTACCTCCCGTTATTTTCGTATGTTCTTCGTCCGTTTGGAACGTGCAAACTACATCCTACCGCAATTTGCGCGGTTTTTCCAGGGCGGGACGCCGCCCGCTTTTCCGTTTGCGTTAATGGCGTCAACCGTTATATAATTAGATATATATCTAATGAGTTTCTTCAAGAGGAGAGTGTCTTCGTTGCAACTGGACAAAATCGTAGGATATCACAAAGCTCTCGCCGATCCCACGCGCCTTCGCATGCTCCTGCTGTTGTCGAAAGGCGAAATGCACGGCCAGGCGCTGGCGGAGAAGCTGAATCTGTCGCAGCCGACGGTGACGCATCAT
>NZ_ASSC01000529.1 GCF_000520735.1 Paenibacillus forsythiae T98
CTGTACGATGTTGCTCTCACGGTAGAAGCTGCTCTCTTCCGCCCGGACTTTCAATTCGTAATTGTGGCTGTCTTTAACTTCGAAACTCCCTTTGAATTCGCCGCCCGAATTGTCCAGCGGCAGCTCTTCCGTCTTCCCGGTGTCCAGGTCGGTCGCCAGCAGCGACGCCTTCATGCTTCCGTACAGACCGGCTTCTTGAACCGGCTTCCCGCCCGTGAACAAATGCGCCGAGATGCCGACGGTATCGCCTTTCTTGTAGGTCTTGGACGGTAGAGCGTCCAGCTTCAGCTCCAGGTCATAGTTGAAAATCAGATTGATGTCGATTTTATCCTTCGGAACGCCCTTGATCTGAAGCTTCCAATCCCCTTCCTGCGGGGACAGCAGCTTCAGCAGACTGTACGTCGATGACCGGGACAGCAACACATTATTCGAAGGAATCGCCACGCTTGCCCCCGAAGGGTCGGTCAGCTTCGCCGTTACAGGCTTCTGGGACATAATGGAGATGTTGGCTTCCAGCACGCTGGCGTTCGGGACGTTGACCGTCACCTCCTGATAGCTGCCGTCTGCCGTAATCGACTGCACCGGAACGACCTTAAGCTTCAGATGGTCGGCAAAAATTTCGCTCAAAATCTCGGGCAAATCATCCGCGGAATCCGTGACGAACGCTTTGCCGCCCGTCTGGTCGGACAGCTTCGCAAGGCTGGCCTTGTTCAGCCTGCCGTCCGCATTCAGGCCGATCGTGTAAATCGGGTATCCATTCTTTCCGGCCGTTTCCACCGCCGCGCCAAGCTCCTGTTCCGACTGGCTCTGCGTCCGGCCGGACGCTTCATTCAGATCATTGTTGCCGTCGGCCAGCAGCACAATCATCGGCTCATGGGAAGGGTCGCTGCCATTCTGAAGCACCTTGACCGCCTCATCCACGCCAACGGCGATATCTGTGTAGGCGCCCTTGTCCAGGCCGCCGATGAAATCCTTCAAATCCTGCTTGTCCGAGGCCGAGTTAATGGTCAGCAGCGCCTTCTCGCGCTGCACCTTGTCGGTGTAGGCGACGACGCCTACCTTGTCTCCCTTCGCGGACAGCATATCTATGAACATCTTCATCGCCTCGCCGGCGATGTTGCCCTTATCGCTCGTCTTCATGGAATTGCTGACGTCAATCACCAGCACGGCGTCAATTTGCGACGAGGCTCCCGGCGAAGCGGGCTGCGCTGCATAGGCAGGCAGTGAAGCAAACGGCCCGGCCGCGAGGCAGAGCGCCAGCAGCAGCGCGGGCAGACACCGCAGAGCCCAAGATAAAACCCTTCTATTTCGGACATCGTTACGAAACATGACTGTAACCCCTCTTATAATTTGATAGGCGGCATCAATGCTGGATCAGGACAGCTAAATTCTGTCAATAGCATGCCATTATGATATAATTAAACCCTGCAAACTTCAACTTAAGGAAAGGACAACTCCATGATTTCATACGTTATACTTGGAATTGCGTTTCTTTATACCGTCAGCCGGATTCTCCGCTATTTCCTTCGCGGACGCAGGCCGGTGGACCGGGAGGAGATCGACGGGCGGCTGCTGGCCGCGCTGAACGGAGGCGACAGACCCCATGGCTAACAAAAAACCGGTCGTCCTCCGCCCCTTCAAGGCCCCCCGCTATTCCTTCGGCAAGCTGCGCGTCTGCAAGCGCTGCGGCCGGTTCACCGCGTTGTCCGAGGAACGCTGCACCGGCTGCGGCAGGGCGGCCCTCGTTCCCGTAGAGCGCCGGGCGGCTTCGCTGGCCGGACGCCGCATGGCGGCTTCCCTGCTGACCGTTGCCTTGCTGACGCTGGCTGCGGCCTATTTCGCCGCGGACACCGCGCAGCGGGCGCTGTGCGCCGCAGCCGGGCTCATCCTGCTGGCGGTGCTCTTCGCCGCCCAGCGCAAGGCTCGGCCCGCCGAGAATCTGCGGGCTCTGGACGAGCTGCTCGGACGGAATATCGGCGCGGTCAAAGAGGGCCTGGAACTCAACCGGCAGGAAGCCGTTTCCGTGCTGCGGGAGAACGATACGCTTGCCTACGAGAAGCTGCGCGAAATCGCCGTGCTGCTCCGGGGCGACCGCGTCGCCAGGCAGCGCGTCGCCCTGCTGCACGGCTTCCGGCTGCGCAAGGACATGGACCTGGAGATGGAGCAGCTGCTGCTGAGAGATTTTGAACCGCTGCTCGCGGAATACATCGGTGAAGTCGCCAGACTCCGCCGCGATTTGATCAAGGACCGCACCCTGCGCTATGTGCAGCGGTATGAGGCCCAAATTCTGGAGATGAAGGACGGCCCCGCGATCCTCGCGGCAGTGGCCGGATCGGCGGTGCGGATGAAGCGCTACGTCCTTCTCTACTCCAGCTTTATCAGCCGTTACGCCCATTCGCTCCCCCGCGACCGCTTCCTCCGGCTGCATCAATTGATCTCCGCCTGCCCGCATGAGTCCTGGAACGGGCTTGATGTAAGGACCCGGGAAATCCGGGAGGCCAAGTACCGCTGGGACCCCGATTTCGGGTAGACCCGGTCTTGAAGGCATAACGCTGAAAGAGGCTCCTTTATATGACGATCAAAACGTGGTGAAGCCTGCGGCAAATTATGATATTTTTATGGACCTCTCCGAAGCGGGGACGCTTAGCGGGAGGCGAAGGTCAAGCGGGCAGCCCTTTAAACCTGACGGAGAAGGTCGTCCCGGTCGGACCCGTGACGACATCGATTTTGGCGCCATGCTTGTTGGCCACGTTGAAACATACGGCAAGTCCCAGACCGGAGCCGCTTTCCTTGGTGGTATAAAACGGCTTCCATATATGCTCAATCTGGTCGGAAGGAATTCCCTTGCCGTTATCTTCGACAGACAGGATGACGGCGTCCTCTTCCGTATAGGTTCTGATAATCAGGCGTCCCTCTGGAGGCATCGCCTCCAGTCCGTTTCGAACCATATTCAATATGAGCTGTCGGATCATTCGCTCATCCATATACATAGGTGGAATGGGTCCCAGCTCGGCGTCTACCGTCTTCCCCGCAACCGTTGCGTCCGCCTGGATCAAAGGAAGGATTTTGGCAATCAGTTCATTAAGCTGGTCGTATTTCATGTCGATTCTCTGATTCTTCGCCAGCCCGAGAAATTCGGAGATAATGGAGTTTGCCCGGTCCAGTTCCTCAATCATAATCTCCAGATAGGACTGCTTGCCGGATTCCTTCTTGCTCATAAGCTGCAGAAAACCGCGTACCGTAGTTAACGGATTTCTCACCTCATGACCGATGCCCGCCGCCATTTCGCCGATGAGATGAAGCTGATCGAGCCGCACCATTTCCTTTTCATATTCCTTATGCTCCGTCAGGTCGCTGAAGACCGTAAGGATGCCGGGCGTTTGATTGATGTCCACCGGAACGGTTTGGCACAGGCAAACTTTGTGCTGGCCCGAAGCGTTCTCGAAGGAAACTTCCATATTGCCCTTATACAGGGACTGAAGGGAAACCTCCCATATCCGTTTTAGCAAGGAGTTCTCGTCATGCCGTTCAGGCCAGTACCGGTTGAGCAATTCTTCCCCGCTCATGCCCAGCATGGATAGCAGAGGCTCATTGTACTCAATAATTTGATGAGTCTGAAGAGACACGACAAGCATCGGGCTCGGGATCACGGAAAAAATGGCAGACAGCTGCTCTTCCGAATGTCTGAGCTCTCTATTCTTCTGCGCCAGCTCCCGGTTCTTTTTTTTCAGAGCCGAGATCAGCAGGATACGGTCCAGCACAATGGATACTTGACTGCAAATATTTTGCAAAATATCCAGTTCAACTGAAGAAAAAGCGGGGCGTTTACGCAGTCCAAACGACAATGTGCCCACCAGTTTCCCATAGGAAACCAGAGGATGGCTTACATAAGCCTGTAATCCAAAGCCTTTTATAATCCCGACTCTCGGGTCCGCAGAGTTTTGAATGTCCTCGACGATGATTCTGGAAAGCTTCCGCGCGGCTTCCCCGCAAACCGCTTCTCCCAAATCGATCCACTCAACAAGCGCATGCTCGCGCCAGGTAATTCCGTGATAATTCATCAAACGAAGCTTATCCAGCTCTTCGTCAAAAATATAATTAAGATAAAGATCCAAACCCAAATGGGCAGAGAGTTTATTGAACAGATTATCCAGAAGTTTCCTCGGGTTCTCATTCAAGATGAGCTCCTGCCCCGCTTCAGACAAGACCAGGAGCTTGAAGCTGTTTTCGTCCTTGTTCACCTTGACTTCCCTCCCAAATCTAATATATCTTATCTCATCGTCCGCTTTCGAATGTAAGCGCCCGCCGCATTTCCAAGCAGCGAGATCAGGCCGTAGGCGGCCGAATATATAAGAGCCGTGCCACTGGCTTCGAAAACTATGAATACCGAAAGGGCGAACAAGATTGCGGGCTGCAGCGCGGTTACCGGCCTAAAGCCGAGCCGAAGTCCAAGCTCTCCCGACAGAACAAGGATAACCGCCGGATTAACCAGAAGCAGGAGTGTCACCAGCGCGCCAAGATCACTCATCGTGCCCGTCCGATTCCTCAGATATAAAGGAAGCAGGAAGAACAAGACGGCGTATATGACTGTATGCAGCAAAATTCTTTTGGATTCCCGGTTCAAGTGATCTCCCCCTCTGAATGGTTCTTTTTCTACATAATACCGTTTGCGGATTATTTAATATAGTAAAAAACACAGGAAAACATCCCGTCCAGAGCAGGCGGCAATTTGCGCGGAACGGGGAGCGGCATGATTGAAAGCGGTAACATAAATACTCATAAACAACAGGGCGGCGTTTCAAAACCGGTTTACTATCGGCCTGCAATGTCTCCCTGTCTACGTTCGGCAGGAGCACATGATCGCGCCTCTTCCCCCTCTTGCTGCACCATTTCCGCCAGCGCATAGACGCCGATGATGCCGCCGAGTGTGACAACCTTTTTCCATTTCGTTATATGTACCGCCCCTTTCTTGCCCTATCCCTTTCATTGTACGCCAGGTTCGTGGGCCAGCTTCCGCACAAACGGGATATCCGCTGGCGCAAACAGGTAACGCTCAAGCTCTCCCGGACTCTCCCAGCGGCAGTCGTCGTGGTCCGTCAGCTTGATTTCCCCGCCGCAGTATTCCGCTTTCCAGGCGATCAGCCGGATATGCGGTCCGCCGCGATAGCTGTGCTCATTCTCTCCAAAATATTCGTATGGCATAATGTCGATGCCCATCTCCTCGATCAATTCCCGCCGCAGGCAGGCCCCGGCGTCTTCTCCGTCTTCGATCTTGCCGCCCGGAAATTCCCACAGCCCCGCCTGGGACTTGCCTTCTCTGCGGCGCGCAATCAGAACCCTTCCCTCATTATTATAAATGATGGCCGCTGCCACTTGAATCAATGTAACCACCTCCGCCAAGCTTTAATTGGAGCATAACACTGAACATTGTGAATATCCACAAAAACACAATCAAGGCCGAGTTATCCCATATTATCCACATATTTTTCCACAAATTGGGGGTATTCGAAAAATGCGCCGGGCGCATGCTATAATCAGAGAGCTACAGCCGGAAGAACGCTTCGCTTCTCGCGTCCCGGCCGGACAGATATGAACAATGGGGGCTGCCTTATGCTTACTTTTCAACAAAAAATCGAGATCCTTGACTCCTATCCACAGCTTCAGCGCAAAGATGTATCGTTAGGAAGGGTCAACTACCACTACGAAGAAAGCCTGCACGACAAAAAAACCGTCGCTTTTCATCTCCATCCGAACGGCAATGGCTATGTATACGCGGGTCTGCTTAAAGATTACGAGACCGACGCCAAGGGATTTGTCAATATTCGCGACTTCACAGAAGAAGAGCTGCGCTCCCTGCTGAACGCTTCCATCGCTTCGCTCACCAAGCCCCCGGCCCAAGCGGTGCAGCCAAGCGGCAAGAAATCCAAGCGGCTTGCGGCCGAGACAAGCTGGATCAATGGAGAAGGCCAGAAGCTTACACTTAAAGCCGAAGACGATCTGTGGTATCTCTATTCGGGGCTGAGCCTGGAAATGGCATTTGAGACGGCGGATGAAGCGAAGGAATATTTGGCGGAAGAGGGCTTCGCGCAGTCGGAGGCTTAAAAATTCATGATAATCAGTAGCCAGAAGTTTCATGTGAACGGCCTAAGCTACACTGTCCGATCTGCTATGGAGCAGGATGCGGAGGATTTGTCGGAAATCCGGCTGCGGATTGACGGAGAGACGGAGCATCTGGACAGAGAACCCGGCGAGGCGTTCATTGACGCACCGGGATTTAAACAGATCATTAAGACGGACACGGAAAATGACAGGAATCTTTTTCTGGTGGCGGCTGTTGATGACAGGATCGTCGGATTCTCAAGATGCGAAGGAACTCTTCTGAAGAGATTCTCTCACAAGGCGGAATTTGGAATTTGCATATTAAAAGATTACTGGGGATATGGCATCGGGAGAAATCTGTTGAAAGCCTCTGTTGCGTGGGCCGACTCTGGCGATATTACCAAAATCACCTTGCATGTCCTGGAAACCAATGTTAAAGCTATTGAACTGTATAAGCAGTTCGGCTTTGAAATCGAAGGGATCTTGAAAAAAGACCGGATTCTTTCGGACGGCCAATACTATGGCACGATAGTTATGGGGAGGTTTAACGGTAAAATTTGAAGACGATTACATTAGGGGAAGAGGCGTACGAGGCATGGCTTTTGACATTGTGGAGACCACCATACCGAAGATTCAGTCGGCTCTGAGCTCCGGTGAAATCACATCCAGGCAGCTCGTTCTGATGTATCTTGAACGTACCGCGGAGCATGACAGGGACGGGCTGATGCTGGGTTCCGTGATTGAGATTAACCCTGACGCCCTGTTCATCGCAGACGCCATGGATGCGGAGCGCGCCATGCTCGGCGCCCGGGGTCCGCTGCATGGCGTGCCCGTGATGCTCAAGGACAACATCAATACGGGAGACAAAATGCACACAAGCGCGGGCTCGCTCGCGCTTGCGGATTCTTTTGCCGGTGAAGACGCCTTCATTGTGTCCCGACTGCGGGAAGCGGGAGCGATCATCCTGGGGAAGACCAATATGACGGAGTTCGCCAACTGTATGACTGAGGGCATGCCGTCCGGGTACAGCTCACGCGGCGGGCAGACGCTGAATCCTTACCATATTTCGAAGCCGACCGGAGGCTCAAGCTCCGGCTCCGCCGTAGCGGTCGCCTGCAATTTCTGCACGGTCTCCGTCGGAACGGAAACCTCCGGCTCCATTCTCAGTCCCGCCAGCCTTGGCTCCGTTGTCGGCATCAAGCCGACGGTCGGGCTGCTCAGCCGCTCCGGCATTCTGCCGCTGTCGAACTCGCAGGACACCGCCGGACCGATGGCAAGAACGGTGCGCGACGCGGTGCTGCTGCTGAATGCCATGCTCGGCATGGATGACACGGACGCGGCCATGGGCGCGTCGCTCGGGATAACGCATGGCGATTATACCGGCTTTCTGGACGGCAGCGCCCTTCAGGGCGCAAGAATCGGCATTCCGCGCGATTGCTATTTCGAGGAAGTCGGAGACGATCTGCGTGCGCTCTTTGAGGCGGCCGTCCGGCTGATGAAGGATCAGGGAGCGGTAATCATTGATCCCGCAGATGTGCCGACTGCGCGCGAAATCCGCCATTCCTCGGTTCTGCTGAACGAATTTAAAGCTTCGCTGAACGCTTACCTGGCGAAGCTCGGTCCGGGGGCGCCCATGCGCACCCTGAAGGACATTATCGCCTTCAATCACGCCCATCCGATGGAGACCTTGCGCTACGGCCAGTCCCTTCTGCTGGACGCTGAATACCGGACCTCCGGCTCCTTGACGGAGCCGCAGTATTTGCGCGACCGGGCAGCCGATATCAGACTGTGCAAAGATGAAGGCATCGACGCCGTCATGCGTGAGCACCGTCTGGACGCTCTCCTGTTCCCAGCCGATTTCGGCGCAGCAGTCATGGCCCGGGCGGGCTACCCGTCGATTGTCGTACCCGCGGGCTACACCCCGGACGGTGAGCCTTTCGGCGTGACGTTTGCGGGCATGGCGTACGCCGAGCCTATGCTGATCCGGCTGGCCTATGCTTTCGAGCAGCACTCCAAGGCACGCAGACCGCCTTCGCTGCGCAGCTTGATCTAGAAGCCCAAGAGGGAGGCGCAAGCTCCAATCGGACCTGAGCCTCCTCTTTGTTCGCTGCGCTTAGCCTTTTGCCGCGCATGTTCACTCGTACGACGACAAATGCTCCTCATCCGCCATACTATGGATATCGTCCATCGAAATCGTCAGCAGCTCATATCCCGTCTCTTCTTGCAGCTTCACTGCTTTGTCCTTGATATACTTCGGGCTTCCTTCCGCCGCATCCGCGTCGTATACGAGCAGAAGCCCGTCGCTTTTGCGCATCAGCAGCTCATCCCTCGCCCGGAACTGCCAGCTTCCTTCGTAGGGCCGGTTGCTGACCGCCCCGTAATAATCGGCCGCCGCCGCAATCCGGTGGAATTCCTCCTGCTTCTCTTCCTTCCATCTTTCCTCCGGAGCGGCATGGGCCGCGATAATGCCCAGCTTCAGGTCGGGATAGCGTTCCTTTAGCTCGAGCGCAGTCTCGCATGCCCAAAGATCGACGCCGTACTGGCCGGGGGTGATGATCCATTCCAATCCTTCCTCCAGCAGCGGAACGATCCGCGAAGCGAGCGCTTTTTTGATATAAGGAATACCGGGATGCTTGCCGTCAAAAATGCCCAGCTCATGCGCCCGGTAGCCGGTAACGAGCAGTGTCTTCATGGTATGCCTCTTTCCTGGTTTCCGTCAGTCTTTCCATTATACCAGCCGTCTGCGGACTCTGCCGCCCCGGAAGTAATCAGCCGCAAAAAAACGGAGCGCCCGCAAGGTTTCGTGAACCCTGCGGACTGCTCCGCCCATAGCGATATCAAAGCTTCAGTCGATCCAGCCGTTCGCCTGAAGCATGCGGTGAATCAAGGCTGCCGCTTCCGCCCGTGTCAGTGTATCCTTCGGTCTAAGCTCGCGGGTACCGTCTCCCTTGACAATGCCGCTGTCAATAAGATAGGCTGCGGCTGCCGAAGCCCATGGAGACAGCTCGCTCTTATCCGTGAAGGAAGACAGGGTGCTATTCGCCTTCGCGGCATCAGTCGCGCCATCCCCGCCCTGGATCAGCCGAACGGCGTTATACACAACCGTCATGGCTTGCTCCCTGGTCACCTCTCCGCTTCCCCTAAAGGCGCCGCCGGGATAACCGGACATCAGGCCGAACCGATGCGCAAGCGCCGCCGGCTCATAGACCCAGGAGGAGGAGGCTACGTCGCTGAACCCGGCGGAAGGTATCTCCCCACCCATCAGCCCGAGGCTTCTGACGGTCAAAGCCGCCAGTTCGGCGCGTGTAACCGCGCGGTCCGGCGCAAACCGGCCGTCTCCGCCCCCGGTTAGCAGCATGCGGTTCGCCAGGTCCGAGGCGATGTCCCGGGACCAATGGTTCTGCGTGTCAGAGAAGGAAGTCCCGCCGCCGAGCAGCGCATAAGTCCGGTAGCCTGACGCCTCATGGATAACGGCATACCGGATATGGTCCACCGTCTTCAGCGAAGCGGGTACGGCGTACAGCTTGCCGTCGTCCTGAACCGAAACTGCGGCAATTCCTCCCTGCGCTCCCGCCTGTTCCGCAGGAAGCGCCATCAGCAGTTCAACCGGAGCCTTCAAAGGCGCCAATACGCTCTTGCCTTTGTAATTGAGCGTCAGCTTGACGGCCAGCGGATCGGCCAGCAGCCGA
>NZ_ASSC01000530.1 GCF_000520735.1 Paenibacillus forsythiae T98
TTTTGCGGCGGATGCGGAAGGTCAGGGCGAGATCGGCGGCAAAGCCAAAGACAACAATGGGGAGCAGCACGCTCCAAATATCCGCCGTGAGCAAGTACAAAGCGGTCATCATCGGATGAACCGCGGCAATGCACAGCGCACATAATCCCCACCAGTACAGAGAGAAGAGCAGGCAGACATGCCCGTCAAGCTGATACGCTTTATCCGAGTAATCCCACCAGCGGCGGCGAAAAATGAGCTTCAGCAGCGCCCCGGTGACATATTCCACCGCCGTCGGCACGGCAAACGTGGCAGCCAGAAACA
>NZ_ASSC01000531.1 GCF_000520735.1 Paenibacillus forsythiae T98
TGTTTTATACTGGATATTGTCAGTAAGGGTCAAGCTGCATCACGTCCTTTCACAAAAAATCAATCCTTTCTAATCCCGGCCAACTCTGCCGAATACCGATAAAACGCCGCTTCATCCCGGCAATCCAGCGCCTGGTCGATCAGTCTCCGCAGCCGTTGCTCTCTAAACCGCTGAATCGATTTTTCCAGGATCACTTCGGCCAGCATGCCACGGGCTTGCTCATAGCGCATCTGCATATATGCATCAAGATACATTCCGAGCCCTCCTTTGTAAGAGAAGAAGCAGCTCACGCTGCTCCTCCGCCTCCTTGCATTTTCTTGGCCGCCAGTTTGCGGTAGGCATTGTACCGCGAGGACAATTGCCCGCTTGTCATGCCGTTCTCAATCGCAATTTCCCGCCAAACCTTATTCTCCTTCAAGCGTTTTTCAAGCAGGTCTGGGAATGGAATCGGCTGGCCCTCATACTCGATCTCTGGAAAGATTGGTCTCTCCTGCAGAATGAATTTATCCAATTCTTCCTTGCTTACCTCTTCCTGACTATCATGGTCTGCCGGATCGGCGTTGTCGGCTTCCCCGCCTTCGCCCGAAGCGGATTCTCCGGAAGCTTCGCCTTCGGTTCCTTCGCCATCCTGGCCATCTGCGGCAGGCTCGCCCTGCTCCCCGCCGGTTTGACCTTCGCCGTCCAGCCATTCCGGCTTCATCCCGGCGTCGCCAGGCTCTCCCTCGCCGGTTTGCTCCTGTTCCTGCTGCTCGGAACCTTCAATCTTGTCTGGTGATACTTCCCCTTCACCATCACCAGTCTGTTCACTGTCTGAACCTTCCTGCTGACTGAACAGGTTCGCTTGGTTTGGATCGTCTCCTTCCCGCTCTCCAATACTTGTAACGACACCTGAAGCGTCGGTAGTAACGCGACGTCCAGGGCTCGCTTGATACATGCCATCCTCATCCTCGCCAAAATCAAAAGCTCCTTGCGGATCGCCAAGGAACACATTGATTTCCTCGCCTTGGTTGCTACTCAGAAAGAGCAAATGCGGCAGTGCAGCCTTCAACGGGATAAGCAGCTTCACTTCTACGCTTGATTCGCCGATTTTAATACCCTTTGCGATTTCCCCAGTAAACTTTGCATGATCTTTTATCACCCTGAACCCATCCCCTTTGGATTTATTGGAGTTGCTTGATCTTTATTTCAATGCGCGGCCTGGCGCTGTATCGCTTTCGGACAAAAGCGTCCACCACCTGGCTGTCGTCCTTCCAAATCACTCCCTTCAGCGCATCCTTAACGCCTTTCAGGTAGTTGTCCGCATCCGGCTTGGAAACCGGAAGGATTTCGCCTCGCTCCGCTGCCGCTGCCTTTTTCCTGCTGAAGCTCTTCGGTGTGGAGCGGTAGGCAGTCACCGCGATTCCCAATGGCCCCTCCAGCAGCTTAGCTGGCGCATGTCCCGTAGCGGCTAGGCGAACATAATCTTTAAAATCCCTAGATTTCTTAGGGTCGTACAGCCTGACGAATCCGCCGACCGTGGTTGCCCGCGGTCTACCTTGCGCGACGGGTTCGCCGTAAACCACGAACTGGATCATGCTGCTTGCCTCCCCTCTGCCGAGGCGGCATCATAGCCGAGTCCAGCACATAGACTGTTCCTACAGCCATCCCGCTGTCGTCCCATACCGTGAAGAAGTTTCGCTGTTGGAAGAACGGATCTGGAAGCTTCCGCTTATTCTTCATCTTGCGCATCGCCCCCGCCTCCTTCCCGCTCGCCGAAGGTGATTTCATATTCGGCAATGCCCTCGTCAACTTCCGCCGGCTCCAGGTCGGAGAACTCAGCCAGCAAATCAGCCCGCTCAGGTTGCTTGCCGGTATCCATCACCCGGCGCCGGATATGATTGTAAACGTGCCAGTAATTCCGGCGCCCGATCATTACGCCCACCGCCGCACATTCCGCGTATTGCCGGAAACCCGGTGAATAATTATCAGTTCCGGAGTCTTCCCTTTGATATCCCGCTCGACTAACCAATTGTCTGCATTCAAGCCAGCCGCCTTGATTTCATCCTTCTGCCGGCGCGTCGGCCGCTTCCCTTGCTTCATGCTCGTTTCCTCCCTCTCACTGCGCCCATTTGCGCTTGTTTAAATCCTTCACGTTCTGCTGCTTCGGAGGCTGTTCATTATGGCCACGTTCATAATCCGCGAACCGGCAGAAATTCCGCATATACACAGCCTCCACCGTACCTGTTCCGGTGTTCCGCCCCTTGGCCACGATGATTTCGACGATGTTCTTCTTCTCGGTCTCTTGGTTGTAGTAATCGTCTCTGTACAGAAAATCCACTTCGTCAGCGTGAAACTCAATCTGGCCCGACTCCCGCAGGTCCGACATCATCGGCCGCTTGTCCTGACGCTGTTCGACGCTGCGGCCAAGCGAACTGATCGCGATGACGGGGCAATCCAACTCCCGGGCCATTTCCTTGAGCTGGGCGGTGATGTATCCGACCTCGGTGTCACGGTTCGGGAACTTCCGCCCTGCCGAAATCATCTGCAGGTAATCAACGATGATTTCGATCTCCCCGTGCTCCCGCTTGAATGACCGTGCTTTGGAACGAATTTGCTGAACGGTCATGCCAGGATCAGAATCGATATAGAGTGGCAGTTTGTCCATTTCGGAGGCTGCGGTCGTATATCGGGTCCAGTCGTCCTCATCCAGCCGTCCAGTTTTGAATTTCATACCGTCAATTCCGCCCATCATGGCGGCGAACCGATCCACGAGGGCGACATCGCTCATTTCAAGGCTGAAAAACGCAACTGCATTGACTGTTCCCGACTTCGATGCGGCGACCGCTTCGTTCATCTCCAGCGCCGTCTTTCCCACGGAAGGCCGGGCTGCAACGATGATCAGATCCCCTTTCTGGCGCCCGCCGGTCAGCTTGTCCAAATCAGTCAGTGCCGTCTTGACGCCGGTAAGCCCGCTATCGCGGTTCGCATAACGCCGCTCAACAACGTCAAAGTGATCACGTACCAAGACGCCCAGCTTGCGTAGACCCTTCCCCTTTGCCGTTTGATCAGCCATGGCGGCTGCTGTTTCCTGAAGGCCAGCTATAATCTCCTCCAGATTGTCCGACTGCTTCGCCCCTTGAAGTTGATCCTGCAACTGCCGAATGGCCTCGCGGTGAATGGAACGATTCTTGACGATGCTGGCGTAATACCTGAGATTGGACGCCGTGGGCACCGCCCGAGCGATCTTCGCCAGATAACTGACCCCGCCAATATCCTCAAGCTCTCCCCGGTCTTGAAGCTTCGCCGTCAAGGTAACCAGGTCGATCGATATGTCACTGTCTCGCAGTTCCTTCATGGCTTCGAAGATTTTGGGATGCTCTGGCTGATAAAATTCATCGCCAGACAGCATCTCGTCGGCATCATCAAACACTCCCGGGTCCAAAAGAACGGCCCCCAGCACCGCCTGCTCAGCGAGAATGCTGTACATCGGGCTGCTGTTGAATTCGTCACTCATCCGGATCACTCCCTTGAGGGAGCCATGGCGGCGGCGTTGCTTTCCGGGACCATTCGTCCATTTCCTGCAACCGCAGCGCCGTATCCGTGACGCCCAGGATGCTTACCGGACGCTCCGGGTCGTGAATAGGCTTCATCAGGTCTGCCGGCGTCGGTTGGAATGTACTGCGGCGGACATGTTGGAGCAGGTTTTGCTTTGCTCGCTCAAAAGGGTAATCTCCGAGAATCTCCGCCCACAGCGCGGCTTTAATCCCGGCCTCGTCAATCGAAAAATTTGGGTACGTGTTGTGAATGATCAGAAACAGTTGTGCTACCTCTGTTTTCTTCACGCTGTCCCTCCTCGTAAATCTTTTTGAGCACCTCGTTTCCATGCTCGTGCCTGTTCCTGTAGCCGTGAGGATTACCACGTTTTGGAGGACCGTGCCCGGATGCAGGCACCGACCTCGTAGCTTCAAACTGTGAATCTATCACCATGGCCGCTTCAAGTGTTTTGGCCTCAGCCCTGAAATAGTCATCCAGTATTTTCGTGATCAGGTTAAAACGGTATCTGGTGGAAGCAATCGCTGCGCGCTCAATAGCCCGAATAACGACTGCCTCCTCCATCCCGTCCTGATCGATATAAACTCCCAACTTGCTTGCTTGGAATGGATTGCATTCAAAACCGAACACTCGCTTGTGTGCCGCGTAAAACGATTCGTATGATTTCGGCTCCTCTGCCGCAGATGCAGCAGAAGAAGAAAGATCTTTTAATACAGTGTGCCGAAAGTGGTTCCCTGAGGTTACAGCTTTGGGAAAGTGGTAACCTGACGTAACAGCTTTATGGTCAACTTCCGAAAAGTTGTTCCCTAAGTGGTTCCCTGAGGTTACAACTTCCTGACCTACTTCCTCCGACCTGTTACCTGAGGTTACAGGTTTTGAAGGCCCAACAAGATGAAAATTGATAGAATACGTCCCTCTTGAAGACCCCCGGGGAGGAGGTTCATATGCGATTATTCCGGCCTCTACTAGCTTGGAGCGATAAACATTTAGGGTCTTGCGAGTGGCAATTCCCGTTTGAACCTGAAGCTCGGTATTGGTCATCTGAAAGGTCTGCATCCAGTCCAATTTGCTGGATTTGCGCCACAAAGCGACGGCTATAGCCAAACCTTCCGGGCCAAATTCCTCAGGTCCACCGATCGCTTCAAACTGGTTCAGTAGGCCGGAAAGAGATGGTTCTCTGGCTGTGTCGGACATCTACTCCCCCCTCCCGCAGCAGCCGTATATCGGTTAATTCTTGACGATTTTAATAAAAGTGCCGTTCATGCCCTTTGCCTGCAATCCGGCCTGAACACCATCAGTCAGTGCTTCGATGGTATTGCCCAGAAGGGGGCCGACCCCAGAGGAATCAATTGCTGCAATAGCAACGCATGATCCAAGCGCAAAGGATGCGGATTGCAGGAAATGGGCAATATGCTCTTTACTTTGGTCAGAAGCGCTCTCCAGTTTGTCCACCAGAAAATCCAAAATTTCGTTCGCTTCCTTCTTTGCCTGTTCTTCCGTCAAAGCGCTCATATGGCACGCTCCCTTTTCGTTTTTTCTTTCCATGCTTTGTCGCCCAGGCAATCGCCGGGGCTCGCCTCGAAATGCCGGCGGCCGAGGACGTAGGAAACAAATTTGTCCGTCGCCCGCTCGTAGTACATGCCATTCAGAACCGGCGGCGCCGGGGCGGATAGGTCCTCTTCACCAAATAAGTCCAGTTGCACAACATCATTCATGCCTGCCGCCCCCGATCATCCTGAATGTAGATGTACGGATACTTGGCACGAACCACTGAAAACCCCGGATATCCACGCTTGAAATACTCCCGCACCTCTCGCTTAAACGCCTCTTCGTCATCCCACAGCGCCCAAATTCTCTCCCCGATCATGCTTGTCCAGATACGCTCACCCATCGGACCATTCATCGCTCGGCCACCCGGACGACAGCGCCGGTCAACTCCTGTATTTCCCGCTTAAAGAGTGCGGCGTCGCTGTTACCGTCTGACAAGTGCAGCAGCCAAATCTCCTCGACACCGCGGGTATCATTGGCTTTCAGAAAATCTTTTACATGCTCCAGGCTGAAATGAGAGCGCAGCAGCCGTTTCTTCTGTGCCGGATGAAGCTCCCCGGCCAGAACCCGGCGGTTGACAATCTCCTGGGAATAGTTGCACTCGATCATGATATGAGTCAGGCCCGAGAAGCGGTATCTTCAGTAATAAGAATCAGTCAGGAAAACGAGCTTGTCGCCGTCCTGGTCAGCCAGAAGGAATCCCAACGGCTCCGCTGCGTCGTGTTCAACGCCAAACGGCAGAATCGTCCAGGAACCGACGGTGAATGTCTCCAGCGCCGTCACTGGGCGCAGGCGGTGCCCGGAAAGCTTAAGGGCCTCCGCCGTCCCCCGGCTGGTATACACCGGAATACCGGCGCGCATGATGTCCGCCGCTGCCCGGCTGTGATCGCCGTGCTCATGGGTAATCAGGCAACCGGCAATCTCCGACATGTGAAACTGCAAAGCCCGCTGAATCGCCTTATACGGAAAACCGGCTTCCAGCAGGAGCGCGGTCTGCCCATCCGTAATCCGGTAGGCGTTGCCGGCGCTGCTGGAGCCGAGACATTGGATATCGATCATGGGCTAAAACAGCATTTCTTCCTCCGGGTTCCCGCCAGCGGGCGGGTCCATCGGAGGAACGTCACCGGAGAAATCACCCGGAGTAGACGGGCCATCTGCCCCTTCAGCATTCGGAGTAACATCAATGATGTTCTTATTCGCATTAGCTCTAATCTCTTCATTAACTTCTGCCTCAGCAAAATCTTGCTCCATTTGCTTCAAGCGCAGATAATCATCGTCGATCTTCTGACTGTCAATGGTGATGTCGCTGTGAGCAGCACGGTAAACGGTTTTCCAGCACATTTTCTCGTACCAGCCCTCAACCGTTTCTTTGCCGACCTTTTTACCGTTTTCCCATTTATCCTTCTCGCCACCCCAAAACTCAGGGCTGGCATGATCCGGTTTCCGTTTTTCAATATCCTTGACAGTCATCATGACAAGTTTGTTTTTCTCAGGATTTTCAATGTATGAGTGGAAGTAGAAACCTCCCACAATCTTTCCTCGATCAAAAGCATTGGTGATTTCAAATTCGTACCCCTCATATTGATGGGTGGCGTCTTTCTTGATTGGTTTAAATCTATCAGTCGAGTAAACCAGTTCGACCGTTACATGGTTTGGAACATCCAGGCCATACTTCACAGCTTTAAGCTCAAGCCCTCTGTACCCTTCGACAAAACCGATATCATACTTGTTGGTATTGTTATTTTTGAAAGGAATCAGATTGATGTGATTCGGCTGCGCTGGGTCAAACCCGATCCGGGCATAAGCAACAACATCACGGGCCAGTTTGTCCATGTTCACGTTCGCCCAGGTCACAGACAACTGATCCCGGTATTTTTCAGATTTCTTGAGCCGCTTTTCCTCGGTAGTTTTCAGCACTGCATCCAAAGCAATAAAGTAATTCTGAGCCAGCCGCTTCTGGAAATTCGTCAGAGCGACCTCTCCCACACTTGAGCCAAATTCGGAAATGACTTTGGTCATGAAACGTTGGGATTGTGATAGTTCTTGCTTGGCGACAGCTTGCTCCCCGTTTTGGGAAGTTTGTTGTTTTTGTGTAGTCAAATCAAATCGCCTCCTGAATAGATTGGTTCTCCAGCCGAAGCTGCTTGTCAGCCGCGCTGACCACCAGCCTGATTACCTGAGCGTCCGTATCGATCAGTTGCGTTACGGCCTCCGCGTTGTCAACGAAAATCGGGGCTGAGAAGCCGTAATGGGCGCTTAGCGTCCGAATGATGTCCAGGCCGACATTGATCCGGGCCGCATTATTGAGCCCGCCATCATACGGCACGCCCTGATAGAGAGTGTCGCAAACCTCTTTCATGCCACCATTGACCTGCTCCTCGAACAGCCGGAAGCGGGCCAGGCGGAACTTGCTGTTGATCTTAGCGTCCAGCATGCTGACCTTCGTGCGGGTAAACTCTTCGCAGAGAAACAATTCCCGCTGAATCCGCTCGTACTCGGCGGCGAGGTCACTCTCCTGCTGCTCCAGCTCGGAGATCCGCTGCTCTGCCCGCCGGATGCCGTCGAACTTGGCCAGGTCACTCTCCATGTCTTCGACCTCCCGGCGGAGCCGCCCGATCTCATCCCGGACGGTTGCCGCAGCGGACTGGCTTGACTCGCGGAGCTGCTTGATTTCCTCCTGCAGCCGGGCCGCCTCCGCTTGCTTGCCGGCATATTCCGGATCAGCCGCCGGGTCCTTGACGCCCGAACGCAGGTCGGCCAACTCCGCATCGGCGGTGGAAATCCCCGTTTGAAGCACGGCCAAGGCGTCGTTCAGTTGATCAATCTCAGTTTGCAGCCGGACAACCTCCTGTTCGAACCTCTCAGCTTCGGCTACCGCTGCCTTGCCGTCGACATTGATGCGCTCCTTCCGGTCGGAGATCTGGCGATTGAAGTCGGCTTCGGCTTTGGCATGAGCGGCTTGAATCTGTTCAGCCGGCAGGACCTGGCCGCAAGTCGGGCAGTTTTCTTCATGATGGTGCTCGAAGATCTGCTCTTTCAGGGCCGCGAACTCCGCCCGCAGCCGGTCCGCCTCCTGACGACGCCCGGCGGCCAGACGCTCGTTTTGCTTAATCCGCTGCTGCTTGTCCTCGACATTCCGGCGGTAACGATCCTGTTCCTGATGCATTCGGTTGACCTCATCCCGTTTCAAGGCCACCTTGTCCAGAACAGCCGACTGCAGCCGAGACTTGATTTCTAACTGCTCTGTCTCGATCTCGCGAAGGCGTTTCTCCTTGGCCGCTATCTCACCGCCGGATAAGATACGGGAAACCTCTGCTTCCCGCGCCTCAATTCGGCTCCGGAGCAGCGCGATGTCATCCTTCAGCAAGTCTTCGTCCAGTTCGGCAACGTCCGGCATTTGCCGCTGGACTTCGCTGATCCGGACCGGGAGCTCACTTATCTCCCTATTAATGGAAGAAATCCGGGCGGAAATGACCTTTTTATGAGACTCCATATCCCTTCCGGCCAGGATATCCGGTAGGAGCTCCAGCTCTTTGTTACCGTGAATGACCTCGGCATCCGTCAGGTCGCCGCACACTTCGAGCAGCGTCTTGCGCCGCTGGTCTTTGCTCAGGATCTCATTAAAGTAGGCCGGGCTGGTCAGCAGCCGGAACAAATCTTCCTTGATCACTGAATCTACCTCAGCTTGATATTCCCTCATGCTGCAAGGGACTCCGTCGACATAATAGGTGGTCGAATGCCCCTCGAAGGTCTCAACCGGCGCGCCGCGCTTCTTCGTCCATTTCTCGGCATACACCCGACGGAAAGTCCGGCGGCGGCCGTCTACGAGCAGCGTTGCCTCCACTTCATGCTCCAACTTGTGCTGAAGCACCTTCCCGGAACTGTTCAGCGTCTTGATCTCGAATTTTTGCTCTGTCCGGTTCGCGCTGTCCTTGCCGAACAAGGCCCACAGGAACCCATCGAACAGAGTGGTCTTGCCCGTGGCATTATCACCGTAGACATCAACGTCCCCACCGTTTGCGGCGAGGACAAATTCTTTAATCCCTTTAAAATTACGGAGTGTCAGGCGCTCCAAACCGATACGCTTCAAGCGATCTCCTCCTTGGCTGCCGGAGTTACCGGCTGCGGATATTTGATATTGTCCAGGTGCGAATTCACTGCATATGCAACATCCGCAATGACATCGTCAGACAAATGAAGCTGAACTGATTGGCCTTCGGAACGCAGCGTCAGCACCGCGGGTGAATAATGGTTTTTCGGAGTTATTTCAACTTCTACTGGTTTACCCTTGGGATCAAATGATATTGCCATACCCATGATTCCAATCACTCCCTCTTGTGTAATGCGCCCCCACCTGCTAAGATGAGGGCAAGAGCATATTTAATTGTCAAGGAACAGAATGGCCGCCTGCACGCGGTCATTTTTGCGTTTCCGGTGGATCGTCGTGCTCGGCAATCGTCTTCCAGTCCACTATTACCGGGGCATTTTCGATGCTGGTGATAAGATCGCCGTTCTCGTCTTCAACGAAATACTCCGAATGAACATGGCTTTCAGATTCACTTCCGACCTGCCTAATTGCGATTACTTCATGACCATCAATCTCCGTACCGACTTCAAAGAACCGGTTAGGGTTACTCAGCACTGTCAATTTCTGAATGACTTGCATAAGAGGCCTCCTTCCTATGTAATTTTCAAGGTGGGCGAGGGAGTAATTGCACCAATAAATACGGCCTTTTCGGCTCCCTTGACCTATTTGAACCGCCACCACCTTGCGGTTTCCCGCGACCATCGCCCTCGAAAGGGCTAGGTTTCGTCCGTTCCGCAACAGACTCTTCAGGCGGTCATTACACTCTTGGCGGCCAGTCCCATTGTTCCGCCCCATTTCCTTGACGAACGTTCAAAGCGTTGAACTGTCTGCCAAATTCATTCCACACAGCCAAGTTCACAACGTCGTCCAACACCCATGTGATTATTGCAGCGAACGTCTTACCTTCAGTGTCGCGATAGTGCACAATTCGCCCGATAGATGGCTTCATAGAGTAGTCCTCCCTTCCCTATGTATTGATGCGTCGGTCGCATCTTGGAGCACCGGAAGGAGGAGTGCCCCGAAGGGCTCCGATGCTCCAAGACAGGGCCGAGGCCGCTGTCACAGGCGCCTATTCATCGGGCGCCTGAATGATATAGTTGAAAATGAACTGCCTGTCCGCTTCCGGGTAAAATGGAAGGCCGGCGATCTCATTCCGGCACCGAAGGTGAAGCTCATCCCTTCTGCGCCAGAGTGCTTGAAACTCTTCCGACAACGGCGAAATTTGACGTACAGCCTTGAGGAGCTCATCGGTGTTTTGCTTCAATTCTTCCCGGGTTTCGATGTACCGCCGGGCGAAAGGAAGAGCGATTTCTGCCGTACTCACGCCGCCCCCTCCTTGCGCTTTTGACGATCAAGGGTTAAAATGGACGACAAGAGACTTATTAAGCGAGTTCTCAAATTCAGCGACTGCCCTGGCCGGCGGTCGTTTTTCATTTCTGTTTCCGATTCTGCAACGCGGATCACTTGGTTCAGATAAGCCTCAGCATACTCAATCTTCCCCGGTAGCATGGTTTCCGGGTTCTGCCGGATCACCTGCAGGTTATGCATGGCCCGCTCCCCTGCCGCTCTTGCTTCGGCTACCAATTCTGCTCTGTCCATCCTTCAACCCTCATTTCAAGTAATGTTTTGATGCCATTTCCGACCGGTGTTCACTCCATAATCCAAGGTAGGAAAAGCCATATTTCCGGCATTGCACAGCGACATTGTGAGTCAACGCCGTGATCGCTTCGATCTGCTCAAGTAAAGCACCCTTGATTTGCCCTCGTTCCCGATCGGTCAATTGCTCTGAATGCTTGGTAATCGGCAACTTGAGCAACGCCTCTTCCGCCTCCCGAATCTCTTCGATCGTCTTTATGTAGGCGGAGCTGGGATGCAAATCCGCCCCACTCAGCCACGGAACCGATGCCCCACCGGTGACTTCGGCCGCCGCTGCGATGTACAATTGCCCGTCATCGTAATGTAAAGCAGCCGCATGCATGACCGGCTTTGATGGCTTCCGACTGCCTTTAATGATCTTCCCAATCTGTGAGCCGTCTACATGAGCGGCTCGCCCGACTTTTGCTAAAGTGTCTCCCTTCTGCTTCATCATGTCCTTCAACGCTTGGGG
The DNA here is from genome assembly GCF_000520735.1 of Paenibacillus forsythiae T98. GTDB lineage: Bacteria > Bacillota > Bacilli > Paenibacillales > Paenibacillaceae > Paenibacillus_AQ > Paenibacillus_AQ forsythiae. Next base: position 11,274 of record NZ_ASSC01000531.1, read on the forward strand.
AAAATGTCCAATTGCCAAGTTACGATCACCTCATTTGTCCAATTTGATGGGATGCTTTTGGACAGAGGCCTGATGTATGATTTTCTTAAGCAATTCCCCTTGCCCATTCCCTTCCCGCCGACAGCGGTACAGTTCGGCGGGTTTTTCTCACCCAGCAGCATCTTCTTGCTTGGCTTTGCGATCCTGCTGAATCTGTTCCGCATACTTGACGTTTGCGGCTGCCAAGAATTTATGAAGCTTGTCCCAAGCTTTATCCGAGAGCCCGGGATTATAGGGCGCTGGCACTTGTTTTTTCATGATCGGAACCTCCTTTAGAATTTCAGCAATACATAACGGGTTTTGTTTTGATCGGGCCAGATGCTGTGCAACGTCCAGCCTTCATTGAGAAGCTTGTCCGCTTCGGTCCAGTCATGTGTTTCGCGAACGCCAGTAGCGTCGGTCAGGCGATGTTCCATTTAGATCACCTCCTTCTGTAAGGAAGGTTTATGAAACGTTTTGTTGCTTGTATCTGCAAAAAAAAGTGTCCAGTCAAATTTAAGAACGGAAGCAATTCTTTTTGCGAGATCAACACTGGGATTTCGATTACCAGCTTCGATCATTCCATAATATTGGCGACTGATACCAGAACTTTCTGCAATTGAATCTTGGGTTTTACCATCAGCATTACGTAAATCAATCAACCATTGTCTCGCCATTTCACCACCCCTATGCAACAATTCGTTTCGTTGATACACACAATATAACGCAACGTTTTGTTTCTGTCAATAGTTCTATGCTTCTTTTTGTTGCGTATACTTTTTAGCAACAATAAGTTGCGTTATACTCCTCCTAAAGAGGTGATAACGTGATCCGTCTCGATCGTTTAAGAGAACGAAGGATTGAAAATAAGTTGACCCATGAAGAATTGGCTGAGAAGCTTGGAATTTCGCGCCAAGGATATGGAAATTACGAGTCTGGAAAACGTGATATCGATACTGATACACTTGCCCGAATTTGCCAGATTCTTGACACTGACTCCGACTATCTACTTGGACTTACAGATAAACCGAAGTGGGAACCAAGTCTTTCATTCTACGGAGGTCCTGAAGGTTTGACAGAAGACGAGTTGGAAGAAGCCGAGGCTGCTGTAAGACGGTACCGTGAGATGAAGGAACGAGCTGCAAGAGAAGCCGAGAAGAATAAATAACGCTGGGGGAAGTATGAAAAAGCTAGTGCTTGTTTTATTTTCGATTTTTGTCTTAGCAGGCTGTGGTCCATCCAAAGCACATGAGGCGGCAGACTTGGCTAAGCAAGCAGATCAACATTACAACTCAGGTGACTTGCAGAGCGCCGAAGCAGTGTATCAGAAGTCGCTGGACACGGCAGAAGACCCAGAGGTCAGACAAAAGCTCACCACTACCCAAAATGAGATCGCTGCACTCGATGCTGTGAGGAAATCGCTGAATGAACTCAAATCATCTAAGCTTGAGATTTTACAGGCGACTGAGCCAGCGGATCAGTTGGAAGTGGCTAAAAGAATTGAGACAATCGTTACTGATCTCCCAAATATATCGGCACCCGAGTCAACAGGAGTCTCCTATTATCTAGAGAAGCTTAAAAATGACACAGATTTATTCATGGTCCAAACCAATATAAGTCTTTATATTACATACCTACAAAGTGGTATCTCAGGAGAAGATAGTTTTTCAAAGTTATCAGACTCCATTGATATTTTCCTGAAGGATCATTCAGCAATCAGCAATTACAAATAACTATAAGCCAGCAATGGCTTTTCTTTTACACCAAAAACCGAACATACGTGCGCTAAATGGAGGATGTTACATGGATATGAACAAATATTTCAAAACTTTATTGGAGCAGAGCATCGAAGAATACTACATCGCAAACGGCATTTTGACTCCAGATGATCTTGTTATCGACCGAATCGCTGAAATCTTCGACGTTGATGTAGCTTACAACGAGCTCCGGACATTCTCTGATAATGAGCTTCGTGTGATCTTCATATGCCTTACCGATGATCTTAATGCAAGACGCCTGTCATTCTTTCATGAACTCTGTCACGTATTACGGCATGCCGGAGATCAGCGGCGAATGCCTGAGCTATTCCTCCAGTTGCAGGAGGCTGATGCTGATCGCTTCAGCCTATATGCTGCTCTCCCTTTTTTCATGTTGGAAACGATTCGGCTTCCGCAATCAGAGGATGAAGCTGCTGGTCTTCTCGGAAAGGTCTTTCAGGTACCGCCCAAGTTGGCCAAGGAGCGACTAACTCAGATTAAAGAACGGATCTCTGGCGTTGAATTCATGGAGAGCTTTACATATACAGCGGCAGCCATGGAAGAACGCATACCAGAACCGATAAACTCAGATCCAGTCATTCGGGGGATATACGGCCTCGAAGACCTCTCCCGGCCGCACACGCTCGTCATCGAGCAACGTGAAGGGTTTGACTGGGAAAGCCCGCTACATATTGAGGTAGACGGCTGCTTCAAGAGTGTCGATTCGCAGTCGCATTCGTACCGTGACGGGGCTGTTGTCCGATCCGGTGATCTGAAAATCCCCCGGGGCCACGCTGGCTATGTAACGATCGATATGGGGCGTATTGCCTCCCGGCACGGACAGACGGCGAATAGATTGTTTTTGCCAATGGAAGCTGTCGATGATGCGATAAATTTTTAAGATAACCAAATTCAAAGGAGAGATTTTGATACTGTCGTCGTTACTGATCCCAGCCGATTGTTCAGGGATGCCGCTGCATTCGTGGAATTTGAACACGGTCTATTGCAACAAGGAATACAATTAATATTTGCTCAGTAATGAGGTGACCCACATGGTAGCAAAAGCAGATAAAACACCAATTGGCGTGATGAGGGCCGCCATATACATCCGCGTCTCCACCGACATGCAGGCAGAGGAAGGATTTAGCATCGAAGGCCAGCGTAGCCGCCTGACCAGCTTTGCTGAGTCCCAGGACTGGAGCATATACGATTTTTATGTGGATGACGGGTATTCAGCCAAGGATTTAAAGCGCCCAGACATGCAACGCATGCTGGCCGATATGGAAGAAAGGAAATTCGATGTCGTCCTGGTATACAAATTGGACCGTCTCACACGCTCTGTTGCTGACCTGCACGCATTGCTCAAGACATTTGACCTACACGGCGTCAAGTTTAAGAGCTCCACAGAGATTTTTGAGACGACTACGGCCATGGGGCGGTTCTTCATCACTCTCGTCGGTGCAATGGCTGAATGGGAGCGTGGGACGATCTCAGAGCGTGTACGCTTTGGTGTCGAGCAAATGGTCGCAGAAGGACGGCGCCCCGGCGGTGTACTGCCGTATGGGTATACGCAACAAGGTCAGTTAATTCCCGAAGAGGCCGAGCTGATCCGTGAGGTCAGGAAAATGTATTTAAGCGGGAAGGGGTATAAGACAATCGCTATGAAGCTCAATCGGTCCAACAAACAGCGCCGCGGGCATGACTGGACAGATGCAACCGTTGGGTACACGCTGGAGAATCCGTTCTACGCCGGTATCATACGGCTGGGTTCGAAGACAGCAGCCGGGACCTACGTAAATAGCAAGCGTGACGAGAGGGTGAAATGTATTTACGGCAAAGGGAGCCATGAAGCGATATTTACCCAGGAGGAATACGACGAGATCAAGGCATTTATGGCCAGAAAAGCCAAGGGCGGCTACAGCCGGAATAGTATCTATTGGTTTAGCGGCGTGCTGCGTTGCGGCCGTTGCGGGGCGGCAATGTTTGGTCGCCTATCGACAAAGCGGACGACCACAAAGGGAGAAGTCCGCACCCAATATTACATCTGCTCCAACCGGCATCACAGCAAGTCGTGTGACCTTCCGATCTTCCGGCAGATTCATGTCGAGCATTTGGTCCTCCAGTATATCGAGCAGTTGCAGGTCGACATGGACAGACTCACAGAGGAAGCCAAGCGAATAACGGATGATGAGGGTAAGAAAAAGACGGAGATCGATAAGGAGAAACGGGAACTCGCTAAGATATCGGAGCGCCGGGAGAAGTGGCAATATATGTTCGTCGAAGGGTTAATCTCAAAAGACGATATCCGGAAGAAGATGGCCGAGGAAGATACCAAGGAGCGGACCGTCCGGCAGCGGATAAACCAC
>NZ_ASSC01000532.1 GCF_000520735.1 Paenibacillus forsythiae T98
CTGGCGGCGGACGAAGGCTTGTCAGCGAATGACGGAGCCGTTCCGCTTTCCCCGGTTGCTCCCGTAATTGCCCCCAAGCCGAAGCGCCGGGGAGCGAAGAGCAAGCAGACGGTATCTTAGGGCCGGCTCATGAAATTTCAGCCCATTATTCCGTTTGAGCCGCTGATTACAGATCGGCTGCCTGCCGGAAAGCAGTGGATTGCCCAGATCAAATGGGACGGCGTCCGCATGCTGTCCTATTATGACGGAAGCTCCACCGAGCTGATCAACCGGCGGGGGAATAACCGGACAAGACAGTATCCGGAAATTGCCGACGCCAGCCAATATTGCAAGGCGGACTCCGCCATTCTGGACGGTGAAGTGATCGCTCTCGTGGAAGGAAAGCCGTCCTTTCATGAAGTTATGCGCCGCGACAGTCTGAAGAAAGACTCCGCCATTGCTTCGACGGTACGGCAGATTCCCGTTCTGTACATGGTGTTCGACATCGTATACTGCAACGGCGAATGGATGATGGACCGGCCTTTATCCGAGCGCCAGCGTCTGCTGGAAGAGATGCTGCGGCCTCATCCCCATGTGCAGGCTGTGCCGAGCTACAGCGACCCCGCCGCGCTCCTGTCCACCGCAAGGACCCACGGTCTTGAGGGCATTGTCTGCAAGGAGCTTTCGAGCGTCTATACACCGGGCGGCAAAGACAAGCGCTGGCTCAAGCGCAAAATCATTCTCGATCTCAACGCTGTCGCCGGAGGCGTTACGTTTCGGGACGGGACGGTCAACGCCCTGCTGCTTGGCTTATATGGCGCTGATGGAATGCTGCATTATATCGGACATGCGGGCACCGGTAAGCTGACCGTTAAGGATTGGCGGGATTTAACCGTTCTCGCGCGGAACCTCTCCGCAGACAGCATGCCGTTCGCTTCGCTGCCGCAGCGGGCCAAGGGCGCCTTCTGGATCAGGCCGGAGCTGGTGTTCAAGATCCATTTTGCAGAGTGGAACAGCTCCGGCACACTGCGGCAGCCCAGCATTCAGGCCAGGATCGATGCCGCTCCTACAGAGTGCCGGCTGCCGGAGCGCTTGACTGAAGCATGATCGGCTCGCCCGTAATTATTTTTCGTGGAGGAATGCAGTTATGCCAGTCGCTGTCAAAGGCTCGATCACCATCGAAGGCCAGGCCATATCCATCACCAATCCCGATAAGCCGCTGTGGCCCGAGCAGGGAATAACCAAACGCGTCTACCTGGAGAAGCTTGCCGCCCTCTCGCCTTACTTGCTGCGCTATCTTAAAGACCGGCTGCTTACGGTGATACGCTATCCGCACGGCGTTTCCGGCAAGTCTTTTTACCAGAAGAACGCTCCCGAGCCGCTGCCGCCCTATATCCGCACCGTTATGCATGAAGGGATTAATTATATTACGCTGGACAGCCTGCCCGGGCTGCTCTGGCTGGGGAATATGGCCGCGCTGGAGTTTCATCCCTCACTGCATTATGCGGGCAGCAGCCTGCCGTGTGAATGGATGATTGATCTTGACCCCTCCCGGAAGGTGGAGCCGCGCATCATGGAGGCAACGGCCATTGTCGGAGAAGTGCTGAAATCACTCGGATTGGCTTCGGTGCCGAAGACCTCGGGAGCGACCGGCGTGCAGGTAATCGTGCCGATCCGTTCCGGAAATACATTTGACCAGCTCAGGAAGGTCGGACATTTTGTCGGCAGGTATGTCACCGAGAAGCACCCTGAATTGTTCACGCTGGAGCGGCTCAAGAAGCAGCGCGGCGACAAAATCTATTTCGATTACCTCCAGCATTACGGGGGAAAGACGCTGGCCGCTCCCTACACGCCCCGTGCCCGCCCGCTGGCTACCGTCTCCACGCCGCTGACCTGGGATGAGGTGGCAAGCAATGTCTCGCCGGAGGACTATCATCTGCTCAATATTGAGGAGCGGCTTCGCTCGGTGGGCGACCTGATCGCCAAGCTGCCTCCCCAGCCGGTGGAGCAAGTTATCGCCGGTCTGCGGTAATGCGACAAGCAAATCGCTTTCGTACCTTACGCCTTAAGCAACAAAACCTCCGTCCATCGCGAAGCTGCGAAGCGGAGGTTTTGACTATGCGGCAAAGCTCAGTGAATCGATTTCTTTTTGAAGCGACCGCCCTTGACATCATGAATATTGCCGACTGCGACAAACGCGTCGGAATCCCAGTCTTCGACAATCGCCTTCATCTTGGCCTCTTCCAGCCGGGTAATGACAACGAAGATGACCTTCTTGTTATCGCCCGAGAAGCCGCCCTCTCCTTCCAGATAGGTCACGCCCCGGCCAAGCCGCTCGGTCAGCGCTTCGCCGATGTCGCGGTACTTGTCGCTGATGATCCAGACCGATTTCGACTGGTCCAGACCTTCAAGGGTGACGTCGATCATTTTGAAGGCAATGTAATAGGCAATCAACGAGAACATGGCGTTATTCCAACCAAAGACGAAGCCCGCTCCCGAAAGTATGAACAGATTGAAGAACATGACGACCTCGCCTACCGAGAACGGCAGTCTTTTTGCGATCAGAATCGCCACAATTTCCGTGCCGTCCAGCGATCCGCCGTAGCGTACCACAAGCCCGACGCCGACCCCGAGAATAACACCGCCAAATACCGCCGCTAGCAGAGGCTCCACGGTAATCGGCTGCACGGGATGCAGCAGTTGGGTGCCGATTGACATCACAACGACCGCAAACAGCGTGGACAACGCAAAGGTCTTGCCGATCTGCTTGTAGCCGACAATAAGAAAAGGAAGATTAAGAAGTGTCAGTAAAATACCGAGGGGAATATGAAAAATATGCGACAGCATAATGGATATGCCTGTTATGCCGCCATCGACCATCTGGTTTGGAACGAGGAAAATCTCCAGCGCGACGGCCATCATACTTGCCCCGATCACCATCATCACGGTACGCTGCGCCAGTTTGACTGTTTTGATTGCCCCGGTCTTCCGTGGTTTGTCAGGTTCTTGTTTAACTAGAATGTGTGGGCTCGTACCCATGAAACTCCCCCTATCCTTATCGAATTTTTGTGTTAGTCCTTATATTATATCATATTGTTGTATACGATAAGGAATGATCCGTCAGAATATCCCCGTCAAAAAATATTCGCTGTCAGCTTTCCTCTCACAGAAGGGGCGAAAGTACGCTGCAAATCTCTTCTTTCGCGCGCGCAAGCTTTCCCCGATTGCGGAAGACACCCGGATCAATCGCTTCGCAGTCCTCCAGATCGCGCCGGAACTGGCCAGCCAGCTCTTCGATACGCTGCGGGTGAAGCAGCACCGCCGACAGCTCGAAATCGGAATAGAAGCTGCGCATATCCATGTTGACGCTGCCTACAGAAGCCAGAAGACCGTCGGCGATCCAGACCTTGGCATGCATGAAACCCTTGCGGTAGCGGTAAAATTTCACGCCCGCTTCAAGCAGATGGTCCACATAGGACAGCGAGGCGTTATATACCAAGGCGCTATCAGGCTTAGCCGGGATCATAATCCGCACATCGGCTCCGCGCAGCACCGCATTCTTGAGCGCTCTCAGAATCGCCGGATCGGGAATAAAATACGGCGACGCGATCCAGACCCGGCTCTCCGCCGCGCAGATTGCGCCAAAAATCATGGCCTCGTTGGCGTCGATTTCGCCGTCCGGACCGCTGCTTATCATCTGCACCCCCTCCCTGCCTTCACAGGTGTGAACCGGGAACAGGCGCGGATGGCTCAGACGTTCGCCGGAGACCAGGCGCCAGTCTTTCAGAAACACATTCTGGATAAAATAGACAGCGTCGCCTTCCAGACGCAGATGGGTATCGCGCCAAAAGCCCATCTTCGGGTCCTTGCCCAAATACTCGTCGCCGATGTTGATGCCGCCCGTAAAGCCGACGAGACCGTCCACCACCAGAATTTTACGATGATTGCGGTAATTGATCCGTCGGCCAAATAGCGAAGCCAGCATCGGCAGAAAAAAATGCGTCTCGACCCCGGCGCCGGTCAAAGGGCGCAGGAAGCGCCGCCCCAGCTTGTGGCTGCCGAGCCCGTCGCACAGCAGGCGGACTTTTACACCCTGCCGGGCTTTGCGGATCATAACGTCCTGAAATCTTTCCCCAATGCCGTCATCGCGAAAAATATACACTTCCAGATGGATATGCTCCGACGCTGATTCCATCGCTTCCAGCATGGATTCATAGGCTTCATCCGCATTAAGCAGAATCCGGCTGGCGTTTCTGCCCGTGACCGGGCTTTCCGACAGCCGGTTCAGCAGGCGCAGCAGATCCTCGCAGCCGCTCAGCTCCAGGTTTCCGGTATCCTTCGCGCGCGTTATCAGCCGGCTCCGCTCGGCCGCATAATTATGGAGCCCCCGGCGCGTCTCTGCCGCGCGGGCTTTAACCTTGCGGCTCTGTCTGTAATCCCTGCCCAGGAAATAATAGATCAGTAGGCCGAGCGGCGGACAGCAGAACGACAGAAATATCCAGACGACAGCTCTTTGGGGACAGCGATGTTCCAGGAACAGGATGATCATGATTTGCACAATGAACAAGCACAGCGCCGCTATGAAAATTTTCATACCGTTCGAATCTCCTTTGCTATCATCCGCCGTTTTGGGGCAGGGCCATGTTTAGCTCCATAAGTACAAGACTTGCCGAAACTCTACCGCTTTATTCAACCGGCCGGATGTCATGATCCCGCCCGGGCAGGAATACATAAGTAATAGGAACAAGCGGTGACCAAACAAGCGTTCAGACCTCAGGCTAGCGGTCATGGATGCGGAAAGGAAGGGCTATGAACAGCCAATCGGACAAGATTACCCTGCTTGTCGTCCGGGATGCCGGGCGTCCGGTCAGAAAGCTCCGGATTTCCAAACCGATGGCCGTGGCCCTGCCGGCCGCGGCCATCCTGTCCCTGTCGAGTCTGATCAGCTCCATGCATTATCATGCCTCCCGCTCCATACAGGAGCTTGAAAGAGAAGCCGCCGCGCTGTCTTTGCAGAATGCGCGGCTGGAAGCCACGCTCGCGGACAGGGAGCAAGCGCTGGAGCTGGCGCAGAACGAGGCCCTGGAGCTTGTGGACAGCGCGAAGGGGCTCAAGGATCAACTGAACAGCACCGCCGCGCGGGGCCATTAATAGGGAGCGACCACGGGAACGGGATGCAGTCATACTATATGCATCCAGGCCGCCTGGATGTGTCCGGCGGCGGCAAAATGGCCAAAGAATCGGACGGGTCGGCAGCGCCGGACAGAGCACCGCTTCCCTGAACGAAAAGAAACCGTCCGCTCTTTGCAGCAGCGGACGGTTCGGACGCATTGGGACACGGCACGGCCTGTGTCCTTTCTTATTTTTCGGTCAACCGGCAACATCCCTGCGGCTGAACACAACCCAGGCCAGCAGCAGAAAGAGGACATAATAGGCGGCAAGCACCCCGATGGAGAAGCTCAGCGCGACGCCTCCCGGGCCCCTATCCGAGACCAGATAGCCGCTAAGGTCCATATGACTAAACGGCAAATACTTCGCCCATTCGAAACGGTCGGGATTGAAGATAGTGATAAACAGATTTTTAACAAATATAATGAACAGCGACAGACCGATCGCCAGACCGCTTGCGCGGAATACGCTGGAAACCATAAACGCGAGCGTGGCGGTCAGGAACAGCTCCACATAACGGCATACAATAAGCATCCCGCTGTACGCTTCCGGACTCCAGCCGCCCTGAGTCATGCCTGCACCGCCGGAGGGCAGCAGAATCAGCGAGGCGGCGAATGCGCAAACGGTCATCAGCAGCGTCGTAAGCAGGCTGAACAGCACCATGGAAATGTATTTCGACAGCAGAATTTTCGAACGGCTCCAGGGCCGGATCAGCAGCAGCTTGATCGTTCCCCAGGAGAATTCCCCCGCGATGGCGTCCGACGCAATAACTACGGTAAAGATCGTAGTCAGATTAAAAATGACACTCAACGTAATTTGAAAGCCGTCCCATTGTCCCGGCATGTTCTCCGGCGTGCTGTTCACGTATATGAGTACAGGAATCAAGACACTGAACACGGCCAGCAGAAGCAGCATGATCCAGGTGCGGGCCCGGCTGTATATTTTGACATTCTCATTATGTACGAGCGCATTAAACTTACTCAATACCTTCACCTCCGGTCATTTCCAGGAATTGATCCTCCAGTGAGACTACGACCTCTTTGATGCCGTATACTCTGACGCCGCCGCTCACAAGCTTCGCATTCAGTTCCGGGATATCCTCCCTGACCGTCTGCACGACAATTCCTTCTCCATTCCTTACCGTTCCGCCGATCAGCGTCTGGGCGGTCTGAAGATCATCCACCTCGAACACAAACTCTCCGCCCGGCGTCTGAGTGCCTTCCTCGTTCTTCAACCGGCGGACATCAATCAGCTTCCCGTTCTGAATGATGGCGACGCTGTCGCACATCAGCTCCATTTCGGACAGCAAATGGCTGGAGACGAACACGGTTGTCCCCTCTTCCCGGCAGAGCCGCCGCAGGTAATCCCGAAGCTCGCGGATACCTTGTGGATCAAGCCCGTTGGTCGGCTCGTCAAGAATTAACAGCTTGGGCCTGTGAAGCAGGGCTTGAGCTACGCCCAGACGCTGGCGCATGCCGAGCGAATAGCTCTTCACCTTGTCGTGGATACGGCTGCCCAGTCCAACAAGGTCGATGACCTCCTGAATGCGCTGTTTGTTCACGCCGCTGACCATGCGCGCATACTGCTTCAGATTCTGGTATCCGGTTAGAAACTTGTACATCTCCGGATTCTCTACAATGGCCCCCACCTGGGCAACCGCTTCTTCGAAATCGGTCTTGATGCTTCTGCCGCCGATCACAATGTCGCCCCGGCTGATCGAGATCAGTCCAACCATCATCCGGATGGTTGTCGTCTTCCCCGCGCCGTTCGGCCCGAGAAAGCCAAAGACCTGTCCCGCTGGAATATCGAGCGTTAAATCGCCTACCAGCGTCTTTGAACCGATTTTTTTGGTTACACCAAGAAGCCTGGCTACCGGTTCCGTTACTGCCGTATTTCCTGTCATGATTGTCCCATCCTTTCCCTATGAAATTTTCGGCAAGCATGCCTCATAAAGGTTAGACGCCGTTTTCTGCAATAAACCTGCAAAAAATCAAAAAATTTCTGCCGATGCGCAAAATTGTTATCCGACTGGCAAAAAGGAACGGCTCCCATGCTCAAAAAAAGCGGCAGGCTGAAAGCTTCGCTTCGGCCTGCCGCTGCTTAATTTATATTATGTCGCCCGGGGGCTTAGCCGCCTACCCGCGCCAGTTCGCGCATATTCGCTTCAAACGCGGCCATCATAGCAGCTTCACCGGTCAGACCGCTCTCTTCCACCTTGCGAATTTGGTCCATCATCCGTTTGTAATCCTTCGGAATGACACGGACGAACTTCGGAAGATTGTCGGCCCAGCCGTCCAGTACGCGCTGTCCGAGCGAACTGCCCGTCAGCTCCGTATGACGTGTGATCATGCCGCGCAGATCTTCGATCTCTTCGGCTTCCTCAACGCGCTCCAGCAGAACCATTTCCAGGTTGCAGCGGTTGATGAACGTATTGTCGGGATCGAATACATACGCAATGCCTCCGGACATGCCCGCCGCGAAGTTGCGGCCCGTTCCGCCCAGAACGACAACGCGTCCGCCGGTCATATATTCGCAGCCGTGGTCGCCCACACCTTCAACGACAACCTTGGCGCCGGAGTTCCGTACCGCGAAGCGTTCGCCGGCAATACCGCTGATATAAGCTTCACCGCTGGTCGCTCCATAGAAGCCGGTGTTGCCGACAATGATGTTCTCCTCTGCGGCAAACGTCGCTTTCGGAGACGGCTTGACGATCAGCTTGCCGCCGGAAAGGCCCTTGCCGATATAGTCGTTCGTGTCGCCCTCAACCGTAATCGTGATGCCCTTCGGCACGAAAGCTCCAAGACTTTGGCCAGCCGAGCCGGTGAAGTGCAGGCGGATCGTATCCTCCGGCAGTCCGGCGGCGCCGTATTTGCGCGTTACTTCGCTGCCAAGGATCGTGCCGACGGCGCGGTTGACGTTCGTAATCGGCAGGGATGCTTCCGTAGCCGTTCCATTTTCAATCGTCGCCGCCGCAAGCGGAAGCAGCTTGGAAACGTCCAGCGTCTCTTCCAGCCCGTGGTTCTGCTTCTTGCTGTTGAAACGCGTGCTGCCTTCAGGCAGCTCCGGCGTATGCAGCAATCCGCTGAGGTCGACGCCTTTCTTCTTCCAGTGATACGAAGCCTGAACAGCGTCCAGACAGTCGGTGCGTCCGACCATTTCTTCAATGGTGCGGAAGCCGAGACTGGCCATAATCTCGCGCAAATCCTGAGCGACGAATGTCATGAAGTTAACGACATGCTGCGGATCGCCAGCGAAGTTCTTGCGCAGATCCGGATTCTGTGTTGCGACGCCGACCGGACAAGTGTCCATTTGGCAGACGCGCATCATGATACAGCCTACCGCAACCAGCGGCGCGGTAGCGAATCCGAACTCTTCGGCGCCCAGCAGCGCAGCAACAGCCAGATCGCGGCCGCTCAGCATTTTGCCGTCGGCTTCGAGAACGACCCGGTCACGCAGATTGTTCAGCATCAGCGTCTGATGCGTTTCGGCAAGACCCAGCTCCCAAGGAAGACCGGCGTGGCGGATGGAGTTCATCGGCGACGCGCCGGTGCCTCCATCGTATCCGCTGATCAGGATAACATCGGCACGGCCCTTCGCCACACCCGCAGCGATGGTTCCGACGCCAACCTCGGATACGAGCTTGACATTGATATTGGCGCGCGGATTAGCGTTCTTCAGGTCGTAAATCAGCTCTGCCAAATCCTCAATGGAATAAATGTCATGATGAGGAGGAGGCGAGATCAGACCTACGCCCGCCGTGGAACCGCGAACCTCGGCAACCCAAGGATACACCTTGCGTCCCGGAAGCTGTCCGCCTTCGCCCGGCTTCGCGCCCTGCGCCATCTTGATTTGAATCTCGTCGGCGTTCACCAGATAGTTCGAAGTAACGCCGAACCGCCCGGATGCGACCTGCTTGATCGCGCTGCGGCGGGAATCCCCATTGGCGTCCGGAGTAAAGCGCGCCGGGTCCTCCCCGCCTTCGCCTGTATTGCTCTTGCCGCCGATGCGGTTCATCGCAATGGCCAGCGTCTCATGCGCTTCCTTGCTGATCGAGCCAAAGGACATGGCGCCGGTCTTGAAGCGTTTCATGATCGATTCCACAGGTTCCACTTCTTCCAGCGGAACAGGATTGCCGACCTGCTTGAATTCAATCAGGGAACGAAGCGTCTGATGCTTCTTGCTCTCGCCCTGAACAAGCGCGGAATACTTCTTGTACATCTCGTAATCGCCGCTGCGGACGGAATGCTGAAGCAGATGAATCGTCTGCGGGTTGAACAGATGATCCTCCCCGTCGCTGCGCCATTGGTATTCGCCGCCGGAATCCAGCACCTTGTCCTTGCCGTCCTTGTCGGAGAAGGCGCGGCTGTGATGCGCCAGTGTCTCCATGGTCACTTCCTCCAGGCCAATGCCGCCGATGCGGGAAGGCGTCCAGGTGAAGTAGCGGTCCACGAACTCGGACTTCAGGCCGACCGCTTCAAAGATTTGGGCGCCACGGTAAGACTGGATCGTGGAAATACCCATTTTGGATAGAATCTTGATCACGCTCTTCGTTGCAGCCTTGATATAGTTCTTGACGGCCTTCTCGTGCGATACGCCTCTAAGCAGGCCTTGGGAAATCATATCGTCCAGGCTCTCGAACGCCAGATACGGATTCACGGCGCTGACGCCATAGCCGAGCAGAAGCGCGTAATGATGCACTTCGCGCGGTTCGCCGGATTCCAGCAGAATCGTAACCTTCGTCCGGGTGCCTTGGCGGATCAGATGGTGATGCAGGCTCGACACGGCGAGCAGCGCCGGAATAGCCGCGTTCTCACGGTCTACCCCGCGGTCGGACAGAATAAGAATATTGTGGCCCTTCTCGATCACACGGTCGGCGGCCTCGTTCAGACGGTCAAGCGCGATCCGCAGCCCTTCGGCGCCCAGCCCGGCCGGGAACAGGGTCGGAATGGTCATCGACTTGAAGCCCGCGCGGCGCACGTGGCGGATCTTGGCGAAGTCTTCATTGGACAGAATCGGCGTATCCAGCGCGATCTGTCTACAGCTTTCCGGTTCCGGTTTCAGCAGGTTGCGCTCCGGCCCGATTGTCGTCGTCGTCGAAGTTACCAGCTCTTCGCGGATGGCGTCGATCGGCGGATTGGTTACCTGGGCGAACATTTGTTTAAAGTAGTTATAGAGCCGCTGCGGACGGTCGGACAGCACCGCAAGCGGAGCGTCGTAGCCCATGGAGCCGACCGCTTCGGCGCCGCTGGAAGCCATCGGCTCCAGCACCTTGCGCAGGTCCTCGAACGTGTAGCCAAATGCCTGTTGAAGCTGCTGAACGTTGTCATGCTTCGGATTCGGCAGTTCGGGAGCTTCCGGAAGCTCGCTCAGGCTGATCAGATGCTCGTCGAGCCATTCCTGGTAAGGATGCTCGGAGGCGATTGCCGCCTTCACTTCCTCGTCGGAAATAATGCGTCCTTCCTGCGTATCGACCAGGAGCATGCGGCCCGGTCTCAGGCGGTCCTTATACAGAACGTTCTCCGGCGGAATGTCGAGCACGCCCGCTTCGGAGGACAGGATAATCAAGTCGTCTTTCGTTACATAATAGCGCGAAGGCCGCAGTCCGTTGCGGTCAAGAATCGCGCCGATCTGCACGCCGTCGGTGAAGCCCATGGCGGCAGGCCCGTCCCACGGCTCCATCAGGGTGCTGTGGTATTCGTAGAACGCCTTCTTCTTCTCATCCATGCTGTCATGGTTGCTCCAAGGCTCGGGAACCATCATCATGGCCACATGAGGCAGGGAGCGTCCGCTCAGGTACAGAAACTCGAACGTATTGTCGAACATCGCCGTATCGGACCCGTCCGGGTTGATGACCGGCTTGATTTTGTCGAGATCGCTGCCGAATACTTCACTCTTGAACAGCGACTGGCGGGCATGCATCCAGTTGACGTTGCCGCGCAGCGTGTTGATCTCGCCGTTATGAATCATGAAGCGGTACGGATGGGCACGCTCCCAGCTCGGGAACGTGTTGGTGCTGAACCGGGAATGGACAAGCGCGATCGCCGATTCCAGAGCTTCATTCTGAAGATCGAGATAGAATGGGCCCACCTGCTCGGTGGTCAGCATTCCTTTATATACGATTTTGCGGCAGGACAAGCTCGGCAGGTAGAAGGAGTCGGCTTCCTCCGATCCGGCGTAGCGGATAGCCAGCTCCGCCCGCTTGCGGATAACGTACAGCTTGCGTTCAAAGGCAAGATCATCCTTTATATCGGCGGAACGGCCGATAAATACTTGACGGACATAAGGCTTGGCCGCCTTCGCCGTCTTGCCCAGCATTTCGTCGCAGGTTGGCACATCGCGGTAACCGAGCAGCGTCTGCCCTTCTTCGGCAATAATTTCGTTCAGGGCGCGCTCATGCGCGGCGCGGATGTCTTCATTATGAGACAAAAAGAGCATGCCGACACCGTAACGGCCCGCTTCCGGCAGTTCAAAGCCGAGCGCTTTCGCTTCTTCCGAGAAGAACCGGTGCGGAATTTGCAGCATAATGCCCGCGCCGTCGCCGGAATTCGGCTCGCTTCCCTGGCCTCCCCGATGCTCCATATTGGCGAGCATGGTTAAGGCGTTGCTGACAATCTCATGCGATGGCTTGCCTTTGATATGGGCGACAAAGCCCATGCCGCAGGCATCTTTCTCGAACTGGGGATCGTAAAGGCCCTGTTTAGGGGGCAGTTCAGTGTGTCTCATATTACGCAACCTTTCTATAATAAAGTGGGGCATTATTAATAATTATTCAACGCAGATTGGCTATATTATTTTATCATCGGCCTTACATGAGCGCAATTTAAACTTTTTTATGATGCCGATTAACATTAGCTTTTGCGACACAGCTTTACCGGATCAAAGCTTAAAAAATCTTATCCATGAATATTTATGCATTACAAATGAATAAGCGCTTATACTTTGCAAACGTTTTACCCATGTAATATTTTTGCCCAGGCTTATTGAAAACGTTTTATTTTCCTGCAATAACCAAAAAGCGCCCACAAGGGGCGCTCCTGTTTTGCCGGTCCGAAACGGGGATTATACAGACAAAACTTGTTCACTATTTAGCTCGGTTTTGGTGTCGCGTCCCCGGCTGATGAAGTACAGCAGCGTGATACAGAGGAACACGGCGCCATAGATGGCAAGCGTGCCGGCGTCGCTCCACATTCTGCCGTAATCGCCGGTGGAGATGACCGCTCTGAAGCCCTGCACGCTGTAGCTCATCGGAAGCAGCGGATGAAGCGACTGCATCCATTTCGGAATAAGCTCCAGCGGGAAGGTTCCGGCGCTTGTCGTCAGCTGGAAGATCAGCAGCACAATCCCCACGAATCTTCCGGGCTGATCCAGCCATGTCACCAGCGCCTGAATCAGCCACATGAACGACAGGCTGGAGATGAAGGTGAAGGCATAGAATCCCGGCACGCTCTGCACCTCAAGCCGGAGTCCGTAGAGCATAATCGATGCCACCACCAGCGACTGGAGAAGGCTCATAGCCGAGAAGACCAGTGTCCGGCTTACAAACCGGTTAAAGTACGAAGCCTCTTCCACTGCCGAGGAACGGAGCGAAATGATGATGGTGCACATCAACGCTCCGACGAACAGGCCCAGAGACAGAAAATAAGGAGCAAGCCCGGTGCCGTAATTCGGAACTTCGCTGAGCGTCTTCTGATTCAGCTCGACCGGCTCGGCGAACATGCCGGCGGTCTCGTCGGTTGTCTTGACGGCGCCCGTCTTATCCGCCGCATCGCTCAGCTTGCCCGCAAGCTCCGCCGAGCC